>NZ_JBSFYQ010000063.1:0-24502 GCF_053599855.1 Micromonospora sp. NPDC005161
CGTGCTGATGCCCGCCTGCTCGAGCGCGGCGACCAGGCGGCCGGGCACGCCGAGGTCAGCGAAGGAGGTGGGCGTGACAAGGGGTGTCTTGCTGGCGCGCCGTGCCGCCATGGGAGTCTCCGAACGTGGAAGGGGTCGCCCTGCATGGCGCTGACCGATTGGTCGCGGCGCGTGGTGGTCGACATCAGATGCAGGCCGTGGTCGGAACCGGCGGACCGGTTGATCAATCTACCCGCGCCCCGGCCCAGGCCGTACACGATGGCTTTTTGGGTTAGGGTTCGACGGGCCGAGCGTCCAAACGCCCCCGGCGAGCGGCCGGATGCGCCCGCTCATTTTCCGCACCCGGCTTGCATGTGCGAGCGGGTCGCGCGTTGGCGCGCCAAACTTGGAGCAGTTCTTGACTGATGTAACCGCGCATGACTCGAATCTGTTCCGTGATACACCGGGAGCAGATGCGCCTTTCGACCACACACCCTGCCGTTGACGCAAGTTCGGCTGCGATGACCCGCCTGCGCACCCCGTTCCGGGTCGAGGGTGACCCCGACCGGAAGCCGACGAACGGCGCCCATCGCCCGCTCGTTAGGCATCACGACGCCACGGAGCCCAGTCAGTAAAGGCTACCCCGCGTGTCGGTTCGACGCGTCGTAGGTACCGACGTCCTGTGCAGGTGGATCAGCTGGATCAGCACCTCTCCCACGACTGGACCAGCAATTGGGGCGGCGGCGGACCGCCGCTCGGCCTTGCCCGCATACATTTTCGCGTCGGCCATCCCGATCAACGTGTCCCCGTCGAGGGTGCTGCCGCGACCCGCGACCGCCGCACCCATCGTGCCCCCGGTCGGGGTGGCCGCCCAGTGCAACGGCGCACGGTGTAGGCGCCGCCCGTCTCGGCGCCGGCGATGAGAGTCGAACAGCTCATGACATGACCTGCTTGGGTCTGACTGGATGGCTGGGAGGTACGTCCGCAGAGGGAGTCGAAGGTGGTCGCCGTCGGCGTGCGGTTGAATCGCTTCGATCGGTCCGTGGATGCGCTCGCCGGACATCCGCTCAGGAAGGCAATGCCCGCAGGGTGAGGTGGCGTCATGCTGCGCACATCCGGACGGGCAAGTCACTCGCAGCGGTCCTCGGCGCCTCGGCCGTACGGCCCGCAGCAGTCGGGGCGGTGCCGGTACACGCGCAGGCCGCGTCTGTGCCGGCGGCCGAACTCGGGCGTGATCTCGTACAGGCAGGCCTGCGAGATGACGGCCTCCCCGCCGCCGGGCACCAGCGCCGTCAACCGGTCCGCCGCGCAGCAGCACGTCCACGTCCTCGACCGTACGCAACCCACAACCGCCGGTACGGGTTCTGGATCTGATGCTTCTCGGCCTCGGGACAGATTTGTCGGCCATCCGCTGCCGAATAACGCTGGTGTCGGCCTCGACCTCCTCCGCGCTGCGGTCGCCGCCCCCGGCGGGTGGCGCCAGGCAGCACGAGCGGTCGCATCGCCGCCCCGATGGGCAGGTCGAGTGCGGCGCATAGGCCGCATACCTTGGCCAGCTCCGGATACTGCTGCCAATCGCCGGCGAGCCAGCGGAACAGGGTCGAGCGACTGACACCGGTGTGCCTGGTGACGTCGCCCACGGTCCAGCCGCGGTCCTGCCGGGCGTCTTGGACTGCCCCACAACGAACTGGGCGAAGGCCGCCTGCGATGTGATCGCCACTGGGTCCATCCTCAGTCGTGACCCTTTATGAGCCGTTCGCATCGCCACAAGGTAGGTAGGTCGCACCCGCTCCCACGGTGAAATTGTCACGCGTCAGCGGGTTCTCCGCGCTGATCGCTTGCGTGGCGGGGTCAGCAGATCCGCGATCGTGGCGATCGCGCTCGGCACCAGCCGGTAGTAGGCCCACACACCGCGCTTCTCCCGCTCCAGCAAGCCGGCCTCGGCAAGGATACGCAGGTGGTGACTGACCGTCGGCTGCGAGAGGCCGACCAGCGCGGTCAGGTCACAGACGCACGCCTCGCCCTCGGGGGCCGACTGGATCAGGCTGAGCAGCCGCAGCCGGGCAGGATCGGCGAGGGCCTTCAGGACCCCCGCCAGCCGCTCGGCATCGGTACGTTCGATCGGCTCGCCGGCAAGCGGCGAGATCTGAGGCTTAGTCATTTCAGCCAAGGCATTTCCCACATATTCCATCCTTCCACCAGCAGCATCCACCCACGCACATATCGCCAATGCACGATGCCTATGAGGGTGTTCGAGATGGTCTGATGTGGACGGCGTGACAGCGGCGACCGCAGCCGGGCTCGGTGTCCGGATGTCCGCTCGTCGTGGTTACCCCTCCGGTTTGTGCTCAGTGGGCGTTGATCGAGCCGCTGTTGCCGGAGCCGAACACCGACGGCCGGGCGGGAGAAACACCCTCGGCGGGATCGGCATCGGCCAGGGTCAGCCGGTCACCCGCTCAGTTCCGCCCCCCGGGCCTGCCGAGTTTGATCATCCGTGCGGGCCTCAACGGTCGTGGTCCCCGCCGGGGCTGGGTGGCGGCGCTGCGTGGGGCGGGCCGGTCAGTACCCCGGTCTCGTTGGGCCGGTCGGTGACCGGGTGGGATGGCTTAACCTTCGCCGACCGGCTCGGCTCGGCCGTCGCGGCGGGCTTCTTCGCCGTGCCGGACCCGCTCCCGGTGCCGGAGCTGTTCTTCGTACCGGACCCGTTCTTGCTGGCGGGCTTGGTGTCCGGGACCAGGCGCTGGCAGTAGGCGTCGACCTGCGCGGCGCCACCGGCGGCGGCCACCAGCGGCTGGAACCCCGGGGTCTCCAGCGCCTTCTCCCGCTGGGCCGGCTTCTTGGCCAGGTACGCCCGGCAGAGCCCGGCCCTGTCCTCCGGACCGCTGCTCGGGCTCCGCCGGGCCGACGTGGCGGTCGGGGACCGGCCCGGATCGCCGGTGGTGGCCGCGCCACCGCCGGCCGGGGGTCCGTCGGGGCGGCCGGTGGTCGGGGCGGGAGTCGCCGGACCGGACGGCGGGACCGGCTCCTCCGGGCGGTCCAAGGTGACCGCCGCGAAGGCGGCGCCGGCGGTCGCGGTGGCGAGAACCGCGGCGACCCAGGCCAGGGCGCCGGCGGTGAACCGCCAGCGGCCGGGGGCCGGGGCGGGCGTGGACTCCGGGCCAGCGCGGGCCGCCCGGAAGGCCGCCAGCGCCGCCTGCTCCCCGGCCAGCTCCTCCGGGCGCGCCGGGGCGGCCGCTGCGGCGAGCAGCCCGGCGAGCGGGTCGGCCCGGACGGCACCCTCCGTGGACGTTGCGGCGCGCGCGGCGTCGAGGAGCCGGTCGGCCTCGGCCCAGTCGGCGGGGCGGCCGGATCGGCGGCCGTGCATCCTGAATCCCCTCACGTCAACCATCCGCCGGTTCGGCGTGCGGCGCCTGCCGGCGCCGGTCACCGCGCGGCCGCGGCGGTGTGGTGCTGCTCTCGGGTGCGGCCGGCGGCTGGCTGAAATCGCGCTCGATCAGCCCGGCGAGCCGCCGCAGCCCCCGGTGCGCGGCGGTCCGTACCGCGCCGGGCCGCCGGCCGAGCACCCGCCCGGCGGTCCCGGCGTCCAAGCCGATGACGGCCCGGAGCAGGACCGCCTCGGCCTCCCGGGGTGGCAGCGCGGCGATCAGGGCGAGCGCGGCGTCGGTGCCGATGGTTTCCCCGGCCCGCTCGGCGGTGTCGGCGTCGCCAGCCAGCTCGCTGAGCGCGTGCATCGGCACCGGCAACGACGGGCGCCGGCTTTGCCGGCGCAGGTGGTCCATGGCCCGGTTCCGTGCGATGGTGACCGCCCAGGCCCGGAAATCGCCGCCGGTGAAGCTGGGCAGGTCCCGGGAGATCTGCAACCAGGTCTCCGACGCCACATCTTCCGCGTCGGCGCCCACCAGCGCGGTCAGGTAGCGCAGCAGGCTCGGCTGCAGGGTGCGGTAGAGGAGGCGGAAGGCGTCCTCGTCACCGGCCTGCGCCGCGGCGACGGCCTCGCTCAGCTCATCGGCCATGCCATGCCCATTCCCCGGCCACGGGAACCAGCGGACGCCGGAGCCGGCGCACGCGATGCATGCCTGGTCCGCTGACCGGACCTGAGTCGCCTCTCAGCCCCCCACTAACCTGATCGTGCTCGCGGCTGCGGCGGCCCGGGCGGCACGTCCAGACACTCGCCAGGACGAACGGCCATCGGCGGACTGCCACGCCGGCGCGGTGAAGCGGCCCCAAGTCGGGCAACGGTAGGAGCTCACCACCCCACCAATAGGTCGGCATCACGTCACAGTAACGCCCACCTCATGTGAGGGCGAAAGCACCGGAGCGAGCCCAAGCTCCTTACTTACTTCGCTAGGGAAGGGCATGGGCGAGTGCCCCTGGAGGCTGTCGACTTCTCTCTGGTGGTCGCGGCGCGGGCCTTTGACCTGCTGATGTGAGGTCGCGTAAGGCCGTGTGAGGCACTGTCAGCCCTCACGACACCTTCCTCGACCGCCTGTGGTCATACCGTCGACCCACCGGCCAGGCACCCCCACTCACCGTCCGTCGCCCCTGTAGCTCCACGCCTGCGATTTCCCGTGAACGCGCAGATCAGCCAGGCGCAACCAATCAGGCAGGAGGCAGTGATGCGAACCAGAGCGGGTTCTTTCGCCACAACGTTGGCATCCGTGCTCCTGGTCGCGGCCGTTCCGGCCGCGCTCCACCACCTCGGTGGATGGCCAACGCCTGACGTGCCATCGACCGGGGCGCTGCGGGACTGGGTCCGACAACCGCTGACCGCCGGATTCCTCGCCGGTCTCGCGCAAACCGCCGCCTGGCTGATCTGGGCGCTGCTCGTCGCCGCCGTCGGCGCCCGCGCCTACACGCGGGTCACCCGCACGCTGCGGTGGCTACCCACGCTGCACCTGCCGGGACCGCTGCAGGGACTGACCGCGGCCGTGCTGGGAGCCACCGCGGTCAGCGCCAGCACGGGTGCCATCCCCGCCCACGCCGCCGCGCCCGCCAACGCCGAGATGAACAACTCGCACGAAGCGGTGCACCACACCGCGCGGCAGGCCGGTCACACCCTGGCCAGCCACGTGGCGCCGAGCAGCACCGAACTCGCCCGTGTCGCGGCCGGCCGGGAAGACACCTACACGGTGAAGCGTGGGGACACGCTGTCCGAGATCGCCGAGCGGTGCCTGGGCGACGCCCGCCGCTGGCCGGACATCTTCGCCCTCAACCGCGGCGCCCGCTTTCCTGGCGTCGGTGGGACGCTGCGCAACCCGAACCTGATCTATCCCGGCTGGACCCTCAACCTGCCAGCCCACGCCAGCCCAGACGGCCCCCCAAGAGATGCGGGGCCGCCTAAGCCACCGCCGACCGATCAACCGGACGCCAAGGCACCACAACCCTCGCTGAACAGGCCCACCCCGGCCCCAGGCAGCTCGGCCCCGACCACGGTCACGCCGAACACACCCGCGTCGACCACGACGGCCGCACCGCCGAGCAGCGGCGCCCCGGAACCCGCCTCCACCGCGACCGGCTCTGCCGCCAACGCCGATGCGAGCGATGCCCCCACCCACGATCGGGACGCGCGCGGCGTGTCTCTGCCGAGCGGCAGTTGGATAGACATCGGCCTGGCTCTGGCCATCGCGGGCGCAGTGGCGCTGGTGTGGGCGCATCGCCAGCGCCGCTACATTCCCCGGCCGCCCACGGCCACTACGCGCACGACCGATTCCGACGTCGCGCCGATGCCGCCGGTGATCGGCCAGATCCGCCGAGGACTGCGCCGGCTCACCGCCGGCCACGCCAACGCGCCGACCAGCGACGCCCCCCACACGATCACCGAGGTGGGCGTCGACATGCACACCGACGACCTCGCCGTGGGCAGTGGCGCCGCCACGGAGAACGAAGGCAATGGCACGCACGCCGATACCCGTCCCGGCGCTGACGAGCCGAACCAGGCCGATGCCCGCCGCGAACCCACAGCAAGCGGCGACGTGCCGGTCGTGCCGTCGCTGGCCAACCCGCTGTCGGCTCTGTGGCCGCCCGCCGGACTCGGACTCACCGGTCCCGGTGCGCACGCCGCCGCCCGCGGGTTCCTCGCCGCCGCCCTGGCCGCCGGCGGCCTGCACGACATCGATGCCCGGACCGAGGTGGTGATGCCGTCCGCGGCCGCGGCCACGCTGCTCGGTCCCGCGGCGGTCAACCTGCCGCGCACACCCCGGCTGACCATCACCACCGGGCTCGATGAAGCCCTTCAGATCCTCGAAGCGCAGACCATGCGCCGCACCCGGCTGCTCGACCGGCACGAGGTGAACACCGTCGCCGAGCTGCGGCACACCGACCCCTACGAGGAGCCGCAGCCCCCGATCATGCTCCTGGCCGAAGCGAGCACCCGCCACGAACGCGCCCGCGTCGCCGCACTGCTCGCGCAGGGCCAACGCCTGGACATCCACGGGGTGCTGCTCGGCCCGTGGTCCGACGGCAACACCGTCATGGTGGCCGACGACGGCGTCACCACCCCCGCCGGTAGAGAGAGCCAGCGCCCTGGCAGGCATCCCGCCGACGTCGGCCGGCTCGCGATCCTCACGCCTGCTGAAACCGCGGACCTGGTGGCCACCCTCGCCGAGTCGCACACCGGCCAACCCCAGCCGCCGCGCCCGACCGAACCCGCACCACCGCCGCTCCAGGCCGCGACTCCGACCTCGCTGGCGGCTGCGGCCACACCGACAGACACGCCGGTGGTCGCACCGGCTGACACGGACGCCGACGCCGAGCAGGACGTGGAGGCCGGCCACGACCGGAGCGGCGACACCTACAAGACACAGTCCCCGGCGGGTGCCGTTGGCATCACCGACGTCTCGGTTCCCGTTGAGCTGAGCGCCGCAGCCAGCCAGGGCGGCGACGCCCGCCCAACAGACGACGCGACGGCGACAGTCAACCACCAGAGGGCTGCCGTCGGCGGGCGGTCACCAGCCGCAGCCGGCCGGGACGTCGATGCCGAGTTGGTGGGGCAACCCGGACGGGTGGGGGTGAGGGTGCTCGGGATACCCGGCATCGTCGACGGCGACCCGCAGCGCAGCCTGCGCGCGAAGTCCCTCGAACTGCTGGTGTATCTGGCGGTCCGCGATGGCAGCGCGTCCACGGAGGCGATCCTGGACGACCTGCTGCCCGACGCGCCCGCCAGCAAGGCCGTGCACCGGCTGCACACCTACGTCTCGGACCTGCGCGGCGTCCTGCGGCACAACGGCGGCCCCGGCACCTACCTCACCCACCCCCACCGCCGATACGAACTCAACCCCGAAAGCTTCGACATCGACCTGTGGCGGATGCGCACAGCGATCCGCGCCGCCGACGCCGCCGGATCCAAACCCGAACGGGTCACGGAGCTGCGCCGCGCCGTCGACACCTACCAACCACTCGCCGAGGGCCGCGAATACGAATGGCTCGAGCCCTACCGGGAGAAGATCCGCCAGGAAGCCCTCGACGCCGCTCTGGCCCTCGCCGAGGAACTCGCCGGCCAACCCACGGAACAGCTCGCCGTCCTCGACACCGCGATCAGCCAGCACCCCTACGCCGAACAGCTGTACCAGGCCGTCATGCGCGCCCGCGCGCAACTCGGCCACCTCGACGCCATCCGCGCGCTACGCCGGACGTTGACCCGCCGGCTCGCCGAGATCGACGCCGAACCCGCCGACGACACCCTCGCCCTAGCCGACCAGCTCACCGCCGACCTGCGCCGCGCCGGCCGCGACGCACGGACACGACACTCCGCCCTCACAGACGGAGCGTCCGCATGAACACCGCACCGCACACCGGCAATCCGACCAGCACCACCACCGCCAGCGCCACGGCGTCGGCTGACACCAGCGCGCACCTGCGGCGGCTGCGCTGGGCCGTACGGGCCACGCTCACCCTCGGCGTCGCCGCCTCCGTGGCGGCAAACGTCCTGCACGCCCAATCAAACCCGATTAGCCAGATCATCGCCGCATGGCCACCACTGGCGCTACTGCTCACCGTCGAACTGATCTCCCGCGTCCCGCACCACCGCCGCTCCCTCGGCACCATCCGGATCATCGCGACGGCCATCATCGCCGCCATCGCGACCTGGGTGAGCTACTGGCACCTCGTCGGCGTCGCCACGCGATACGGGGAGACCGAAGCCGCCGCCGCATACCTGCTGCCCATATCCGTCGACGGACTCGTCATCGTCGCCAGCGTCAGCCTCGTCGAGCTCACCGCCAGGATCCGCGCGGCGACACCTGACCAACAGCCTGCGCTGATCGCATCGCCCGAATTCCCACCGGCCACAGAGCCCACCCACGTGCCCCGACAGCCTTCGGCTCAGCCCGGCACGCTCGCTCCCCAGCAGCGCGCCGCAGGGGCAGAGGCCGCGCCAGCCCGCACACGGACCCGACGGCCGATCAAAGCGAACCAGCGATCCGCGAACCCACAGCCGCTAGATCGGCTCGACGACGCGCAGCGCGTGGATCCACCGCCACGGAGGCCCGACAAGGAACCCAGGACAGAGACGGATACAGCAGAAGGCGCGGTCTCCGACGGGGGACCCGTGCCGCCGGAGACCGCCAGCGCGGTGGCTTACTGGTATCGGCGTGAGCCCAACCTGCACCCAGCCGAGATCGCCGCGCGAATCGGCCGGTCTGAACGCACCGTCCGCCGGTACTGGCCGCCGCCAGCCACCCGCCACCCGTCACCGGCGACAACGTCACCGACGTAGCCGAGAGCGCCTCCGACGCTGAGGGCGCCGACTCCACACCGGGCCTCACGCAACCAGCTACCCCTCAGCCTGGTTCGTCCGCGTCAGGCCCGCCCGCCAACGACAGACGCGGCGCCTGCCTCGACGACCTGGTGGACGAGCTGGCCTGCCGCGACGCGAGGCAAAAGGGTTCGAGTCATCGGCGATGCCGACAGGCAGGAGGACTCGGGGAAGGAGTGGCAAGGGCCGTTGGGCTGCCGACCTACTCCCTCAGGTTGTCGAGGTCGTACCGTGTGCCCTGGGATTCCAATCGGGCCCGCACCTGGGCAGCATGCTGCTCGGCGACGTGCATGTCGGCGCCGGCCGCCTTCAGGAGCTCGACGGTCGGGCTGCTGATCCCGATCGGGTCGGCCATCGCCACGCCCGCTTGGATCCCCAACAACGTCGAATTCGTGGTTACTGCGAGCACTGCGGCGAGAGCCTCGGCGCGCGGCTTGTCCCGGTCGGCGCCGCTGCCATACCGGCCGGCCACCCCGGATAGCTCAGCGAGTGCGATGCGCTGCTCTCGCGGTAAGTTCCCGACCTGAACCACAGCCTGACGGTAACAGCCGTGACCTGGGCGGGGATCAACCGTTACAGCCAGTGGCGGGCCCGCGGAGCGTCCTGGGGTGGGGGTCCTGATGGGCGCGAACGTTGAAGCGGCTTCTTCATACTGCGGGCCCGCCCACCGCGCCTGTCCGCCTGGCTGGGCGTGGGCTGGGCCGGAGCCTGCGGACATTCACTCGGCCCGTTTATGCAAATGGTGCAACGAGAAGGTGTATCACGAGCCCGTGATGACCTGCGTCGGTTACCGAAGGTGGCCGCTTGGTTGGTCGGCGAAAACGCTCCCACGGCCCGGCTCGCGTAGCAGCTCCACGAAATGGGCGTAACGTCCGCCCCGCGTGACCCGCCGTACTGGGTGTGGCCTTTGACGAAGACACCCTTACCGGGTTCTCCGTAGACGACGCCCTTGACGTGCAGCACCATGCCCGCACGCTGGGCGGTCGTGATGGAGACGCGGTAGAGCACGGACAGTTGGCTGTACGACGGGATCCGGGATTCGGGCGGGTACTCCCCGGTCGCGGCTCTCGCGGCGGTGCCGTCCGCGATCTGGCGGTAGGTCATTGGTCCTAAACCATCGGTCGGGGACGCCGACCCCCCGTTCCCGGCTGATGACGCAGCGGCCCTACCGCCTCCGTCGCCCCCAGCAACGCGGTTGGTGGGGCCGCTGCCCTCCCGGTCGCGCGCAACGAAGGCAAGCCCGATGACTGGACTCATCGTCGGGGTTGAGGCCTCGGCAACGGCGCGGCGTGTGCAGCATTTTCCTGCGGATCTGGCACGCGGACATGCTGCCCCGCAACCGCCTCCACTCGGCCGGCCGCAAAATAGCCCGGCACGGCATGTCCTACGAGGAAGTCACGTGGCTTTCCCGCTGCGCGACCTACCCGACGCGGTGATTCACCCAGCGTGGCCAGCGACGTTCACCACCGCCGGTGTGCCGCGACCCGGCATCCCCGTCGAGGAAGTACCCATGACCGTTCCCAGATTCGACTGGTACCTGCAGCACCTTCACGAGCAGGTCATCACCACCGCCGTCAGCGCTTCGCCCGAGAAGCTGTACGAGCGTGGCCACTGGGTCCGCCCGGGGCGGCGCAGAGCCCGACCTGGGGGAGGGCGTGTCGGACCTGCTCGGGCCTGCAGCCGCGGGCGCCGACCGGGCCCGCTCTCATTGCGGGAAGGGGTGAATCCTGCGTGCAGGTCTTTCAGGTCAGTCTCATCCTTTTGATCACCGCACCCGAGGACGCCTCGCTGCCGGCATTCATTGACGATCTGCGCGATCAGCTGACGCAGCTTCAGCACCGGTGGGAAGGCGTCATCGCGTCGACCGTTCGCGGCATGATCGAAACAAGCACCTGCGAGGTGACCCTGAGCGTCATGGCCGACGACATCACCACCGCCCCCATAGCCGCAGGCCGGGCAGTCGCTTACGCCGCCGATCGTGCGGCAGCCTCCTGGCGGGTCGCCATCGGGCGCATCACCGTTCAGAGACCACCTCGGCCAACCACCCTCGCGGACCTGCCACCGCTTCCCTGACCCGGCAGGCCGGGCTGCAGGTGCCGCCCACGCACTTCGCCCGCATCCACGGACCCGGCCCGCCCCAGGCACAGCAGTTTGGACGCACATGACGCACAGCGCGGCCCCGGCGACGCCGACGCCCGACCCGGTGACGCCGCGGGTCGTTCTCACCGCGCCGACCGCCACGGGCGCCACACCCGTGCTCCTCATCACGGTCCTCGCGATACAGGAAGTCAAGAAATACTGCTGTCCGTCGGCCAGGCACGGACCCTGGCCGACCAGATCGTCTCCTACTCGACCGGCAGAAAGCCGCCACTGATGACACCCGACCCCCACCAGGCGCCGCACGGTGACACCGCACAACTACCCATCTATCAGCCCCCGCCATCAGCCAGGCAAAAGGCGGTCCCATTGGTGATCGCCGCCTCCGTCCTCCTCGGTCTCTGCTGCTGGGGAGGTTTCATCGCCGCCAACGACGACGAACCGAGCCGCCCCTCCGCCGGAAACAGCCCCACCCAGGACGGCCCCTCCGCCGCTGCACCCCCCGACGGCGGCGCGACCGCCACCACCGACTCAAACGTCCTCCAGCAACTGCCCACACCGACACGAGCTACCCCGACCACGTCCGCGGCCCGGCCGAGCCCGTCTTCAGCCCGGCCGAAGCCGACCGCCACCCACAGCACCACGCCACGGCCGGCGCCCACCAGCTCCCAGCCGAAGCCTCCACCCGCGCCCACGACCGACCCGCGATTCGGCACCTGCAAAGAAGCCAACAACGCCGGCTACGGCCCGTACTACCGCGGCCTCGACCCCGAGTACGCCTGGTACATCGACCGGAACAAGGACGGCGTGGTGTGCGACTGATACGCCCCAGCCCCGGCGGAACGGAGCAACCGATCAACACTTGTGCCCACCACTACGCCCTGCCGCTCCTGGCCATACCCGGCCAAGGTCGCGCACGGTGAGTGCGGGCGAAGGCGGCGAAGGGGGCAGCGCTGGACGACTGTAGATGTAACGCCCCACATTCCCGCGACGCCTGTAAATGATGGAAAGGTCGGGTGCGCGGCCTGACGAACGGGCGGGACCGCACCACCCCCGCGATCTCGCCCGGCACCTGGTCCGAACAGCGCACCATCAAGCCCGTCGGGAGACATCCCCTATGGCGAATTCGACACCTCGTACCCCACCGCCGCGCTGGCCGGGCAGCCGCAACGGCGTTGCCGCACCTGCCGTCTGGAACCTGCCAACCCAGCCACTTCCCCAACAGCCGCAACGCTCAGGCGAGTGGTGGCCCTATGCGGTGTTCGGCGCAGTGACCCTACTGCTCGGGTGCTTGGCGATGGTGGTCGTCCTGCTGGCCAGGTAGCCCGCGAGGCGCCCGATTTCTGCTTAGCCAGCGGGTGCCGCCCTGCTCACCAGTAGTGGCGAACCAGGGCCTAGCCCGGCCCGGCCGGTCCCTGTCAGACCGGCGCGCGCCGGGCGGGCCGTGCGCAGCGGCCCGAGCCAGGCGCGCGGTGAGCAGCCGCCCGGCCAGCTTCGCGTACGACGGCTTTTCGGCGTTCAGTCCGGCCGCTGCGGCGACGGCCTGCTCGGTCAGGTCGGCCGCGTCCGACCGGGCGGTACGCCCCGACTCGACCAGGGCGAGGATCCGTTCCGGGTCGGTGTCGGGCAGGTTGTGGTGGCGGCGGTGCAGCAGGCCGCGCAGCAGGGTCCGGCGAGGTAGCGGCCTCGCCGATCGACCACTCACATGAAGTGGGACCACGGCGATGCCGGCGGGGCGCCGCAGGGGCTTCGGGGTGTAAGGGGAGCAGAATAATCGGTGTCCTCGGCTGTGAATCGCGTCAGAAGACGGCTCCCTAGCGCCACCTGCGAGTCCCGCTCACGTCCCGCGGCCGGCCCATGGGCGCTCGTTGACATCCGCCGCTAGCCATCACCTCTGGCGGGCGCCGCGGTTTGGCGCCCGCGTCGGCGGGAAGCGCGTGGACCTGCGACAACGAGGAGAGGAACTCTCATGACATCGACCCCACTGCCTGGCGGGACGTTCACCTTGGCGGAGGATTTGACGTTCACCCGGATGGGGTACGGCGCGATGCAGTTGGCCGGCCCGCACGTGTTCGGCCCGCCGGCCGACCGCGACGCTGCCGTGGCCGTGCTGCGCGAGGCCGTTCTCCTGGGTATCAACCACATCGACACCGCCGACTACTACGGCCCGTACGTCACCAACGAGATCATCAGAGAGGCTTTGCACCCGTACCCTGATGATCTACACATCGTGACGAAGGTCGGAGCGTTGCGGGACGCCGAGGGGAACTGGCCTCCGGCGCTGGCTCCCGAGCAGCTGCGCCAGGCCGTGCACGACAACCTGGATCATCTCGGGCTGGACGCACTCGACGTGGTCAACCTGCGCGTCGGTGGGCTCGACCGACCCACTCCCGGCCCCATCGCCGAGCCGTTCACCGCGCTCGCGCAGCTGCAGCAGGACGGACTGATCAAGCATCTCGGTCTCAGCACCGTCAACGCCGAGCAGATCGCCGAAGCACAGTCCATCGCGCCGATCGTATGCGTCCAAAACTTCTACAACATCGCCAACCGCAACGACGATGACCTGATCGACTCGCTCGCCGCCCAGGGCATCGCCTACGTGCCCTACTTCCCGCTCGGCGGCTTCTCCCCACTGCAGTCCGAGGAAATCAACGCCGTCGCCAACCGCCTCGACACCACACCGATGGCCGTCGCGCTGGCGTGGCTGCTCCAGCGCTCCCCGAACCTCCTGCTCATCCCCGGCACCTCATCCGTCACGCACCTGCGTGAGAACGTCAACGCTGCTGGGCTGACCCTTCCCAAGGACGCGCTGACCGAACTGAACGCCATCGCGTCGTGAACACGACCACCGCGCAACCTCCGATCGGGTTCATCGGCCTCGGCGACCGGGGACCACCTGTGGCGACCGCCGTCGCCGAAGCGGAGTGCCCCCTGCACGTGGAGCCCGCCGACCCGGCCCCCTTGACGCGGTCGGCGACGACGCGCACGTCCGGCAGGAACCCAGTCGCTGGGCTGACTGGTTGAGGATGCTGTGCCGTCCACCCGTCGACGTCATTCGCAGCGGTCCTCCGAGCCGCGCCCGTACGGCTGGCAACAGGCGGGCCGGTGCTGGTACACGCGCAGATCCCGGCCGCGGGACCGCCCGATGTCCGAGGTGCGCTCGTACAGGCACGCACCCCACACCACGGACTCGCCGCCGCCGTCGACGACGTGCCCTTCGCCTGGCCCGCCGCGCAACAACACCTCCATCCAACTGACGTACCACGCAGGACCGGCCGGCGCAGGCCGACGGCAAAGGTCAGGACGCCCTGCGCACAGGTTCACCGATGCGACGTCACGAGGACCAGAGCGGACGGGCCCCATTCCTGCCTGTAGCGGCGGGGTGACGTAAGCGAGATGTTCATGTTTGACTATGCCTATGCGGGCGGGGGAGGCGCGGCTCGCAATCGACTGCGGCACCACCAGCACCGTCGCCGTCCTTGCCTGGCCCGACGGCAGCTGGTCGCCACTGTCCTTCGACGGCGCACCACACCTGCCCAGCGCCGTCTACCTCTCCCCGGACGGCGACGTGTGGACAGGGCAGCGGGCCTGGCAGGCCGCGGCGGACCAGCCGAACCGGTTCATCCCGGCACCGCGCCGCCCCACCGACGACCAGCTCACCGTCGACGGAACCGTCGTTGACGCTCTCGACCTGACGGCCGCAACATTGCGCCGCGTCGCTGCCGAGGCCGAGCGGGTCGCCGGCGGCCCGGTGCAGGATGTGCGGGTGGTGGTGCCGGCGGGATGGGGGCCGCGGCGGCGCACCTGGATGCGGCAGGCCGCCCACCGGGCCGGTCTTCCACAGCCACGCCTGGTGGAAGCGCCGGTGGCCGTCGCCGAGCACCTGGTGGCCACCGGCCTGCAATGCCGGGTGGGGTCGTTCATCGCTGTGTGCGATCTGGGTGCGGGCGCGGAGGCCACTGTCCTGCGCCGTGGCCCTGCCGGCTTCGAGGTCCTTGCGACCCTCGCCGACCCAGCCGCCGGCGGCAGCGCCATCGACCAAGCCCTCACCGCGTCCCTCACCGGCGACCGCATCCCGGAGGACGCCGGTGATGGCGCACTGCGGTGGACGGTGGCCGCCAGCGTTCAAGCCGCGAAGGAAGCCCTGGCGCATCACCCGGCCGTGACGGTGCCGCTTCCCGACCGGCCACCCATCATCGTGAACAACACCATGCTCGAGGAGGCCGCCCGCCCGGTCCTGCAGCGCGCTGCGCAGCTGATCAGTGAGGCGGTCACCGCAGCCGAGATCAGCACCGATGAACTCGCCGGCGTCTACTGCGTCGGCGGCGGCGCGCACCTGCCGCAACTGGAGAAGCTCATCGCCGATGAGACCGGCGTCGCTCCGATGGTGGTCACGCAGCCGGCGCTCGTTGCCGCCCGAGGCGCCGCGGACGCCGGCGCCGCCAACCCCAGCACGGCGAGCGCCGTGGAGGTGCCGGTGCCGCCGGTGCGGCGGGCCGTCGCCATCGCCGTGCCCGGCTTCGCGTCCCTGGCCCTGATCTGGCAGTGCCTCATGACCGCAGAGCAGCACAGCACGCTGAACGTGCACTACTGGGTGACCCTGAACTGGGGCGAGCTCACCATGGCCGCCGTGTTCGCCCTCCTGGCATGCCTCGGTGCGGGCACCATCCTCGGCTCCCTCGCCGCCGCCCACAGCCCCACCCCCGACACCCGCTCCGAAGGCGGAAAGATCAGCATCGGCATCCTCGCCGCAGTCTCCCTCGGCCTCGCGATCGCGGGCCTCTACGCAGTAGTTGCCAGCCAGTACCTAGGCCAGCCGGTAGGCGCGTTCCTCAAATGGGCCCTCTGGCCGATCACCCCGACCGTGCTGATGGCCGCCGCCATGGCGGTCGTCGCCGCCCGGCAATGGCGCGCACCCCACGGCGGCTGGTCGGCGCTGCTGGCCGTGCCGACCGGCTCCGTCGTCGCCGCCGCCGTCGGCATGGCGTTGATCCAGTACTCCCTGACCGCCGACCGGTGGCCCGACCTCATCCTGTGGATCGACATCGCCGGCCGCGTCGGTGGCCTGCTTCTCGGCGTCGGGGTGGTCATGGCGCTCGTGGCGCCGCTGGTGTTCCGCCTCATCCTCGCCGCACCCCTCGCCGTGATCACCGCCGCGATCGTCAGTTCACAGGCCGCCGGCATCCTCGGCGTCATCTACGCCATCGCCATCGCCGTCTGGTGGGCCGCGCGGCTCTGGACGCGCGTCATCCGTCCCGCCGCACCCGCTGCCCATGCCCGTTGATCCGTCCCAGGGCAACGGGGCCGCCATGACGAGCGCGGACCGCGGCTTGGCCGCCGCGAGCCACTGCATCGGCTGCCGGTGGGCGACGTGCGCGAGCCGGCGCGGCAGCGTCAGCCGAGCCGACGGCGGGTCCGCAACCTGCGGGGGGAGGTGCCCGCGATGCGGTGGCCGCGTCGGATAGGCGCCAGCTTCTTCCTTGTCCTCCTGCTGACCGGCCCGCCGCTGCTGCTGGCGCGCACCGTCGGATGGCCACTTCGCCGGTGGCCGAGCTCGCAGCAGGCGCGGCAGTGGCTGGAACAGCCCCTGACCGAGCAGACCCTGACCGGTGCCCTGGCGATCCTCGCCTGGCTGGTCTGGCTGTTGCTCGCCGGCACGCTCCTCGTCCGACTGGTCGCCAGGACACGCGCCGGCATGCGGTGGCTGCGCCGGGTACCACTTCCCACACCGCTTCAGGCCACCGCCACCGGCATGGCCGGCGCCGCGGTCTTCAGCGCCTCCGCCAGTACGACGCCCGCACCACCGGCAGACATCCCGTCGACGACGGTCGGCACCGTCGACCACCACACGACCACCACCCGTACCGCCGAGACGCGCGGTACGACGGTCACCATCGACCCAGGCGGGGTCACGGTGCCGGGTGGCTGGATACCGCACGCCAGCGCGGACCAGGTCGCCGGGGCCGCAGCACTCGTGTGGCTGCGCCGCCGGCGCGCCTACCGCCCGCATGAGGCCGGGTCGGCGCAACGCGACAACCTCGACCTCGCCCCGCTGCCAGAGACCGTCAGCGCAGCCCACGCAGCGTTGGCCGCCTCTGAAGGCACCGGTCCATCCGATCTCACCGCACCGGATCAGCGCACGGAACAGCCGCCGGACTCAATGCTGGCGGATGTGCCGCCAACGGGCGTCGGGCTCACGGGGGTTGCCGCTGACGATGCTGCTCGCGGCGTTCTCGTCACCGTCCTGCTGCACGCCCTGCACCGCCCCAGCGCAGGGACGGCGCTCATCACCACGAGCGGGGACCTGACCAGGCTGCTCGGCCCCTCCGCACAACGGATCCACTCGGTTTCGGGTCTCACCGTCGCCGCATCACTTCAGGAAGCAGTGACGGTGCTGGAGGAACACCCGCACCATCGGACTCCTGACACCACCACTGGACGGGGCAGCAGCTCGGCGAATGGGCCAGTGCGCCAGCGGCCCTGGGTCTTGCTCACCCACACGCCGCAGGAGCCCGGCACCGCACGTCGCCTCAAGGCCGCACTCGCAGCCACCGGCGGCACCGCCGTCGCGGTTCTCGTCGGAGCCTGGCCACCCGGCGCGACCTGGGAGATCACGGCAACCGGTCACGCCTTCAACGGCACCCAGGAGCAGCCGGCAACGCCAAGAATGTGCGTTCTCAACGCGGCGGCTGCCACCGACCTGCTCACAGTGATCAGCCAGGCCCAGCCTCACCCGGGACACAACAACCGACTCCCTCCGGCAGCCGACCCACCGCCGACCCGGGCCCGCGTCCCACGGCAGACCGATCGAGGCCAAGCGCCAGCCACGCCCCGCCACACCACCAATCAGCCTCTGCACCTGCAAGTCCTCGGCGACACCACGCTGAAGAGCCACGGCAAGCCGGTGACGATCCGGCGCACCGCGGCCCGCCTAGCCCTGGTCTTCCTCGCCGTGCATCCCGGCGGCGCCAACAGCCGAGACCTGACTACCGCCATCTGGCCCGGCCTTCCCGCACACTCCGTCACCGCCCGCCTCTACACCACCCTCAGCGACCTCAGAAAAGCTGTAGCCGCCGTCAGCGACGTTCCGCTCATCGAGCACACCGGCGACCGCTACCGCCTGCGCCGCGACCACATTGAGGTAGACCTGTGGCGGTTCCACGCTGCGGTAGAACATGCCGCCACCGCAGTGACCGCACGCCCCGCCGCCTGGCAGGCCGTCATCAACGCCTACACCGGCAACCTCGCCGCCGGCCACGACTGGCCGTGGCTCAACCCGCCACGAGAAGCCCTACGCCGGCGCGTCATCGACGCCTACACCGCCCTGGCCGCCACCCAGCCCGACCCGCGGCGCACCCTGTCCCTGCTGCAAGACGCGATCCGCGTGGACCCGTACAACGAAGACCTGCACCGTCGCGCCAGACGCGCCCTCGATGCGCTCGGCGACCACGCCGCTGCCGACGACCTGCTCACCACCTTCAACCGCCGGCTGACCGACGCCGGCATGGAGCACGTCATCCCCACTGAAGAATTCTGGCAGCCGCGCGCAGCCTCGAGCGGGCAAAAGCACTAGCCACCCCGCCCGGCCTCCTGGCGACCTCGGGCCGGCATCGGCCGGGCCGGGCGGCCACGCTGACGGGCATAAGACCGGGCTACCAGCCTCCCCGGACGGCGACCAGGTCGCTCGTCCGGTAGGGCGCTCGACCTGGTCCCTGTCCGGGGAGGCTGGACGGTCAGGCGACTGCCCGACGAGGAGATCCGCAAGCTGCCCTTGGAGCCGCCGCGCCCAGTACACCTGGCCGTCGGTAGACCAGGGCCAACAGCAAGTCCGACGTCGCAACCGGCGCGGTGGCTATTGTGGGCTCCGATCCGGCTTCTCCACCTTACGGAAAGAGCGCGACGAACGTCAGCGGCGAAGCCTTCCCGTCGGTCACGCCAAGTCTGTTGCCGTTGCTCCGCCACTCGCCCGAACACGGATCCCCGCCGATCACTCGGCCCGAGCCCGTACCGTCTGTCCCGCTTGGGGTCATCCCGGCACCGGCTTCGACAACAACGCCCACACTCGCCACCGCCGCGCACCATCCGGAGGCTGATACTGTCCCTGCCGTCGCGACACAAGCCGCTTTTGCGTGCGGCCGAAACGGCGGCAGAATCTGTTCTTGCTTCCACGGAAGAGACAGTCGCGAATCTCGGGGCTGACGCAGGCGAACACCGACGAGCCGAAGCAGCCATGCCCTCTGGTCAGCTACCGCTGCTCCTCCCTCCATCCTGAGCGGCACGGAATGTGAACCTGTCGAACCGGCACCTCAACCGGACGCACGCCAGCGGAAGCACAGCGTTCGCACGTTGCTGCCCGTGGTGCCGCCAGCCCTGCGGTCCCCGGACCCGTCCCGGCTGACGATCGCCGGTCAGCCACTCACCGCAACGATCTGCCGAACGACGGGAGAATGGGAATCACGTGCCCACGGGAACCGCTGCGGCTGGCGCCTACTGGTACACGCGCGAGCCCGATCTGCATCTGGCGGAGATCGCCGCGCGAATCGGTCGATCCGAACGCACCGTACGCCAACACTGACCGCCGTCCACAGGTATTTCCACGCGAGGCGTCAACGGCTCGCACCCGCGCCACGGTGCCGACACCCCACGCCGTTGACCCAATTCTGCCGACTCGTCGGCAGCCCGAGACAAAAGATTGGCTGTCATGCTCCGGTCCGCTGGCCTTGTGGCCATCGGTTCCGTCGCATTTCGTTTCCTTCTCTCACCCGTACGGCCGCTAGTTCTTGCTCCGGTGCTGTTTTAGATTGCTGTCCTCATGCCCGGCTCAAAAGGTGGGAAGGGCATCGACATCAGAGGGACCGAAATGGCGCAACCTACCACCCCGCCCGTGCCGCCGCCGCCCAACCAACCGCCGTCGGGTGACCACCCCGCCGACGATGCCGCTCTGCCCTCGTCCGCCGCCTCACGGCCCGTCCGGGAATGGATCGTGGTGGGCGCCGGCATTGCCGCTGTTATCGGCTCATTCCTGCCTTGGGCCAAGATCAGCGCACCAATTCTGGGCACGGTCAGCATGTCTGGCGTGGACGGGTCGGACGGTTGGATCACGGCAGGCCTCGGGCTTCTGCTGGTCCTCTACGGAGGCGTGAGCCTGCGTGGTCAGAAGATGCCCGTCCCCCAGCCCGTCTTCGCCGCCCTTGCCGTTGTCGGCGCCCTCGGACTGCTCGGTGTAGGCGTATGGAAGATCGTGGACCTACAGGCAACTGAAACGAGCATGCGAGAGCAGATGTCGGGTGAGGACGACGTCCTGGGCTTCGGGAAGGCGATGAGCGCAGCCACACAGGTCAGTGTCGGCACCGGACTCTGGTTGCTCACGTTCGCTGGACTCGTGGGATCCATCGCCATGGCCCTCACCCTGGTAAGCCGCTATCGCCGTAGCGACAGCTGATTGACTCGGGTGTGACCCTACGAGCGAATGCTCGTTCACTCGATGCGACACAGGCCCGGGCCGGAGCATCAGCTCCGGCCCGGGGCCGCTTCTTGTTAAAGGTGCCGCGGGTTGCTTCGGCTGCCCTGCCAGACCCGAGCTCGTTGTGGCGACCTTGACCTCGCCCCCACACGTACTCGCCACGCCATCCCTCCTCGCGCCGCACACGGCCGATGGCCGAGGTTCGAGTCGGGCAGCCTCAGCTAGATGCCCTGTCCCGATCCCGCCTAGCGCGGCAGTAAGCAGCACTGCCGTAGCCATCGAATATCATGGCTGGGCTCTCTGCTCGTGTTGTCAGTCCTCCAACGCACTAGGCGAGGCGTATGCGACGCACGACGCCGGCTTGCCGGTCATGAGCAGGTCCACCTCGACGAGGGCCTTGCCCGAAGGCGGGATCAGGTCGGGGAAGGTGAACCCACCCCCGGCGATCTTCTTCGTGGCGTCGTAGCAGACGAAGTCCACCTTCGGGCTCTTGATCGGCTCCGTCTTCGGGTTGATCACCTCGACCTTGGCTACGAATTCGTCTCCGTACTCCGACTTCCTCACAGTCACAGGACCGGTCTTGATCTCCGGGAAGGGCTCGGAGGAAAAGGCGCCCTTGTCCTCGACGAGCAGCGTCGCCTCGATTTTGGCCGCCTTCTTGCCCTTGGGTACTTCCACCTGGGTCTGGACCGGGAACTTCTGTCCGACACGAGAGAAATGCTCGACCTGCGACTCGCTCGCGAGCAGTTCGCCGGTGGCGTCCTTGACGTTGAACTGAACCGTCACGGTCTGACCCACCTTGTCGGAGGTGTTCTGCACCATGGCGATGAGGGAGACGTAGATGTCCCTCTGACCGAAGCCGGACTCCAAGAGGGAGCCATTAGGCTTTTCCTCCGCCCCGGCCGCCGGCGTGTTCGTGCTACCCGTCGAGGTGTCCTGCTCCACCTTGTCAGCGTCAGCGCAGGCGGCGAGGGAGAGTACCGAGCACGCGACGAGGGTGGCAACCCGCATATTGATCAAGCTAGTCCCCGTTCAGAAGCTCGCCTCGTAGCTGACGACGGCGAGCATGGTTAGGCCCGGAGACGATATCGCACCTTACCGACACAAAGATCAACTCTCCGGGTGGGCACCGTCGCACGAACGGCCTTCTCGCCCGTCCCGAAGCGGGACGAACTGGCTCGAGGCGCGAAGGCGCCCATCCTGCGGATGGGCGTTTCAGCGATCGTGGTTGCTACCGGCCCCTACTCGACCGCGTTGTTGAAGTCGTACCGGGTGCCCCTGGACTCCAATCGAGCCCGCACCTCGGCCGCGTGCTGCTCGGCGACCTGCATGTCGGCGCCAGCCGCCTCCAGTAGCTTCACCGTCGGACGGCTGATCCCCGTCGGATCGGCCATCGCCACACCCGCCTGGATGCCGAGCAGCGTCGCGTCTGCAGTCACTGCATGCACGGCGGCGACAGCCTCGGCGCGCGGCTTGTCCCGGTCGGTGCCGCACCCGTACCGGCCAGCCACCCCGGATAGCTCAGCGAGTGTGATGCGCTGCCCTCGCGGCAGCTTCCCGACCTGAACCACGAGCCTGACCGTAACAGCGGCGACCTGGGGGCGGAGGATCAGCCGTTATCGCCAATGGCGGGCCCGCGGAGCGTCCTGGTGTGATGGCCTTCATGGGCGCTGCCGGCGGTGACAGCGCAAGCTGTCACCGGGTGTTTCCTGGGTTCGGTCAGCTGCTGCGGCGCCCCACGGTCGCGGAGTCGGCGGCCGACGAAGACCAAGGCCGCGGCGCCGAAGAGCCGCGCACAACGAAGGCCGCATCAGGCAGATGCCCGATGCGGCCTTCGGTACTCAGGCTCGACGCGCCTGGCCACTTTCCTGGGCTGCCGGCTACGCAGCGCGTGACGATTGGGCTCGATACGAGTCTTCGCCCTCAGCGTCGAGGGTGGTCAGCCAGGCAGCAGCAGCTCGGTCATCCCTTCTTTGAAACCTTGAGCGGGAAGGTGGGGGCGCCGACGTTGTCGAGCGTCATGGTGTTCGCCGCCACGTACCGGTCCAGGTACGGCGATCGGTCACCCTGGGTGGGCGCATCGAACCGCGGGTCCTGCACCTCCAAGGCGAGCCGTGCGTCGGTGACCGTGATCGTCTGACCCGAGGGAACGGCCCGCCAGCCCCTTGAGGTGATGGTTCCGATCTGGACTCCCAGCTGGTGCCCTTGCTCGAAGGTCCAATCCGTCGCCTTCAAGGCGAAGGAGGTCGATCTGCCGTCCAGCGCTGCGACGTTCTCGTTGAACATCGTCGCCTTACCGTCCGGAGCGACGTCCCACAGTCGTACCCAAACATTGCCCTGTTCCCTGGTTTTCAGCGTGATCTCCGGCGTGCCCGTGATCCGCACCTGCCCCGACGCGGGCGTGGAGAAGGTCCAGAAGCTGTTGCTGGGCGCGTCGGCGCTGAGCGCACTCGTCTGGTCAGCCGTCGGCGAGCCGGCCTCCGGCGCGTACTCGATGTCCCAGCCCGCGGCCTGCGGCGCCGTCTTCGGCAGGGCGGCTGTCTGGGCGTTGCCGCCATTGTCGACGTACTGCCCAGGCGACAGCCGCACCTTGTACGAATTGTCGATCACCGGCCAGGTCGGCTGCGCGCGCCAGTGGCCAAGGCTGTCCTCGATGGAGAACGCCGGGTCGGTCACCGACGGTTCGATACCGCGCAGGTGCTGGTCATAGAACCGCATCACCTCGTCGAACCAGCCCGCCCGTCCCATCTTGAGCTGGCCGTCGCCGTTGGTCTCGTTGCCGCGCACGTGTTCCCACGGGCCGAGCCAGCCGCGTTCCGGACCATGGTGGTTGGCCAGGTATTTCTGCATGTCCTCGGGCTTGGTGTTGTCCTCGATGAAGCCCGACGTGACGAACAGCGGCGTTGAAGAGCCGGCGGCACGGGAGGCGAAGTCACGGGCACGCCAGAACGACGACTTCGGGTCGGGGTTCTGGGTGTTGGTGCGGTTGTCACTCTCACACTCGGGGTGAGTCTTTTCGTACTCCGCGTTCGCCTTGTAGCGGTCGCTGTCGTCCGCCAGCGGCGGCATCGTCGCGATCGAGTAGTAGCTCCGCGGGCTGCTCGTCGCGTTGGAACGCGGCACTCCGTTGCTGAACAGGTAGTTGTACCTATTCCACGTCGGCTCCTGGGCAACGATCGCCCGCAGCGGCTTGAGCTTGAGGACGTTGGCCGCCAGCCCGGTGTTGGCGTCGTACGACTTGCCGTACATGCCGACCTTGCCGGTCGACCACGGCTGGCTCGCTGCCCACTCGACGGCCGACTTGATATCGGCCTGCTCCCCCGGGCCGAGGAAGTCCAGGCACCCCGTGCTGCCGCCGAAGCCGCGCAGGTCGACCATCACGACGGTGTATCCACGCTCCATGAGCCCCGCGCCGTCGATGAAGTCCTGAAAGCGCGCCGATGGCCCAACCCGATCCCACCCCGCAGGAGAAGTCTCCCCCGCATGCGAGAAATACGGGCCCACCGAGAGGATCACTGGCGTCTTTGCATCCGCCGGCAGGTGTGCCGGCCGCAGCACGTCGGCGTGCAGCTCGACCCCACTGCCGTCTGAGGACGGGAAGTACGTCTGCGTCCACGCGGCCCCCTCGGGAACCCGTGGGTTCTCCTCATGGGTGATCGGGGCGTCAGCTGCCGCAGACGCCGGAGCGGCATGTGCCACCGCGGGTAAGCCGCCCGTCGTGAGGCTCGTGATGATGGCCAGTGCGCCGGCCGCCGCGATGGGCGACAACACCCTCCTCCGAAGGTTCATCCATCCTCCACCTAACTCCAGACGGGGTCGCCTGGTCAGCCACCGACGTTAACGGTCTTCACTGGCTTTGCATCCCTAGTTACCTCCCCGTGACCTTGGCTCGGGTCAGCCCGTAGCGGCGAGCAAGCCGTCGACCAGGCGTCGGCGACACCCCCGCTGGGCCACCGGGGCCGTCGGGGTCGTCTCCACCGTCGCCGCGGCCGCAGCCGTGCTCCTGTGGACAGCACTGACCACACGCAAGAGTTAGGCGAGCCGAACACGGTCTAGATGTGCTGTCCAGGGAGGTTGGTCGAGGTTGTGTGACGACACGATCTGATGTCGTAGGTGGGTGAAGGCCTCCGGTTGTGGAGTGGAGCTGTCGAGGAACCGCTCCGCCAACCAGGAGGCCTTCGTGTCCCACGCTAACGCTGCCTTGACTCCTC
>NZ_JBSFYQ010000064.1:0-23730 GCF_053599855.1 Micromonospora sp. NPDC005161
TGTGACCCTCGACAAGTCCCATCATCCCAGCCCAGAGGGCATTTTCACGTTCACGACCCGCCACCACCGCCAGCCTTCATGAAGGCGCGAGGCTAATCATTTCGTGGCTTGCGGTGTCGGCTTCGATCGAGGCGTCTGTTGCCTTCTCGCTGCCTCGCTGCGGGCGGATGCCTCGCTTACAAGCGCTGTCCGTCCGGGGACGTGCGGCTGCGTCGGTCACCTCGGATCATCGGCCGGGAGCGGTCGCGTTGTCTGTTCTCATCTCGGCACGTTGCCGTCAATTACCGCTGCTTCGGCACGCCTCCACAACCGGTACCCCACGATCACATTGCCGACGCCGAGCAGTGCCAGGACGCCAACCGTCAGCCAGAACCCGACGGCCGGTACGGCGGACATGGCCTCGTCGAAGGGTGGCGGATCAAAGCGACGCAGTACGCCCCGCAGGCCGAGCGCAAGCGCCCCCGCCGCGACGAACGCCGCTACCGCCGACACCACCAGGCGGGAACTGACACTGGCCAGGATCCGGGCAAGCACGCCGGCCGCGACACCCAGCGCGGCGACCATGAAGAGCGGTTGCCCCGGCAGGTAAATGGGCTCTTCGGGACCGATCTGCGGCGCCTCGTTCGGCACCTCCTGCATGACGTACCGACCAAGATCGCCATCCCAGAGCAGCGTCTCCAGGTGAACCTGACCCCCGCCACCGACGGTCAATCCCCAACCAGTCCAGGTCACCGCCACACGCCACTCCTCGGCCTCACCCTTCAGCTCCGCGACCGGCAGGGCGAACAGGAGAGCGACAGCAACGAACGCCAGCGGACTCACATTCGTTCGGATCCAGTCCATGGCCACCTCCTCGACTGATCGACAACGGCAGGATGGGGCACGCGCATCACCCCCCGATCGCGCTCAGATCTCGGTTGCCTTCGCACCCGTTCTCGCGCTCGGTTCGGCCGGATCTGTACCCGATGATCTTTAGATAACAATCCTGGCCCCTTGCGCCCGAACCGGGTGCGGACCGACCAGCGCACCTCCGACCCCTCGCGCCAGTTCACAAGTCGCGCGCCGGCAAGAAACTGAGCCGTACCTCCCGGACATCACCCGGGCGATCCGCCAGACCCTCCCGCAGGGGGTGATCCCCGACGGGAAGCTAATCGTGTGGGAGCGGGGGCGGACCAGCTTCGCCCGGCTGCAGCGCCGGATCACCGCCGGCCCGGAGCCTGCTGATGTATGGCGCGGGAACACCCGGCGCAGTACATCCTATGGAATCTGCTCGCCGACGCTGGCGGCCAGGTCGTGGTCAACGCGCCGCTGTTCGAGCGACGGGCCCGGCTGGCGGAGCTGTTCGAGGATGCGCCCGCGCAGCTGACCCTCAGGCCGCAGACCACCGACATGGACGAGGTCGGGGAGTGGCTGACCACCTACACCGCGGCCGGGATCGGGGGTGTGGAGTTGTGCCCCCGATGGGACCCCTGATCGACGGGATGGGGTCTGTTGCGTTGCCCGTGTCGAGGGATCGAGGCAGGCTTGACGGGTGCCGCGGTCGAGTCGTCATCGTCCCTGGTCGCCGCCGAAGTCGGCGTTCACCGGGTTCCGGTTCCCCGCAGAGGTGATCGTCGTCGCGGTCCGCTGGTACCTGCGTTACAACCTCTCCTACCGTGACGTGGAGGAGGTCCTGGCTGAGCGCGGTGTCGAGATTGACCACGTCACCGTGTTCCGGTGGGTGCAGCGGTTCACCCCGCTGTTGGCCGACGCCGCCTGGTTCGCTCGCTACGCCCCGGGTGATCGGTGGTTCGTCGACGAGACGTATGTGAAGGTCAACGGGGTGTGGCGGTACGTCTACCGGGCGGTCGACCAGCACGGTCAGGTCATCGACGTGCCCGTCTCGGCCCGCCGTGACGCCGCCGCGGCCCGGCGGTTCTTCCAGAAGGCCCTGCGGGTGCTGAAGGTGACGCCTACCGAGGTGGTCACCGACGCCGCGCCGGTCTACCCCGCCGTCTTCGACGACCTGATCTCCTCGGCCTGGCACCATGTCGAGCGGCACGCGAACAATCCGATCGAGGCCGATCACAGTCAGCTCAAGCACCGGTTACGACCGATGCGCGGGCTCCAAACGTCGACTCTGGCCGCGAAGTCCCTGGCCATTCTCGCTGCGATTCAGGCGGCCGTACCCACGGCCTGAACCACCGTTGGCCGGCAGTAGTCAGGTGAGCGGGAGCCTGTTCCCGGGGTTCAGCTCGATCGGTGCTGGGGACCAGGGCAGGATCCGCGGTCGCGGCGGGCGTGAAGCCGGTACGGCGCAAGGCGTACGCCGCGAAACCGATCCGCTGAAACGCCGGCGGCTGACGTTTGGACGGAAGGGCCGGGGTCGTTGCCCTTGGCGGTCGACTGCCTCGAGCGGCTCGGGAGCGGCGGTCCTTCGGACCCCGACCTTCCGCGCGGTGAAGAGTATCGGCGCCCACTGATCCTCGGGCGCCGCTTCTGGCGGATTTAATCCGCAAATAAGCCGTCGATTAGCCATACGCACTTGCTCACGGAGGGGGTGCGGGTCGGTCAGTTCGCCGACGTCGATGCCGCCGGGGTCGAGGGCAGCGGGGTGGCGGGCAGGTTGTTCGGCCGGCCGAGGATGCCGTTGATGAACGACAACTTGCGCAGCTCGGCGAACGCCGTGTCTTCCTTGTTGTCACCGGTCCGCCGAGTCACCGAGCTGCGCTCGGTGTCGGCACCGGTGCGGTGGAAGGCGTCCTCGCAGGTCGGCTCCGTCGGCAGCGTGATTCCGGAGTCCTCCAACGCCTGGCGTGCCTTCTCGCCCTGGCGGTAGACCGCGCCGATGGCGTCGAGCCGGTCCTGGTTCTGGTCCTGGTCGAGGATGTCGTCGAGTCCGCCGCTGGAGAGCACGGCGCCGCCGAGCAGCAGCACCAGGCAGACAGCGGCGGCGTGACGGCGTCCACTGCTGCGGCGAACTCGCCACGTCGCTCCCACGCAGTGAACAGGTCAACGTCCTCGCTCGGGCGGTCCAGGATGCCGTGGGCCTGCACGGCGTACCCGCCGGCCAACGCGAACCCGTAGCGGGCAGCGACCCGCAGCCCGATCTCCGCCAGGCGGAGGTGAACCGGCCAGCGCCTGGGGCGGCGTGGTCAGCTCAGGGAAGCGTGCCTGCCATACGCCCGCAGCCGGGCCGGGGGCCACAAGCTTGACCACAAGCGGCGCAGCGTCGGACCGTGCAGCCACCGGCACAGGTCCGTGGCCGAATTAGCCTGGTTCAGCACCGTCTGGTAGATCAGCTGCAGATCGCCGGCCCGGAGTACCCGTGGGGTGAGAAGGAGTTGGCGCCGGGCCGGTGCGTTCGTGGCTGGATCACCTTCCCGGTACCCGCGAAGAAGCGGCCGGTCTTTGTGGAGTACGCGGCAGAGAGCGAGACTGTGCCGCCGCGCTGGCGGGTGAAGTAGCCCGAACAGAAGGAAGCGCTCCCACCGGCCGGAGCCAGCGGGGGCGCTTCGTCTTGCGGGGAGATCAGGGGCGGCCGAGGTCCGGCCGAGCGGTGTGCTTCGCCCAGTAGCCGGCCACGAACGCGCAGACGCCGGTCACGACCAGGCCGACGACACCGACCAGCGGCAGCGGCACGTCCGGCGCGGCGCCGCTGTTGAACCACAGCCCGTCGATCGCCCACAGCACGGCCGAGGTGATGACGGCCGCGCTGCCGCCGGCGCCGACCGTCGCGGCCTTCACCTTCGACTCGATCGGTCGGGGCGACGGCGCCGGCGCGGGGTTGAGCTCGGACATGTCTGCATCCCTGGAAGGTTTGCGAATGATCGCCGCGCCGGGGGTGTAACGGCGCGCAAACGGGCAGCGCCTGTAATGCTGGAAGGCCGAGGTGCGCGACCTTTCGACCGAGCGGGACCGCTCGATCCCTTGAGTCCCGCCCGGATGACAGCCGAACAGCGCAGCACCACGCGCCAGCGGAGGCATTGCACGATGGCTGACTCGACATCGCACAACCCCCCGCCGCGCTGGCCCGGCCGAAACGGGGTGGCGGCACCTCCGGCATGGAACCTGCCGACCCAGCCTCTTCGGCCGCAGCCGCAGCGCTCCGGTGAGCGGTGGCCGTACGTCATGTTCGGCGGAGTCACCCTGCTGCTCGGTGCCCTTGCCACGCTGGTTGTTGTCCTGGCCAGATGAACCCGTCCGGGGTGAGCACCTAGCCACGGAAGGGTTGGCCCTGGCTGCATCCCGGGTAGGTGTAGCCCATGGATTGGGGTATGGAGAACTGGCTGGCAATCGCCGGCAGGCATCGTCAATGCGATGACGATGCTCGGCGGTGCCGCGACTGTCAGGCGTACTGGCCCTGCGCGTACCGGCTGCGCGCCGATCACGAGCTGAGCGGCGCGCCGAGGCTCGCCACCTCGGCTCCGGCAGGCTAGGTACGGTCGTCGGATGGTGCATGTGCCGTCACTGCCCGCCCGGGACCGGCTGGTGCTCGCGGAGCTGTCCGGCGTCGCCGGCCGGTGGTCACGGCACCGACCGGGGGAAGCCCCGCGCCGACGCCATCGCCGCAGTGCACGCGGTCACTCGCGACCCCAGGCTGCTCGGCATCCAGGCGGGCGTCGCGATGGCTGATCCGCAGGGCATCGGCGGACCGACCGTGGAGCTGCTGCGCGCGGCCGGCGCCGACATGGAGATCGCCGAGAAACCACGCTGCTGAGGTCCGGGCGCGGATGGAGCGCTAGGGCACCCGGTGCGCCACGACATACCTGGTTCTCGGGCACACGTGGTCAGCGCCGCTCGACTCAGCCTGGCGTTCGTTCGAGAAACACGGATGGCTGCCTCCACCGATGGCATCACCACACCTCAGCGACGGGCGCCAGTCCACCGCGACGAGCGGCACAGAGCACGTCCTGATCATGGCGCTGATGATCATCACCGTGATCTCCATCGGCGCGTTGCTCTGGATCGTGCTGGCGAGCGGCTCGGAGAGGGCAGCACCGCCTCACTAGCGATCCCGGCGATCGCCACGATCGCGGGTAGCTCGATCGGGGGGATCGTGTTCGTGCTGCGGAGGCGGCCGGGGAGGTCACGCCGCAACTAGCGGGCTGACGGGGATCGGGTGCCGTCTCGGCCCGGTCCCCCGCCTCGCCGCGCCGGTTCGGCTGCTGCCGAGCTGCTGCGCTCGGCCAGCGCCGACATGGAGATCGCCGCCGAGCACGCCGTCGAGGTGCGGGCGCGGATGGAGCGCCACGGCGCCCGGTACGCCTGATCCGGTTCGCCGGTGTTGGATGAGGCCCCGCAAAACGGCAGTACCTGCGGGGCCTCCGCCGCGAAGATTACGCCTTGGCGTCGACGTCGGACCGCGGCCGGCCTGGCGCCGACCCGGACACCTTCGACTACCTGCCGGCCTGAAGTAACGCGGCGAGGCGCGGCGACGCAGGTGGACTGGGGGCCCCGGGCGGGCCCGGTCCACCTACGGAAGGAAACGCCCCGCGATGCGTCGCCCTGTTGTGCCGATCATTCTGTTGCTGCTGGTCGTAGGCGGGCTCGCAGCCTGTGGCGCCGCGGAGCCGGCCGGGGCGCGGTGGCAGGCGGCGGCGGCGGCCCCCGCTTCGCCGACGGCCAAGCCGGCGCCGCCGCCGCCTCGACCCGCGCCGAAGAACAAGGAGGAGGCGGGCCGGCAGGCGCGGCTCGCGCTCGCGGACCTGTCGACGTTTCGCCAGGAGACTGCGGAGCACACCAGTGAGAACTCCGACGATTGGAGGCTGCGTTCGCTCTGTCGCGACATCCTGCCGTCGGATCGGCTCGCCTCCGCTGGTCGCGAACGCCGCTGGGTGAAGTCGCCGATCTGGATCCGCCAGCACGTCGTCGGCTACCTGACCGTGCCCGGCCGCAAGCTGATCGGTGAGCTGCGAACGGTGTTGCAGACGTGCCGGTCGTATCGGACTGGCGAAGGCCGGACCGCGACGATCGTGCCATGGAGCCCGGCCGGGGTACCGGCGAATCCGGACGTGGTGACCTTCTGCGAGCGCCAGCAGACGGACGACGGCCCTCTCAGCCAGTGCACGATCATGATGGCGCGCGGTTCCTACGTGCTCAACCTGGACGCCTCCGACGGCGACGGGGACCTCAAGAAGTCCCAGGCGATGGTCGCCAAGCTCTATCCCCTCGTCACCGAGGCGTTCGTCAAGGCCACCTGACCTGGAGACCGCGTTGAACGAGGAGGTCGTTTCTTGCGTCCAGTCCCGTCGTTCGGTGTCGCGGTCGTCACGGCACCCTCCTCACCAGGCACAACGCCTGGCGGGTCAGGCCGGAAAAACCGTTAGATCCACAGGGCCGGCGGAGCCGACACTTGCATGTGGGCGCAGATTGGGAGCAGGTCGGAGAAGTGGTCACCGCAGCCGAAGTGCTCACCGCAGTCGGACGCGGAACAGCGCGCTGACCTACGGTGATGCGGGGCAGCGGAGTGCGACACGCCGAACAGCGGACCGATCTGGCGCATCGTCAGGTTCGTACGCCAGTAGGCGGTCACCAGCAGCACCCGGTCGGCGAGGTCGAGTGCCCATTGCCAGCCCGGTCGGCCGTAGGCGATGCCTTGACCACAACCTCGGCGACTAGCCGGACTAGCTTGCGGAACTGGGCGGGCTGCAGCCCGGTGAACGGGAATATCCAGTCAGGGTGGGCTGCGGTGATCACCTGCAGCCCGGCATCCTGCCCGATCGTCCTCAGCGGACAGACGCGGGGTTACGAGACATCCCTTAGGTGGCGGCGAGCTGCCGGGCCACCCCCGCCGAGGGACACCCTTCTTCAGGAAGCCGGTGTGTCGACGATCAGCACACCCCGCGGGTCGCCCAGGTGCTCGACCAGGTAGTCCCGCACGTCATCGCGGACCGCCTCGACATCCCAGTCCGCCCACCGCAGCAACCACTGCATCCCATCCGGTGACACCTCACCCGCCCGCTCGGCGAGGATCCAGCCGTTCTTGCGCTAGAGCCCGGCGGCCACCCGCACAGGTACTGGCGCACCCGAGCCCGCGGTTCCGCACGCCGGAACCGGCCTGCGATCCGCGCGTGCGCCAGCCACCGTCGGGCGACCTTCTATGGTGACCGAGACGCACGCGACGACATCAGATGGCGTCGGTTGAAGCGTGACGGCAGGCGAGATCGACATTCACCCCGACGAGGTCACTGGTTCGATCTCAGTATCGCCCGCCGTAGTATGTGCAGGTCAGAAGCCCGTTGCCGGAGTAGCCGGTAACGGGCTTCGCCGTATTTGCGGCTTGCCTTTGGAGCAGAGGGGGAGCAGGGGACGTTGGGCCCCACTGTCTCCTGCTTCCGAACACCGGCGCTGCCTGGGGCGCTGAGACAACTGGCCCGGCTGCGCCCAGTCGTGGCGCGGGGCTGCCGCCAGCGTGGGCAAACCCGCCAGAGGCGTAGGCGGCTTCAACCTTGTCATGGGCTGGCGGAGCGGTAATGCCGAAGCAGGACCACCGCAAGGGCGATCAAACAACGCGTCGCCCCCGAGCCGTCAAGCTGCGGCGGACGCTTCGCCGGAGTCGGTCACGCGCGATCCGTAGCGATGCGGTACGACTTCTGTCTCGCCTGAGCGGGCATCGACAAAGGACGACTCGGTTGTATTCTCCGGTCAAACGGGGAGGACGCATGCCAATGAATCAATCGGCGGGCGGAGAGTTCGCCCGCATGCTGGACGCGACGGTCGGTGCGCTGCGGGTTGCCAGTCCTGAGCCGGAGGATGAGGAGACCGCGCGCCGCCGGCGGACCGGCGGATCGGCGAACGGGCTGGTGCAGGCCGAGTTCGGCCCGAACGGCGGGTTGGCGGCGCTGAGCCGGGACCCGCGGCTGATGCGGCTGGGCTCCGGGCAGGTCGGCGACCACGTCATCCAGGCGGTGAACGCGGGGATCGACGCGATGCGCGGAGCCGCCGCGCCGGTGCCGGCGGCCGGGGATCTGTCGCAGCTCACCGAGCAGTTGCAGGAAATTCGGGACACGGCGGTACCGCGGCTGGGCGCGTTCGTGCAGGCGCTAACCGACGCGCAGACGCGGATGCCGCGGGGAGGCTCGCGGTGAGCGGCTTCGAGGTCGATCCGGCGTTGCTGCGGTCCGGCGGGGACGCCGTGATCGGCGTCGCCCAGGGGTTCATTGGTGAGCTGGAGAGTTTCGAGTCGCAGATGCAGGGGTTCGGCGAGCCGTGGGGCGCTGACGACATCGGGTCGTTGATCGGCGTCGCGTACACCGCGGTCGCGGCCTGGGTGCTCGACTGCATCGGCGAGGCGGCCGAGGAGATCGGGTCGGCGGGCAGTGACCTGACGCTGATGGCCGACAACTACGAGGCCGCCGAGCAGGACACGGCCGGCATGATCCAGGCCCTCCACGGACAGCTGGGCTGACGGCATGGGACTCCAGTTGCCGGGTGAGCTGATCACCGCGTTGGGTTGGATCGGGTACACATGGCCCGAGGCCGACGAGGAGAAGCTCTTCGAGATGGGCCAGGCTTGGATCGAGTTCGGCGGCACCGTCGCAACCACCGCGGGCCAAGCGGGGTCGGCCGCGACCGCAGTCTGGTCGCAGCACAGCGGTGAGTCGTTGCAGGCGTTCCAGAGGTGGTGGACGGACGCCGAGAGCGGGCCGGGCACGCTGCCGGACTACGCCCAGGCGGCGATGCTGGTGGGCACCGGTCTGATCATCTGTGCGGCGATTGTGCTGGCCCTGAAGATCCAGGTGATCGTGCAGCTCGCGATTCTGGCGTTCCAGGTGGCGCAGGCCATCGCGACCGCGGTCGCCACCTTCGGTGCGTCACTCGCCGAGATCCCGATCTTCCAGATGATCACGCGGGAGATCGTCGGCCTGCTGATCGACCAGGTCCTCTCGGAGCTGATGGATGCCTAGCCCCAAGCCGAAGGGCTCGAAGTCACGCGGCGGCGTGCCGAAGGCGAAGGTCGGCAAGCTGGTCGGCAAGGCGGTCGAGGCCGCCGCCAAGAAGCCGAAGAAGCGGATTCCCGCGCCGCCGGTGACCCGCAACAACGACCTGCCTGAATTCGTCCTCAAGATCAAGCGCAAGCCGTCGTACAAGAAGGGACCCTTCGACCGCAAGGTCAACGCGCTGAAGAAGCTCAGTGACGAGGGCAAGCTGTTCAAGCAGGCAAACCCCCTCGACAAGGACCCTGAGCTCACCAAGGCGTACCGCGAACGCATCCGGCAAGCGATTTTCGCCAAGTACTGGCCGCCGGGCGGCAAAGCCACCGAGGAGGGCAAAGCCATGGCGAACAAGCTTCTCGCCCGCCTGCGCCGGCTCGACGCCGATCATGTCTGGGATCCGCAACTGGGCGGTCCGGACACCGTCGATAATCTGAGGCTTCTGGACTCCCATACGAACCAGGACATGGGCTGGGAGATCTGGCAGGAGATCCAGAAGCTGCCGGACGGAACGCCGATCCGAATAGAGGTGATTCCTTGAACCCCGACCTGCGGGAACTCATCGTGGAGTTGCGCGCCGATCTGGAGGCAGACCAGCCCGCGACCTTGCTGTGGGCGCAGATCGGCCAGGGCGCGCCGGCCCACACGATCCCCGCCGAGGTGCCGCAGCCGGTCCGCGAGCTGCTAGAGGTCGCCGACGGCGTCCGGGCCGGCGACTTCGAACTGTGGGGCACCGCCGACGTCGACTACCGGCGGGGCATGCTCGGCAGCATGCCTGAGTTCACCGGCGTGGCCGAGGAGCCCGCCGAGTGGTACTACCTGGGTGACCTGGACCGGGAGCCGCTGCTGCTGCGGCGCGACACCGGGGCGATCTGGTGGTTCCCGCGGACCAGCGGCGACCCCTTCTACGCCCGGGAGGAGTTCGAGGAGCTGATGCCGAACCTCGAGTACTTTCTCGCCGGCTACGTGTTCGGCCCCCTGTACGTCGATGTCGCACCCGACGACGAGTGGTGGGAGTTCCTCGACGAGCACGGGCTGACCGCCGAAGACGAGGACGACGAGGAGCCGGACGATTGATCGCCACCTACGAGCAGCTCGTCGGCCTGTGGGGCGCCGACGGCGTGCTGCATTTTCCGGTCGACAGGTTCGATGACGTCCTCGGCCCGATCCGGCCGGAGATCTTCCCGCCCAACGGCGCCTTCCCGATGGACGTACCGATCCTGTTCACTGTCGACGTCGCCGTCGAAGGCATGGAGCTGTTCTCGAAGCTACGCATCGAGATCGGCGACGCCGGGCCGCGCACCTACCTCGTGCTGGGCAGTTCCCCCGAGGACGGCCACCTGCTGTTCTGCCTGGACACGCTGACCGGCAGCGTCGCGCTGCTGGACCTGGAGTCGCCGAACTTCGAGCAGGTCAACGCGACGTTCGCGGCGTTCGTCGAGTTCCTGTACCGCCTCGGGCAATTGATGGAGAACGACCCGGGCGGCCGGGAGCGCGCGGCCCGCGCCGCCGCGATCCGCGCCGACCTGATGAGGGTGGACCCGTCCGCGTTCACCGACCCGGAGTCGTGGTGGAGTATGGCCTTCGGCCAACTGGAGTCCACTGGCCAGTGACGGTCCGCGTAGCATCGGGGGCCCTCGGGGACCTGGTCGACGGGCGCGGCGAGCATCGGCACCACCGGCCGGCGCAACACCGGACCGGTGGCCCGGTGCCGGGTAGGACTCACTGCCCGCCCAGGTTGTGAACGCTCCTCATCTTCACCCCCAAGGTCATCGTGCAAGACCGCCGGCGCGGCGCGGGCGAAGATCCGCATCAACGAATGCCCGTGCTGGTGTGCGGACACCGTGCGGGGAAGGATCGCGGGCGTGCTGATCACTCCCGTCCCCGGCATTATCGTGAATGAGCAACGGCCCCCTCGACGACACACCGTAAGTCAGTCGCCCCTTGGAAGTCTGCATCCCGCCCCGGGGTCTCGCCGGGCGGCAGTGGTCCGAAGATCATGTGTCGGTGTTAACCAACGCCTGGGCAAGGTCGTCACCGATCCTCGGGTGCCTCCGCTCGGTGGCGGCCATCGCCCGCTGCCGCGCCCGTCTCCCGCGAAGACGCCACCGCACCGCCCTCGACAGCCCTAGAAGCTTGTCCCAGACCGTGTCATCGGCGACCAAGCGGCGCAGCGTGCCGTCGTCCTCTGGTACCACTCGAGACCGGACGCATCTGTAGAGCTCATGGTGAGTCGGATCGGTTCCCGGTGTCTGGCCTCTCGCCCGGGCGTTGCATCGGCCCGCCGACGTAACGCAGCTGTGCGCCGGCCCACCCCTCGCGGTGGCCACCTCGAAGACGACCACCTCCGGCGGCCCGCCCTCAACCGGAGGCTCCTGCCGCGGTTCGACCCCGCTCCACTCGCTCCCCACCGTCCGGTTCCTTCTCGTGAATGAGATTGAGGTCCGGGTGAGTGACCCATACAGCCTCACAAACCCGCAACTCGTGGAGGACGGAGAACGCGCGCCGGCCCGGCGAGGCGTCCGGACTCGGCCTGGACCAGCACCAGAACCGCCGCTGGACCTCCTGGCACCGCTGGACCACCCTCGCGATCCTCGCCCACGCCTTCCTCGCCGCCGCGACCGCCGGCCACCGCCACCGCTACCACCCGGTCGGGCTGATCCCGCTGACCGTCAACGAGCTACGCCACCTGTTCAACATCCTGATCATCGAACGCGCCCGCCGCCGCTACGACCCGCTGCTCTGGTCCATCCGCCGGCGCCGTCACCAAGCGCGAGCCAAGGCCAGCCACTACACCCGACAAGCCCTCATCGAGCCATGATCACGATCCCCGGCTGGAGTACTGATATGTAGAGCAGTTTGTCAAGAGGCAAGGCGGGGATGGCGTCCGGAGAAGAGGGTTCCGGCCGCTGTTCTACGTTGTGGGCCAGGCGGTGCGGTCGGTCGTGAGCGTGTCGTTTGCGACGCGCGGTCAGACTGATATACGCGGATTGGTTACCTGCAGGACGGGCTGTTCGGCTGGAGCGTCGCGCTGGTCTAGAAAGTCGAGCGTGGCACCGCAAAGCGTTGCTGCTCTTAGTACTGACGCGGGTTCGCTCCACGCGCTGCCACGTCCGGCCGGCACCGCCTGGCTGCTCATGGGTGCTGCGTTGGGTCAGTCGTCGAGGACCGCCAGGGACCAGCACCATCCGGCCAGCTCGCGAGCGACGGCGACGTTGGCGATCACGGTCTTCTTCTTCCGGGCGACGAAGTTCTCCCACCGCTGATGCAGCCGGTGATTGCCGGCGTTCCCGCGCGCGGTGGCCGCGGGTGAGGCGAGTTTCCACCGGGCCCGCATCGTGGCACCGGGGTTGCGGTAGTCGCGGCGGTGGTGCCAGGCGGCCTCGACGAGCAGCCGCCGGGCGTGAGTGTTGCCAGCCTTGGTGATCGAGCCCTGGGAACGTTGCCGCCCGGACGACGATTCGGTCGGAACCAGGCCGAGGTAAGCGCCGATCGTGGCCCCGGTGAACCGATGCCAGTCGCCGACCTCCACCGCCAGCCCGAACGCGGTCAACGTGGACACCCCACGCAGGCAACCCAGCCGCCGCACGATGGCGGCGTATTCACCGTTGGCGGCCATCTCGATAATGGCCTTGTCGAGGCGGTCACGGCGGTCCAAGGTGAGCAGCATGGCCTCCAGGTCCGCATCGAACGCGAGCTGGATGCCACGCTGGTCGAACCGCTGACCCCGAAGCCACGTCTCGTGGACCCCGTTCCACGGATGACCACCGGAGTAGACGATGCCGTGGCGCAGCAACAGCTTGGACACCCGGTGCCGGCAACGCATCAGATCACCCCGGGCATCCTCACGGGCCCGCACGAGGTCCCGGGCCGCCTCCTGTTCGACGCTGGGAACCCGGACCTGCACGATCTCGTCCATCCGCAGCAACCGGGCCAGCAGCAACGCATCCCGGGCATCGGTCTTGATCCGATCGCCCGTTGGCCGCTGCAGCTTCGACGGCGCCGCGACCACGCACCGCACCCCGGCCGCGACCAGCTGCCGGGCCAGGTCGAACCCGGTCGGGCCGGCCTCGTACGCCACCGCCACCGGCGCCGGCAACTCCCGCAGCCAGTCCAGGACCGCCTCCGCCGACGGGACAAGCCGCCGCCGCATCACCTGCCCGGTCACCGTGTCCAGACCGCAGGCCACGATCGACCGCGCGTGCACGTCCAGACCAACACTCGTACGCTCACTGAACACCGGGGCCTCCCGCAAATGTCGGCACTACCGACGGGGCCCACTCCTCGTCGGCAATCCACGTCAGGTTGCGAGTGAGGCCCCGGCCCGGTCAACCGGGCTGCTCATACCGTCTAGCCGGTGGAGTGCGGTGTTTCAACAAAAGAGTTGACAATCCTGTCGCCAACCTCCTAGCGTCGACGCAGGATCTGCTGGGGGAGGGCCGTGGAGACGACTGTCAGCGGCGAGACCGCCGGCCGGCAGGCGGCCCAGGTGTGGTTGCGCGAAGCGATCACGAGCGGCGAGCTGGTCCCGGGTCAGCGGCTAATCGAGGCTGACCTCGTGAGCCTGCTCGGTGCCTCCGGCAATGCCGTCCGGCTCGCCCTGGACTCCCTGGTGGCCGAAGGGTTGGTCGAGCGGATCCCCAATCGGGGCGCCCGTGTGCGCACGGTTTCTGCCGCAAAGGCGGTGGCGATCACCGAGTGTCGGATGGCGCTTGAGGGCCTGGCCGTGGCGAAGGCCGCGCAGCACGCCACGGACGCTGAGGTAGCCGAACGGCGCGCCCATGTCGGCCCGATGCGAGAGGCCGTGCAGGCGGGCGAACTGATGCGCAACTCGGCGCTCATCCAGGAGTTGCACCGGCTGATCCGTCAGGCCGTGCGCCAGCCCACGGCGGCCGCGCTCATCGAGCGCCTCCAGGCGCAGATCGTCCTCCACCAGTTCCGGCTGTCGCTGCGGCCCGGGCGGCCGCAGGTCTCGCTGGCCGGCCTCACGGCCGTCCTGGAGGCAACCACGGCGGGATCCGGAGTCTGCGGAGGCGGCGGCCCGGATCCACCTGAGCAGCGTGGTCGTCGCCCGGAGCGAGAAGAGCGCCTGATGTTCCTACTGGAGAAGGAGACCCTCGCATGAGGACTGTCGTCGTCACCGATCCACCGCGCGCCGACGTCGGCGACGCGGAGCGTCTGGGCGGGTACGGTGTCGCCACCGTGCACGAGGCGCTGGGCCGTGTCGGTTATCTGAGTCCCGAGTTCCGGCCCGCGTGGCCGGGCGCGCGCGTCGGCGGTACCGCCGTCACCGCCCTGTGCTGGCCCGGGGACAACCTGATGATCCACGTCGCGGTGGAGCAGTGTCGGCCCGGTGACGTTCTGGTGGTCGCGACCAACTCGCCCTCCACCGACGGACTGTTCGGTGAGCTGTTCGCCACCGCCTTGGCCAAGCGCGGTGTCCGTGGAGTGGTGCTCGCCAGCGGTGTGCGCGACGTCGCGGAGCTGCGTGAGATGGGGTTTCCGGCATGGTCGCGGGCGGTCAGCGCGCAGGGCTCGGTCAAGGCCACGGCCGGCTCGGTGAACGTACCGATCGTCCTCGGAGGGCAGACCGTGCATCCCGGCGACGTGATCGTCGCGGACGACGACGGCGTCATGGTCGTACCCAGGGGCGACGTGCCCCGGGCGCTGACCGCCGCGCAGGCCCGGTTGGACAAGGAGGCCGCCAGCCGCGCCGCCTTCGAGCAGGGCCAGCTGGGCCTGGACCGCTACGGGCTACGCGACAAGCTCAAGGACTTCGGCATCGAGTACGTCTCCTACGACGAGTATGTCCAGGGTGAGCGGTGAGCTACGACGACACCGGGGTGCGCTGCACCATGATGCGCGGCGGCACCTCCCGCGGTCTGTACTTCGAGGCTGCTGACCTGCCGGCCGACCCGGCCGAGCGGGACGATCTGCTGCTGCGGTTGATGGGCACCCCCGATCCGCGCCAGATCGACGGCCTCGGCGGCAGCACCTCGCTCACCAGCAAGGTCGCCGTCGTGAGCCGGTCGGCGAGCCCGGACGCGGACGTCGACTACCTGTTCCTCCAGCTCGGCGTCGACACCGCGACGGTCAACGACCGGCAGAACTGCGGCAACATTCTGGCTGGCGTGGGACCCTTCGCCGTCGAGCGCGGACTGGTTCCGGCTGGACTCCACGAGACCAGCGTGCGGATCCGGATGGTCAACTCCGACAGCGTCGCGGTGGCCACCTTCCCGACGCCGGGTGGCCGTCCCGAGTACCGTGGCGACGTTGCGATCGCTGGGGTTCCCGGCACCGCGGCGCCGATCATTCTCGCCTTCACCGACACGGCGGGGTCAGCGACGGGCAGACTGCTGCCGACCGCCAATGTCCGGGACTCGATCGACGGTATCGACGTGACCTGCGTCGACAACGGCATGCCGCTGGTCGTGGCGCTGGCCGAGTCGTTCGGCCTGACCGGTCAGGAGACGCACGAGCAGTTGGCCGCCGACGCCGCGCTGCTCGAGCGCATCGACGCCATCCGTATCAAAGCCGGTGCACTCATGGGGCTCGGGGACCTGGGCCAGTCCTCTGTACCGAAGACGGCGCTGGTCGCCGCCGCACGCGACGGCGGCCAGGTCTGCACCCGGTCGTTCATCCCCGTCCAGCCGCACACCTCGATCGGCGTGCTGGCCGCGGTCAGCGTCGTCACCGGCATGCTGCTGCCGGGCGCGGTCGGTCACGAGCTCACCGCGGGCTGGCCGGCCGACCGCGCGCAGGTAGATGTGGAGCACCCGACCGGCCACCTGCTCGTGGACGTGACAGTCGACGCCGGGGTCTCCCCACCGCGGGTCGTCCGCTCAGGCGTCGTACGCACTGCCCGCAAGCTCTTCGAGGGCACCGCCTTCCCCCGCGCTTGAGTTTTCCTCCCCACCCGTGATTCCTGCGTTCATCGACCACATGGAGACAGCATGCCCCCGCTGCACGAGACCGCTCACCCCGAGGCCTGCACGGCCATCCGCATCGCCGTCCTCGGACTCGGGGAGGCCGGTTCGGAGATCGCCCGCGATCTGATAGCGGCCGGCGCCGACGTCCGGGGCTACGACCCGAAGGTGACGCCGGCCGACGGCGTCGACCCGCGGGCCGACGAGGCCGACGCGGTGCGCGACGCCGATCTGGTGCTCAGTGTCAACAGCTCCCACGACGCGATGGATGCGCTGCGCAACGCGTTGCCTGCCCTACGACCGGGGACGATCTGGGCCGACCTCAACACCGCTTCGCCGGGTCTCAAGGCGGCGCTCGCGGAGGCGGCCGGGGCGCCCATCCCGGTCGTCGACGTCGCGCTGATGGCGCCGGTGCCTGGCAAGGGGCTGCATACTCCCATGCTGGTGGCCGGCGACGCCGCCGACCGGTACGCGGCCATCCTGTCCGGCTTTGGTGCGGAGGTAGCGATCCAGCCGGGGCCTGCGGGCGGGGCCATCTCGCGCAAGCTGCTCCGCAGCGTCTTTTACAAGGGGCTGGCCGCGGCGGTGGTGGAAGCGCTGGCCGCCGCGGAGGCAGCAGGCTGCGCCGACTGGCTGCGCGACAACATCAGCGCCGAGCTTGCCGGCTTCGACCAGCGCACCGTCGACAGGTTGATTGACGGGACCCACCAGCACGCCCGTCGGCGCGCGGACGAGATGACCGCTGCCACCGAGCAGCTCGAGGAGCTGGGGGTCCCGCCGCGGATCAGTGCGGCGACGCGCGACCTGCTCCTCGACCTGCGCGACAACGGCGGGCGATAGCCCCGCCGATGCCGGCCAGGCGATCGGTGGTCCGCCCGGCTCTACTCGGCGTCGGCCTGCTGCAGCGCCGTGATGACGCTGGTCAGGTGTGCGCGCGCGGCGACCTCCGCGTCGGCGGGTTCGCGGCGTGCGATCGCGTCGATGATCGCGAGGTGCTCCCGGAGGGAGACCTGCGGGCGACCGGCGCGCAGCGCGAGCCGGAACTGGTGTCGAACCAGCTGACCGTTGAGCCGGTCGAGCAGCCCCGAGGCCACCGGCTGCGCCGCGTACTCGCGTACGAGGCGGTGGAGTTCCCGGTTGAGCGCCGAGTACTTCATCGGATCGCCGTCCGCGACCGCACGCTGCATCCGGTCGCCGAGATCGGTCAGTACGGCGATCTGCTCGTCGGTGACCCGTTCCGCCGCCTTGGCGGCACACAGGCCCTCGATGACCATGCGGCACTCGGTGATCGCCACCGCCTCGGCCACGGAGACGACCCGCACGCGGGCGCCGCGGTTCGGGATGCGCTCGACCAGTCCCTCGGCGGCCAGGTCGAACAGCGCTGCGCGGAGACTGGCGCGGCTGACGTTGAACGACTCGGCGAGTTCTGCCTCCACCAGCCGCTGTCCGGGCGCGAGATCGCCGTTCATCAGCGCGGCGCGCAGTGCGTCGGCCGCCAGTTTCGTGGCGACGCCACCCTCACGGGGAGTCTTGGCCAATCCGGACCTCCTCAGTCGCGGATGAGTATAGGGCCTCTGTGGAGGCTGTGGGAAAAATTGTCGACAATCTGCTCGACAGCTATTGCGACAATGTTGCGTGGTGGTTACGGTCACAGTTGCCGAGCGGCAATTCGCGAGCCGTGACGCGCGGGAGGCCATCAGGCTCCGCATCACATCGCCTGCCGGTGAACGGAGCAACGGAGCTGATTCTGCCGATCAGCCGATCCCAAGGAGCCCTGGAACAAGTGATCATCGACTGCCATGGCCACTACACGACCGCGCCGCAGGCGCACACGTCGTGGCGAGAGGCGCAGCAGGCGGCCTTCGGTGCCGGCGAAGAACCGCCGGCCTACCCCGCCATCTCGGACGACGAGATCCGCGAGACGATCGAGGGAAGCCAGCTGCGGCTGATGGCCGAGCGCGGGATCGACCTGACCATCTTCTCGCCGCGTGCCTCGGCCATGGGCCATCACTTCGGTGACGAGGCCGTCAGCAGCCGCTGGGCACAGGTCTCCAACGACCTCATCGCGCGCGTGGTCGAGCTGTACCCGGACAACTTCATCGGGGTCTGCCAGCTCCCGCAGTCACCCGGAGTACCCATCTCGCACTCGGTCGCGGAGATGCGACGCTGTGTGCTGGAGCTCGGGTTCGTGGGATGCAACCTCAACCCCGATGCCAGCGGCGGCCACTGGACATCTCCGCCGCTGACCGACCGCAGCTGGTACCCGTTCTACGAGGCGATGGTGGAGCTGCAGGTGCCGGCAATGGTGCACGTGTCGGCGGTGACCAACGCAAACTTCCACGCCACCGGGTCGCACTACCTCAACGCCGACACCACCGCGTTCATGCAGTTCCTGCAGTCGGACCTGTTCAAGGACTTCCCAGACCTGCGGTTCGTCATCCCGCACGGTGGGGGAGCGGTGCCCTACCACTGGGGCCGCTTCCGGGGGCTCGCGGACATGCTCGATCGGCCCGCGCTGAACGAGTCGATCATGAACAATGTCTTCTTCGACACCTGCGTGTACCACCAGCCCGGCATCGACCTGCTCTTCAGCGTCATCGGCGTCGACAACATCCTGTTCGGCTCCGAGATGGTCGGCGCGGTCCGGGGCATCGATCCGCAGACCGGCCACCACTTCGACGACACCCTGCGGTACGTGGACGCGCTGCACCTGGCGCCGGGCGACCGGGAGAAGGTCTACGAGCGCAACGCCCGCCGGGTCTACCGGCGACTGGATGCGGCGCTGAAGGCCAGGAACCGTTGAGGGCCTCGTCTCCCCGCTTGATCCCAAAGCTGATGGAAGGAGCCGTCGTGGACGCCATGCCACCGCCGCAGTCGGTGCCGACGACCGTCGGCCGCAATGGCCGCGGGCGGATGGCCGCCGACGAGGCGTACGCGAGACTGCGCGAGGACATCGTCAGGGGGCGGCTGATGCCCAACCAGCGGCTGGTCGAGGTCGACCTGGCCGTCACGCTCGGGGTGGGCCGCACCGCGGTCCGCACCGTGCTCGCCCGACTCGAGCAGGAGGGGCTCGTGGTCCACGAGCCGAACCGCGGAGCCCGGGTGCGAATGGTGACCGAGACCGAGGCCCTGGAGATCACCCAGGCGCGCGGCGCGCTCGAGGCACTCGCTGCCCGCGAGGCCGCTCTGCATGCCACGCCGGCGGAGGTCGCGTTCATGCGCGAGACGCTCGCGCAGATGTCGGCCTGCCTGAAGGCGGGCGACCTGCTGGCGTACTCGGACGGCAACGCCCGGATGCACGCGAAGATCATCGAGGCGTCCCGGCATCAGACGGCCACTCGGCTCATCGCCGGGCTCAAGGCGCAGATGGTGCGCTTCCAATATCGCACGGTGCTGGTTCCCGGACGGTCCGCCCGGTCCTTCGTCGAGCACACCCGGATCGTCGACGCCATCGAGACGGCTGACCCGGACGCCGCCGAGGCCGCGATGCGCTACCACCTGTCCCACGTCGCCGACACCCTACGCGAGATGACGTCCGCCCGCGCGCAGCACCGCGGCCCTCGACCCGACCTCGTCCACTTCTGAATCGCGATCCCCATCACCCCAGCTCGACCAGCCACCGCGGCGCGTACGTCGCGGGCCAGATGCCCCTTGGAGGCTCCGTGACTAACCATCCCACCCCCTCGGCCCGAGCCCGTGAACTCGTCGCCGGGGCGTACGACACACACATCCACGTCGCGCCGGACGTGATGCGCCGGCGCATCGACGACGTCTCGTTGGCGCGCCGGTTCGCCGAGGTCGGCCTGGCGGGCTTCGTACTGAAATCCCATTACGTGCCCACTGCCGAGCGGGCCGAAGTGGTGCGGAACGCCGTACCCGGGGTGGACGTGCTCGGCGCTCTCACGCTGAACGGCTCGGTCGGCGGACTCAACCCGGTGGCAGTGGAGATCGCGGGCCGGCAGGGCGCGCGGATCGTCTGGCTGCCCACCGTGGACTGCGCCAACCAGCGGGAGTGCCAGGCCTGCGAGCCGGAGGGCGCCACCCCGCCGATGTGGGCGCAACTGCAGGCCGACCTGGCCGAGCAGGGCATCATGGCCCCGGCGATCGACGTCGTCGACTCCGGCGGCGCGATCGTGCCGGCGCTACGAGAGGTGCTGAGCGTCATAGCCAAGCACGACATGGTGCTGGCAACCGGGCACCTGTCCGGTGACGAAATCACCACGGTCGTCGACGCGGCCGCCGACCTCGGGGTGCGGCGCATCGTCGTCACCCACCCTGAGTTCACCTCCCAGCGACTGTCGGTCCAGGTGCAGCGGCACCTGGCCGAGCGGGGCGCGCTGATGGAACGCTGCTTCACCACCCCGTACACCGGAAAGGTCCGCTGGGACACGCTGTTCGACCACATCCGCCAGGTCGGCCCCGAGCACTCGCTGCTCTCCTCCGACCTCGGCCAGCCGTTCAACCCCCCCGTGGAAGACGGCCTCGCGCTGCTGGCCGACCGTCTGCTCGAGGCCGGGTTCACCGAGGACGAGGTACACGTGATGGCAGTGACGAACACCCGCCGCGTCGCGGCGGCGCCGTCGGCGGTGACCGCATGAGCGCCGCCGTCATCGAGGTGCAGGGACTGTCCAAGCACTTCCGCAAGGACGACGAGGAACTGATCGCGCTCCGCGACGTCGACCTGACCGTCGAGCAGGGGTCATTCCTGGTGCTGCTGGGACGCAGCGGTTGCGGCAAGTCGACCCTGCTCAACCTCCTCGCAGGGCTGACCCCGCCGACCAGCGGGCAGATCACGTACGGCGGCAAGCCGATGCGCGGACCCAACACGCAGGTCGGCTACCTGACCCAACACGACACGCTGATGCCGTGGCGTGACGTCACCCGCAACGTGCAGATGCCCCGCGAACTGCGCGGGGAAAGCAAGAAGGAACGGGCTGCGGTCGCCGCCGAGCTGATCAAGCTCGTCGGCTTGGACGGCTTCGAGCGGCACTACCCACGCGAGCTGTCCGGTGGCATGCGCCGGCGCGCCAGCCTGGCCCGGATGCTCTGTGCCGACCCGGAGACGCTGCTGCTCGACGAGCCGTTCGGAGCGCTCGACGCGCAACTGCGCACCGAACTGCAGGGCGAACTACTGCGGCTGTGGTCCGGCAGCGGGCGCACCGTCGTCTTCGTCACCCACGACATCGAGGAGGCGCTGATCCTCGCCGACCGCGTCGTGGTGCTCGGGCCGATCGGAACGATCCTGCTCGACCAGCCGGTGGACCTGCCCCGCCCGCGCGACCCCGACGACATCCGAGTCGATCCACACTTCGTCGAACTGCACCGTCGGCTGTCCGCGGCGCTCAAGGAGGGAGCGCGATGAGCGCTACCACGACCCCGCAAGTGGGCTCGACCACCAGGCCTGCGGGCCCCCTGCGGGAGACGTCCCGGCGCTCCTGGCGCCAGCGACACGGCCGCAAGGCGCTGATCTGGGGATGGCGCATCGGCCTGCTCGTCGCCCTGCTGGTGGTCTGGCAGGCACTGTCGGGACCCGTCCTCGACCCGCAGTTCGTCAGCAGCCCAAAGGGCATCGCCACCCGGCTCGGCGACTGGATCGCCGACGGCACGCTGTGGTCGAACACCTGGATCACCGTGCAGGAGATCGTGCTCGGCTTCCTGGTCGGCGCACTATCCGGCGCCGCCCTGGCCTACCTGATCGCCTCCGTCCGAGTGGTCTGGGACATCCTGGACCCGTTCCTGATGGCGCTCTACGCCATCCCGAAGGTCGCCCTGGCGCCGCTGTTCATCGTCTGGTTCGGCATCGGCACCGACATGAAGGTGCTGCTCGCCGCCGTCACCGTGTTCTTCCTGGTCTTCCTGAACACGGCAGCCGGCGTGCACGAAGTCGACCGCGCGCTGGTCGACGCCGTACGGCTGATGAACGGCACCCGCCGGGACATCGCATTCAAGGTCGTCCTGCCCGCCTCGATGACCGGTCTGCTGACCGGACTGCGGGTCTCCATCCCGTACGCGCTGATCGGCGCGGTCATCGGTGAGCTCGTGGCATCCAACCGCGGCCTCGGATACCTGATCAGCGACTCGTCCGCGAAGTTCGACACCGACGGGGTGTTCGCCACCCTCGTCGTGCTCAGCGTCATCGCCGCCGTCTTGAACGCCATCGTCAACCTCCTAGGCAAGCGGGCCAACCGCTGGAAGCCCCTGGACACCGAGGTCTGACAACCGGTGCCCGGCCCAGACGAGCAGCAGTCCCGTCACCTCTCCACCCAGTCGAAAGAGTCCGCCATGTCCCGTACCAAAACATCCCTGTTACGCCGTCTCGGGGCCATCGTCGCCGTCTCGGCGGCGCTGTTCGCCGCCGGCTGCGCCAACAAGGGCGGCAGCAGCGAGCCGGCCACCGGCGCCGACGCCATGCGCCTCAACGTCGGGCAGATCAGCGACTCCGTCGCGTTCTTCCCGCTGTTCGTCGCCGAACACGAGGGCTACTTCAAGGCCGAAGGGCTCACCCTGGGAGAACGGCCCAGGCTCGGTACCGGCGCCAAGCTCGCCGCCGCCGTCCAGTCCGGCAGCATCGACGTCGCCGGGGGCGTGATGACCGACGCGTTCAACCTGTACAAGATCAACAACGAGGCGCGTGTGATCGGCTCCCTCGTCGACGCCTACTACGTCGACATCATCGCCGGCTCGGGGATCCCGAACGCCGGCGACCCCGCGCCGCTGACCGAGCGGATCCAGGCCCTGCGCGGCAAGAAGATCGGCATGACCGGGCCGGGCAGCGGCACCGAGGCGCTGGTGAACTACCTGTTCAAGCAGGCGAACTTGGACCCCAAGAGGGACGCGACCCTGGTCAACCTCGGCGCCGACGCGTCCGCCGCGATCGGTGCGCTTAAGGCCGGCCGGGTCGACGCCCTGTCGTTCTTCCAGCCGATCGGGCAGCAGGCCGTGGCGACCGGTGTCGGTCGTGTCTACATCTCGCCCGCTCGCGGTGACGTCCCTGCTCTCAAGGACGTCATCCACGGTGCCCTCTTCACCACCCAGGACGTCATTGACCGAAAGGGCAAGGCCGTCGCCGCGTTCCTGCGCGCCATCGCCAAGGCCGAGCAGACCATCAACGGCGACCCGGCAAAGGCCAGCGAACTGCTGCAGCAGTACCAGAAGACGATGAACGCCCAGACGGTACAGGCACTCGTGCCGGTCCTCCAGGCGGAGATCCCGGAGGCCCCGACACCCACCGAGGCCAATTACAACGTCTCGGCGGACTTCCACCGGCAGACCGGCCTGGTGCCTACCACGCCCCCGTTTGCCGAAATCATTCCGTCGCAGTGGGTCGCCTCCGCGCTCAAGGGCTGAGAAAGAACCAGGCGCCTTCGTGCCGACCGGACCCGTCGCAACGGGTCCGGTCGGCAAGGAGAGCCGGAACCAAGATCGATTTCGAGTTGGCGCGGCGCGGCAGGGATGTGCGCGTCGATCATGGGTACGGGCAACGACCGGCGTTGCGGGATTCTGCCGTGCTCGGACTGGTCCGTACCGAAGGACGTCATCAAGATCGGCGGCATGGACGCGCGTCGGATGAGCACGTGGAAACGAGTGCGGGCACTCCACATCGGACCGATTCGGGCTCCCGCTCCCTTTCCCGCGATGATCGTGCGCGAGGTTTCGTCGTCGACGCGAAGATCACCATCGAACGCCTACACGAGGCGACCGACTCCGCATTGGATGACGGCTCCCGCGGGCCGCTGCGCAATGCATCGCCCATGTATTGACGAAAGAAGGGCACGAATGAAGTCGGTGCGTGCACCGGGGCGCAGCGATGATGTCGTTGCGGCCCTTCGCAAGGTGGTCGACGGGGATGTCGACGACTCCGAACGCCGCCAGGCCGAGTACTCAACGGA
>NZ_JBSFYQ010000065.1:0-22509 GCF_053599855.1 Micromonospora sp. NPDC005161
CTCGCCGACTGGATCGCCACCCGCGGCTACGCCACCAGCTGACCCAACCACCAACAACGACAAGGGCCGGACCCCAACCAGGGTCCGGCCCTTTCACGTCGTCATTGCCACCAACTGCGGAACGTATTGACAAGCGTCGACTCCAGGGTGAGGCTGGATCTGTGAGAGCGCTCTCTCCCGTCCCGGCTCAACAGACCACCACCAGTCTGGCCAGGGAAACTCCGATGTCTTCGGCGGCGGCGCCGGAGCTGTCCCTGACCCGTCCCCGACAGGAGTCACGAGATGGACAGGGCCGCACCCCTCTCCGGCATCCACCGCCGGCTGCGCCTCGCCACGGCGATCGGTGCCCTGCTGGCGCTACTCGGCACGTACATGGTCTCCACCACGGCCCGGGCCGACGCCGCCCCGGGCGTCAACGTCATCCGGGTCGCGGAGTTCCCGGCCGACTGCACGTACAGCCACCGGCTGCCGGACGACCCGATCATCTTCCCCGGGCTGCCCGGGGCGTCGCACATGCACAGCTTCTTCGGCAGCACGGTGACGAACGCCCACACCACGCTCCCCGACCTGGTCAACTCTCCGACCACCTGCAATCCGCGGACGGACGTCTCGTCGTACTGGGTGCCCACCCTGTACAACAACAACGTTCCGGTCGAGCCGGCCATCTCCACGTTCTACTACCTGGGTGAGGGCGTCCGCGCCGACGTCGTCGCGGCCACCCAGCCCATCCCGCAGGGGCTGCGGATCGTGGCGGGCAATGCCAAGGCGGCCGGGCCGAACGAGAGCATCGCCCGCTGGTCCTGTCTGCACGCGGGGCAGGTGCCGCCGTCGAAGAACTTCGTCACCTGCCCGGCCGGGACGATGCTGGAGTCGTACCTGGACTTCCCGCAGTGCTGGAACGGCCGCGACCTGGACTCGCCCGACCACAAGAGCCACATGGCGTACCCGGTGAATCAGGCATGCCCGGCGACGCACCCGGTGCACGTGCCGAAGCTGCGCCAGGTGCTGCGGTACCCGGTCAACGGCAACCCCGCGCAGTTCCGGTTGGCCTCCGGGCCGGGCTACACCATGCACGGCGACTTCTTCAACGCCTGGCCGGTGGCGGAGATGGCCCGCCGCGTCCAGGACTGCATCCGTCCGGTGATCAAGTGTGGGCACGACGGTCGACCGATCTGAGTCGAGACGGTCAACCCGAGGGCGGGCCCGGTCGCGCCGGGCCCGCCCACCCCGCGCGGAAAGGAGGTCGGATGCGGGCCGTCGTCGCCGCGCCGCCCACGCTGCTCATCGCCGTCCTGCTTGTCGCCGGCTGCGCTGCCGGGCCATCGGACCCGCCCGGTACCACCGCGCCGGCCGCGGATGCGCCGACGGCAGTCGCACCGCCGAGCGTCGCGGCACCCACGGGTACGACCGGACCGTTCAGCCCGACCGACACCGCCTGGCTCCAGCTCACGGTGGCGATGGCCGAACGGGTGCTGCCGGTGCTCGACCTGGTGCCGGCCCGGACCACCGACCCGGCCTGGCGGCGCCTGGCCGCGCAGATCGAGGCGACCCAACGCGCCGACCTGGTCGTGTCGCGCCGGCTGCTGGGCGAATCCAGTGCGCCGGCGACCAACCCGCACGAGGGCCACGACATGCCGGGCATGATCAGCCCCGACGAGCTGGCCGCGCTGCGGTCGGCCACCGGGAAGGCGTTCCACCGGCTGCTCGCCGGGCACCTGCGTGCGCACCTGACGCAGGCGGTCCGGATCGCCGCCGCGGAGCAGCGGGGCGGTGTCCACCCGGCGACCATCGCGTTGGCCGCGGCCGTGGTCCGGGGCGGCACCGCCGACCTCGCGCGGCTCGACCGGCTCGACCCCGCGGGGCCAGACGGGCGGCGCGCGGGTCAGGCGGCGTAGCGGGCGGCCAGGTCCACGGTGCGCCGGGCGGCGGCGACCATCGCCCGGTCGGCGAAGCGGCCGTCGGGCAGCACCGCCGTTCCCGAATCCCGTCGCTGCGCCTCGGCCACAGCGGCCAACAGCTCCGCGGCGCGGGCCACCTCCCGGTCGGCGGGCCGGAACGCCTCGACGATCACCGGCAGCTGGCGCGGGTGGATCGCCGCACGGCCGAGGAAGCCGAGCCGCCGCCCGACGGCGCAGGAGGCGGCCAGACCGGCGACGTCGGTGACGTCGGCGAACACCGACATCGCCGGCGGGGCCAGGCCGGCGGCCCGGGCCGCCACCACCACTCGGCCGCGCGCCCAGAGCAGCCCCTCGTCGTCGCTCACCCCGAGGTCGGAACGCAGGTCGGCCTCGCCGAGACCGATCGAGGCCACCGCGGGGTGGGCGGACGCGATCGGGTACGCGGCCTCCAGCCCGAGCGCCGACTCGACCAGCGGGTGCAGCGGCACGTCGATCCGGTCGGCGAGCGCCGCCACCGTCTCGGCCGACTCCACCTTCGGCAGCCGCAGCCCGGCCAGCCCCGGCCGACCGGAGACCGCGGCCAGGTCGGCGTCGACGTCCGGCCCGGTCAGCTCGTTGACCCGGACCTGCACCGGCACCGGGTGCGTCTCGGCGAGGAACTCCGCGACCGCGTCCCGGGCGTACGCCTTGCGCCCGGCCACCACGGCGTCCTCAAGGTCGAGGATGACCGCGTCGGCGCCCGAGGCGACCGCCTTGGCGAACCGGTCCGGGCGGTCGCCGGGCACGTAGAGCCAGCTGAGCAGCATCAGAGCACTCCCCGCTCGCGCAGCGCGGCCAGGTCGTCGGCGTTCAGGCCGAGCGCGCCGAAGACCGCGTCGGTGTCCTGTCCGTGCCGCCGGCCCGCGTGCCGGATCTCCCCCGGGGTGTCGACGAGCCGGAACGGCACGTTCTGCATCCGTACCTCGCCCAACTCCTCGTCCGGGACGCTGCGCACGGTGCCCAGCGCCGCGTACTGCGGGTCGGCGAGGATGTCCCGGACGTCGTAGACCGGCGCGACCGCCGCCTGCGCCGCCTCGAACGCGGCCACCACCTCGTCGCGGTCCCGCTTCGCCACCCAGGCGCTCACCGCGGCGTCCAGTTCCTCGGCGTGGGCGGCCCGGCCGCTGCCGGTGGCGAACCACGGCTCGTCGATCAGCTCGGGTCGGCCGACCAGCCGCAGCACCCGCTCGGCGATGCTCTGCGCGCTCGTGGAGACGGCCACCCAGCGCCCGTCCGCGCACCGGTACGTGTTGCGCGGGGCGTTGTTGTTGGACCGGTTGCCCAGCCGGGGCTGGATGTAGCCGAGCTGGTCGTACCAGGTGATCTGCGGGCCGAGCATCGCCATGATCGGCTCGATGATGGCGAGGTCCACCACCTGCCCGGTGCCGGTGGCGTCCCGGGCCCGCAGGGCCAGCATCACCGCGTACGCGGCGGCGAGCGCGGTCACCGAGTCGGCCAGTCCGAACGGGGGCAGGGTCGGTGGGCCGTCCGGTTCCCCGGTGGCCGCGGCGAAGCCGCTCATCGCCTCGGCGAGGGTGCCGAAGCCGGGCCGGCGGGCGTACGGGCCGATCTGCCCGAAGCCGCTGATCCGGGTGATGACCAGCCGGGGGTTGACCGCGTGCAGCTCGGCCGGGCCGAGCCCCCACCGCTCCAGCGTGCCGGGGCGGAAGTTCTCCACCAGCACGTCGGCGTCGGCGACCAGCCGGCGCAGCAGCGCGGCGCCGTCCGGATCGGACAGGTTGAGGGTGACGGTCCGCTTGTTGCGGCCGAGCACCTTCCACCACAGGCCGACGCCGTCCCTGGCCGGGCCGTGCCCCCGCGACGGATCTGGCTTGGCAGGATGCTCCACCTTGACGACGTCGGCGCCGAAGTCACCGAGGAACGCGGCGGCGAGCGGCCCGGCGAAGAGGGTGGCCAGGTCGACGACCTTGATCCCGTCCAGGGGCGCGGTCACCGGGTCACCTCCGCCGCGTCGGGCGCCACAGCAGGGGGGTCGGGCACCAGGTCCGCGGCGCAGCGGAAGCCCACCTGGTCGGAGCGGGTGAGCCCGGCGCCGGTCAGCAGCAGTTTCACCGAGACGTCCGCCGGCTGCGGGCCGCCGTCGAGGTACCAGTCGGAGCCGTCCGCCCGGTGGTCCGCGCCGCCCTTGAGGATGGCGAACCGGGTGCGCCCGTCGGAGTGCTCGCTCTCGGTCAGGTTCCACACCAGCGGTTCCCGGCGCACGAGCAGTCCCGCCTCGGCGGCCACCTGCCACTCGTCCTCGGTGGGCAGCCGCAGCCCGGCCCACGTCGCGTACGCCCGGGCGTCGGCCAACTCCACCCCGGTGACCGGGGCGTCGGCCGGGCCCTGCCCCGCGGTGAACCGCTCGGGGCGCACCGGTCGGTAGCCGGTGGCCCGCAGGAACTCGGCGTACTCACCGTGGGTGACCTCGTGGGTGGCGATGGCGTACCGGCCGAGCCGGACACTGCGCCGCAGCGTGCCGGTGTGGTGCAGCCGGGGCGGCAGTGGCTTCCACTCGTCGACGTAGGGCGCCTCGCCGTACAGTCCGGTCTCCCGTACCCGGTGCCGGACGACGAGGTCCCGCCGGCCGGCCTCGACGGCCGCCATGCCTTGCGGCAGGTGCTGCCGGGGCGCCCACGGGGTCCGCACGCGCACCGCGGCGCGGGCGGGGAAGGACGGGTCGCCGGTGGGTGGCTCGTGCCGCCGCACGGCGGCGTCGGTCACCGCCACGGCGGCGATGGCGCCGGCGGGCAGCGGGCCGCCCACCGCCAGCCGCCCGTCACCGGTCTCGGTGACGCTCAGCTCGGCGCCGGTGATCAGGTCCACGAAGCGCCGGCCGGTCCGGGCCTCGGTGATCAGCCACGGTCCGTCGTGGTCCGCGCCCCGGTTCACCACTGTCCACAGTGGCTTGTCCTCGTGCGTCCAGCGGGACGCGTACACCTGGCCCGTGCCGGGATGGTCGGCGAGCGGGACCCAATCCTCGGCGCGCAACCACGCGGCGTGGCTGGTCTGCACCCGGCGCATCGCGCGCAGCACCGCCCGGTCCCGGACGTTCCAGCCGACCCAGACACCGAAGACGCTCTCCCACACCAGCAGCCCGACGCCGTTGAGCCACGCGGAGTGCAGCTCGTCGAGGTGGTCGCGGTGCCAGCGCCGGGTGTGGTGCAGCACGTGCCGCCGCTCGAACCACTTCGCCCGCAGCACTCCGGGGACCTCGGAGTCGGCGAACCACTGCGCCCACGACATCGCGTGGTCGGCGATCCGGGCCAGCGGGACCCGGCTCTCGCCTTCGAGGACCATGCCGGGGCGGACGGCGTCCAACGCGGCGCGCAGCTCCCCGGCGCCCTCCTTCAGGGTGTCCAGGAAGACCCCGTCGACGCCGAGCTTGCCGGCCAGGGCCGCGACCTCCTCGGCGTCGCTACCCGGCTCCCGGCGGGTGCCGGTGTCCCACGGGTTGTAGTCGATGAAGACCCGCACCCCCCGCTCCTGGAACGCCCGCACCACCTCGGGCAGCTCCGGCACGTCCCGGTACCAGTCGAACTGGTTGCGGTCGTCCAGGCCGATGACCGGGTACGCGTGCCAGAGCACCACCCCGTCGAAGCCGCCGAAGTCCCGTCCGGCCGCGTCGAGGAACTCGTCGACGGTGAAGACACCGCGCTCGTGGTCGTAGAGCGCCTCGTCCCAGAGCCACGCCAGGCAGACGCTGAAGCAGTCGCCGGCGATCTCGTCGTAGTGCGCGCCGCTGTAGCCGATGCGCTCGCGGGCATCGGCCCGCCAGCGGGTGAGCTGCTCCCGCCAGGCCGGCCAGTCGGCCGGCTCGGTCGGCGCGGCGAAGATCTTCGCCTCGTCCAGGGTGGTCAGGTCGGCGTGCCCGCCGAGCGGCACCTCGGTCGGCCGGTCGATCGGGCGCGGGACGTACGGGTTGAAGCTCACGGGGTACCTCGGTAGGTCGCGTCGTAGAGGGCGTCGATGGCGGACCGCTCGGGCAGGGCGGTGGAGGCGCCGTGCCGCTGGGCGCAGGCCGCGCCGGCGGCGCACGCCCAGCGCAGGCTCGCCATGACGGTGTCGTCGGTGGTGGCGCCGCCACGCTCGGCCCAGCCAACGGCGAGCGCCCCGGTGAAGGCGTCGCCCGCGGCGGTGGTGTCCACCGCGTCGATGCTCGGGGCGGGGACCGCCAGGCGCAGACCGCGCCGGTCGGCGTACGCGGCACCGCGCGCGCCGCGGGTCAGCACCACCCGGGGCACCAGCTCCAGCAGGGCGTCGAGCAGCACCGACGGATCACCGGAGAAGACCCCGGCCACGACCGCCGCCTCGTGTTCGTTGACGACCAGCACGTCGACCAGGTCGAGCAGCTCCGTCGGCAGGACCGCGGCCGGTGCGGCGTTCAACACGACGGTGGTGCCCTCCGTCCGGGCCCAGTCGGCCGCCTGGAGCACCGCGGCCAGCGGCACCTCCAGCTGGAGCAGCAGCACGTCCGCCGCGGCGATCCTCGCCCGGTCGTCGGCGTCCAGCTCGGTCAACGTGCCGTTGGCGCCGGGCGCGACGACGATGAAGTTCTCCGCGTCCCGGTCGACGGCGATCAGCGCGATGCCGGAGGCACCGGCGACGGTCCGCAGGCCGTCGACGCCCACCCCCGCGCCGACCAGGCTGGCCCGCATCTGCGTACCGAACTCGTCGTCGCCGACCGCGCCCACGAAGTCGCAGGCGGCACCGGCCCGCGCGGCGGCGACCGCCTGGTTGGCGCCCTTGCCGCCCGGCACGGTCCGGAAGTTCTCGCCCAGCACCGTCTCGCCGGGGCGGGGCAGCCGCGACGCGGTCACCACCAGATCCAGGTTGCTGCTGCCCACCACCGCCACGCGCGCGCTCATGCCGTGCTCCTTTCCGTCCACCCGTGCCGCGTCATGACCCGCTCCCCGCCTGGGCCAGGGCCCGGGTCCGCTCGGCCAGCTCGTCGAAGCCGATCCCGTCGAAACCGCCGATGCTGCTGGCCAGCCGGTTGCGCAGCGGGGCGACCCACCGCGCCGGCAGCCCGGATGCCCCGGTGAGCGCCCCGGTCACCGCACCGACCGTCGCGCCGGTCGAATCGGTGTCCCAGCCGCCGCTGACCACCGCGGTGATGGACCGTTCCAGGTCGCCACGGCCGTACGCCAGCGCGGCGGCCACCAGCGCGGCGTTGTTGCGCACGTGCACCCAGTGCAGGTGACCGTGGCGGGCGTACAGCTCGTCGACCACGCGTTCCCAGTCGTCGGTGCCCGCGCCGAGGGCGCGCGCCTCGCGCACCGTGGCCGCGAACCGACTGCGCGGCGGCAGCACCGCCTCGGCCGCGTCCAGCACCTCGTCGACGGTGTCGGCGACCGGCGCGGCGGCGGCCAGGGCGGCGGCCCAGAGCGCGCCGTGCACGCCACCCCGGACGTGGCTGACGGTGGCGTCCCGCAGGGCCAGCTCGGCGGCCCGGTCCGGCCGGCCGGGGTTGACCCAGCCGTACACGTCGGTGCGGATCTGCGCGCCGATCCACTCGCGGAACGGGTTGTGCCGGCGGGCGCTCTGCGGTGGCGCGAGCCCGAGCAGCAGGTTCCGGTACGCCACCCGTTCGGCGGTGAAGACCCGCCCACCGGGCAGCCAGTCCAGCCACGCCTGCGCCACGTCGGCGCTGGTGAAGTCCCGTCCGTGGGTCTCCAGCACCCGCAGGGCCAGCAGCGCGTAGTTCAGATCGTCGTCCTCGGGCATGCCGTCGATGTTCTCGGCGAGGCTGGTTGGCGCGCTGCGCCGGTTCCAGGGCCAGCGGGCGGCGACGTCGGCCGGCAGTCCCTTCGCGGTGAACCAGTGGCGCAGCGGCCACCGGCTGGTGGCGGTGAGGATCTCCCGGATCCCCTCCCGGGGGATCTTCTCCACCGGCTTGCCGAGCAGGCAGCCGGCCGCCCGGCCGAGCCACGCGCCGTGCAGCCGGTCGTACGTCACGTCGGTCGGCAGCGACCAGGCGGCCGGCCATTCGGCCCGGAGCGCGGCCAGATCATCCGGCTCGTCGGCGACGGCGACGGCGGGCAGCGCGTCGGCGGCGTCCAGCAGTTCGACCGCGAGCGCCCGCAGCGCGGGCGAGGCCGGGGTGGGCGACGCTCCGCTGACCGGCGGGGTCAGGTCGCCGCCGGCCTCCGTCCACCGCCGGGCGAGGGCCGCCACGTCGCGGCCCTCGTCCCGGCTGGCCGCCAACTCGTGGGGCAGCAGGTCCTCCGGCTGGACCCAGGTGATCCTCACCGGGTCGGCTCCCCGTCCGGTGCGTCCGGCACGGCCCGACCGGCGCCACCGGCCAGGCCGGCGAAGCGCTCCGCACGCCGGGTGAACCGGGCCCGGTCCCGCTCGAACACCTCGCCGGCCACCGCCGCGAGGATCCTGGCCGGCTCCACCAGGTCGGTCTGGGAGGCGGTCGCGACCACCTCGGACCACTCCGTGGGCACCGCGGCGGCACCGCCGAGCGCCCCGGCGATGGCAGCGGCCATGGTCGCGGTCGAGTCGGCGTCCCGGCCGTAGTTGACCGCGCCGAGCACCGCCGGGCGGAACTCGCCGCCGGCCACCACCAGCATGCCGATGGCCACCGGTAGCTCCTCGATGGCGTGCAGCCGGCTGGGCCGCCGCGCACCGAGGCTCGGGCTCCGGTACTCCTCCCCCACCGTGTCGTAGGGGGCGACCGCGGCGCGCAGCGCCGGGATCGCCTGCTTCCAGTCGTGGTGGCTCCGGGCCTCCTTGACCACCGCGTCGATGGCCGCCCGGGTGCCGTCGCGGGCCAGGTCCAGCGCCGCGGTGACGACATCCTCGACGCCCGCGCCGGGGGTGGCCGCCGCGGCGACCGCCGCCGCGAAGACGGCGGCGGCCTCCCGCCCGTAGCTGTGCTGGTGCGCCCCGGCGATCTCGACCGCCTCGGCGTACGCCCCGGCCGGATCGCCCGCGTTGACGATGCCGACCGGAGCCATGTACATGGCCGCTCCACAGTTGACGATGTTGCCGACCCCTGCCTCGCGTGGGTCCGCGTGGGCGTGGTGCAGGCGGGTGACCAGCCACCGCTCGGCGGCCGCGAGCCGGTGGAAGGTCACCCCCTCCCGCTCCAGGTCGGGTATGTAGACCACCCGCTCGATCAGGTCGGGGACCAGCAGCTCCACCACGTCGTACGCGTCGAGGTGGTCGCGTTTGGCCGCGTAGGCGCGGACCAGGGCGTGGGTCATCAACGTGTCGTCGGTGATGTGCCCGTCGCCCTTGTGGTACGGCGCGAGCGGTCGCGCGGTGGCCCAGTCGGCGTGGTACGGGGGCACGATGCCCTCGACCCAACCGCCGAACCGTGCGCGAATCTGCTCCGGTAGTGCCGTCTCGGTGGCGCCCCCGAGGGCGTCTCCGACCGCGGCGCCGACCAGGCAGCCGACCGATGTGTCGAGCAAGAGTGACATGTCTACCTCAGAACCTGCTTGCCACCGTCGACCAGCTGCGTGCCGAGCTGATCGAGGGTGATCTTGTTGGCGAAGTACTGCTGGAGAGCCGGGGTGGCGTACTTGGTCTTCCACTCCGGGTAGCCGTCGGCCTGCTGGAACGGGGCGACGGTCAGGTCCGCGGCGCTGTCCGCGGCGACATCCCAGCCCTGCTTGCCGGTGGTGACCTTGACCAGCTCCTCGTTGGCCTGCTTGCCGGTCGGAACCAGCCAGTCACCCTTGGCCAGGGCGGCCATGTTGGTCGGGTTCAGGAAGTACTCGAGGAACTGCGCGGCCTGCTTCTTGTGCTTGGAGTCCTCGGAGACCGACAGCGTCTGCGGGTTGGCCGCCTGCTTGGTGGAGAGTCCCTTGACCGGCGGCAGGGTGACCCACTCGAAGCCGGCCGGCGCCTGCTCGACCATCTGCTGGCGCAGCGACACCGAGCCGGGCAGCATGGCGTACTTGCCACCGAAGAAGCCGGGCAGGGTGTCCGCGCCGCTCATGCCGAGCGCCTCCGGGGACGCGGACTTCGTCGCGTAGATCATGTCGTGGATCCGCTTCGGGATCTCCTTCTCCGCGTCCCCGACCCGGACCTCGGTGCGCCCGCCGTCGGTGTAGAAGAACTTCCCGTCGTAGTTGAGCGCCAGGTTGAGCACCCGGTTGGTGGGCGACTTCAACGCCCAGGCCACGCCGTACTGGCCGGGCTTGGTGAGCTTCTGCGCGTTGGCCTGGAACTCGTCCCAGGTCCAGCCGCCGTCGGCCGGCGGCACCGCGACGCCGGCGGCGTCGAGCAGCTTCTTGTTGGCGATGACGACCTGCGACTCCAGCAGGAACGGCACACCGGCGACCTTGCCGTCGAACGTCGCGGTGTCCCAGACGCCCTTGTCGATCTGGCCCTTCAGGTCGTCGGAGACGAGCCCGGAGAGATCGGCCAGGTAGCCCTGCTTGCTGAACTCGCCGATCGAGGACGCCTCGTAGTGCACGATGTCCGGTGCGTCGCCGCCCTCGAAGGAGGTCAGCAACTGGTCGTGCACCGAGTTCCAGTCACCCTGGACGTACTCGACCTGGATGTCGGGGTGCTCGGTGTTCCACTTGGCGACGAGGTCCTTGTTGACCTGCAGCGACTCCTTCTGCCAGGCGAGGCTCAGGAAACGCAGCTTGACCGGGCCGGACGTGGCCTCGTCGCCGCCGCCGTCACCGCACGCGGCGAGCGCGCCGAGGCCGACGACCGCGACCGCGGTGGCCGCGGCCAGTCGACGGAATCGGGTACGGAGCATGGGGGTACCTCCTTGGTGGTGGGTGGGGGACGGTTCAGCCCTTGACCGCGCCGGCGAGCGACCCGGACGAGAGCCGGCGTTGCATGAACGCGAAAAAGATCAGGCTGGGCAGCGTGGCCAGCAGCGAGCCGGCCGCGAGCGGCCCGAGTCGGGCGGTGCCCTCGATGCCGACGAAACGGGCCAGCGCCACCGGCAGGGTGGCCAGCTCGGGCGTCTTGATCAGCACCAGGGCGAAGAAGAACTCGTTCCAGGCCGAGATGAAGGAGAAGAGCGCGGTCGCGACCAGGCCCGGGGCGAGCAACGGGAAGACCACCCGGCGCAGGACCTGCACCCGGCTCGCCCCGTCCACCGAGGCTGCCTCCTCCAGCTCGCGAGGAATGTTGCGGACGAAGCCCTGGAGCATCCAGAGCGCGAACGGCAGCGCCCAGACCACGTAGATCAGCACCAGCCCGGCGTGTGTGTTGGCCAGGCCGACCTGCCGCAGCACCAGGAAGATCGGGATGATCAGCAGCACGAACGGGAAGAGCTGCGACAGCAACACCCAGCCCAACGCCGCGGTGCCGAGTTTGGAGCGGAACCGGGCCAGCGCGTACGAGGCCGGCATGGCGACCAGGACGGTCAGCACCGCCGAGGCCAGCGAGACCTGGAGGCTGTTCAGTGCCGCCCTGCCCAGCTCCTGCTCGGTGAAGGCCTGGACGAAGTTCTGCACGGTCGGGTCGCTCGGGATCAGCGTGGGGTGCAGCCGCACCAGCTCCCGCGGCGGCTTGAAGGCCGTCGAGAGCAGCCAGATCAGCGGGAACCCGAGGAAGATCAGGTAGCCGAGGAGCGCCAGGTACTGCAGCGCCCGCCCGGTACGGCTCGGCTTTCCGAACATGTCAGTTCGCCTCCCTCAGCCGGCGCCGGAGATAGACCGCGAGCAGCGCGATGATGAGCACGACCATCACGTTGCCGAGCGCGGCGGCGTAGCCGTAGTTGCCGTAGCGGAACGCCTCCTCGTAGGCGAAGAGCATCGGCAGCATGGTCTTGCCGCCCGGCCCGCCCGCGGTCAGCACGTACACCAGCCCGAACGAGTTGAAGTTCCAGATGAAGTCCAGCGACGTGATCGCCACGATCACCGGCGCCAGGGCGGGCAGCGTGACGTGCCGGAACCGGTGCCACGTGCTGGCCCCGTCCACCGCGGCCGCCTCGTGCAGCTCGCGGCCCACCCCCTGGAGGCCGGCGAGCAGAACGACGGTGGTCTGCGGCATGCCGGCCCAGACCCCGACGAGGATCACCGCGGGCAGTGCCGTGCTGAAGTCGCCGAGCCAGTTGGTCCGCAGCCCGTCGGCGCCGATCCGGTGGAAGAACTCGTTGAGCAGGCCGGCGTCCGGGTGGTAGACGAGCTTCCAGAGGATGCCGACCACGACCGGCGGCATCGCCCACGGCACCACGGCCAGCACCCGGGCCACGCCCCGGAACCGCAGCTGCTGGTTGAGCAGCAGGGCCAGCCCGAGGGCGAGCAGGAACTGGAGCACCGTCACCCCGACCGCCCAGAGCAGCCCGATCTTGAACGAGTTCCAGAACAGCTCGTCGCCGAGGAGTTCGCGGTAGTTGGCCAGGCCGGTGAAGGACACCTCGACGTTGCGCCCGGCCCGGGCGTCGGTGAAGCCGAGGTAGATGCCGCGCAGCAGCGGAAACACCGACAGCACCAGGATCGGCAGCAGCGACGGCAGGAGCAGCAGGTAGATGGCGGTCCGGTCGGAACGGAACCGGCTCGGCCGGCGGGCCGGTCCGGCCCGTTCGACGTCCGGCCGCTCGGCCAGCGTGGTCATGAGGTCACCCCTTCGCTGGTCGGGTGGGTGGTCGGTGGGGCGGCTGGCCGGGGTGCCGGCAGCGGCGTGCCACTGGACGCCCGGATGGCGAGGCTGGGTGGTACCTGCTCGCGCCGCGGCGGCAGGGTCGGGTCGGCGATGCGTTGCAGGAGCAGCTCGGCTCCCCGGCGACCGCGCTCGGCCGAGCCGAGCGAGACGCTGGAGAGCTGGGGAAACATCATCCGGGCCAGCTCGGTGTCGTCCATGCCGACGACGGCGACGTCCTGCGGCACCTGGCGCCCGGCGGCGAGCAGGGCGTGCAGCGCCCCGACCGCGATGAGGTCGTTGGCGCAGACCAGGGCGTCCGGGTCGGCGCGGGCGAGCAGCCGCTCGGTTGCGGCCCGGCCGGCGGCGTACTGGAAGTCGCCGACCTCGATCAGGTCCTCGTCGAGCCGGATGTCGTGTCGCGCCAGCGCTGCCCGGAAGCCGGCGTCGCGCGCGGTGCCCGGGACGGTGTCGAGCGGGCCGTTGACGAAGCCGATCCGGCGCCGGCCGCTGGCGACGAGGTGGTCCACGGCCAGCGCCACACCCTGCCGGGAGTCGGTACGCACGTTGTCGACCGCGGCGTCCGCGCCGAGCTGGCCGACCACCACCACCGGCACCGGGCTGTCCACCAGCGCGGTCAGGTGGTCGTCGGTGACCCGGATCGGCGAGACGATCATCCCGTCCACGTAGCGGTTGGCCAGCCGGCGCAGCAGGGCGGTCTCGTTGTCGATCCGGCCGCCGGTGGCGTGCACCAGCAGTTGCCGGCCGGAAGAGGCGACCACGGACTCGATGGCGCGCATCATCTCGACGTAGACCGGGTTGCCGATGTCCTCGACGGCGAGCGCGACGAGGCCGGTGCGCTGGGACTGCAGGGACCGGGCGATCGCGTTCGGCACGTAGCCCACCTCGGCCGCCGCGGCGCGTACCTTGCGGATCGTCTCCGGGCTGCCGCCGATGCCGTTGAGCACGCGCGAGGCGGACGCGATGGAGACACCGGCGCGGGCGGCGACCGTGTGCACCGTGGGCCGGCCGTCAGCCGGTTCCTGTAAACGTTTACGACCCACGTTCGACACCTCCACCCGGTTGCTGTAAACGTTTCCGGGAGTCTGCGCCGCCCTTGGCGGAGAGGTCAAGGGCTCGTTACGAAAACGTTTCCAACAGTCGACGGGCCGGACCCGCCTCGTTGATCAAGAGATTTGCGTCATCCCGCCCGGCGTGTCCTGACGCAAACCTCTTGGTCAACTGCGGGTGGACGGCCCGACGGTGAGGGTGATCTCGCGGCCCGGCCACCGGGAGCGGAGGCGTCGGTCGTGGCTGGCGACGATGATGGCGCCCGGTCCGGTGCCCAGGGCGTCCTCCAGCTCGTCGCAGAGCCGTGGGGAGAGATGGTTGGTCGGCTCGTCCAGCAGGAGCAGGTCCGGCGGGTTGGCGACGAGCACCGCGAGAGCGAGCCGACGGCGCTGGCCGACCGACAGGTCCGCCGCCGGTCGGTCGAGGTCCCTGGGCGCGAGCAGCCCGAGTGACGACAGCGGCACCGCTTCGGCGCGCTCGGCACCGACGGCACGACCGAAGACGTCCCGGGCGGTTCGCGACGGATCCTCGAAGGTGGTGTCCTGGGTGAGCAGACCGACGCGCAGGTCCGGCCGCCTCCAGACGGCTCCGGTGCCACTGACGCGTCCGGCGAGGACGGCGAGCAGAGTGGACTTGCCCGCACCGTTCGGGCCGCTCACCAACAGCCGGTCGCTGGCGGCGACCGCGAGGTGCGCCATCCACAGCCGATCGGGTATCCGCACCTGGCGCATCGTGGCGACGATGTCATCGCCGGCGCCGGTGGCGAGAACGGGTGCCTGGAAGCGCAGCGGCTCCGGTGGCGCGGCGACCTGGTGACGCTCCAGTGTCTCCAGTCGGCGGGTGGCGTCGCGGACACGGCGGGAGATCTGGTTCTGCACCCGGCCGGCGGTGTGTCCGTACCCCATCTTCTCGCTGTCGCGGGGGCCACGGCCGTGGGCGACCTGGTGCCCGGTCACCGCGGCGGCCTCGCGCAGTTCGGCGAGGAGCGCCTGCTCGTCGTCGTAACGCCGGCGCCAACGGTCGGCCTCGGCCCGCTTGGCCGCCAGGTACGCGCTGTAGCCACCGCCGTAGCGGACCGGGCCCTCGACCGCCGGGTCCAGATCGATGACGTCGGTACACACCGCGTCCAGAAACGCCCGGTCGTGGCTCGCCAGCACGACCACCCCGGGCATCGCGCGGAGTTGGTCCTCGCAGAACGCCGCCGCCGCGTCGTCGAGGTGGTTGGTGGGCTCGTCGAGCAGCAGCGCATCCGGCCGGCGGACCAGCATCGCGGCCAGCGCGAGGCGGCCCCGCTGCCCGCCGGACAGCTCCGCGAGCCGCCGATCGTGCGCGATCCCGCCGAGGCCGAGGCCGGCGAGCACGGTCTCGGCACGCCGGTCGGCGTCCCAGGCGTCCCGGTCCTGCGCCCGCTCCAGGGCCGCACCGTACGCCGCCAGCAGCTCGGCGTGCCGCTCGGCGCCCTCCGGTGCGTCGGCCAGCGCGGCGCCGAGCCGGTCCAGCTCGGCGAGGTCCGCCCGGGCCTCGCGCAGCGCGTCGTCCAGGACCGTGGCGACCGTCGCGGACGCGGCGTAGGGCATCTCCTGGTGCAGGAAGCCGTGATCCGGTGGGCGCGCGACGGTGCCGGAGTCCGGTTCGTCGACGCCGGCCAGGACCCGCAACAGGGTGGTCTTGCCGGTGCCGTTCTCACCGATCAGGCCGATCCGGTCGCCGGGCGCGGCGGTCAGGGAGACACCGTCGAGCACCCGGCGCGTACCCCGGATACGGAGAAGGTCATGGGCGATGAGGGCGGGTCGAGCAGACATGAGGACCTCGGAGAAGGAAGATCCGGGCGCACACAGGTGGCCCGGCGGGAGCAGGGCATGACGACAGAGGCCGCGGCGACGGCAGCGCGATCACGCGCCCGTCGGCGGCCGGTCCGGGCTCTCACCCGGAGATGTCGTCGTCACCTGCCACGCTTGCTCCGATCTCCAACAACTCGGGCGAAAGGATAGCTCAGCGCGGACGCTCAGCTCTCGGTGCGGCGCGGCACGACCTCACCCTGCGCCCATGCTCGACGAGCTGTTGTCCGACGAGTTGCCCGGCCTCGACGTGTACCGGCCCGCCCGCCGCCCAGACCGCGCACGGCGTCCCAACACGCTGATGATCGTCAGCAGCAGCGCGGCGAAGAGCAGGATCGAACCGCCCAGCAGCGTTGCGATCATTCCCACGGACATGGTCGACCACCCTTCTCCGGGTCAGCTCCCGTGCGGCCGGAAAGGAGATCCTGACACGGTCAGGCGGTGCGGGCACCCGCGCGCAGGGAGTCGATGGTGAGGTCGAGGGCGGCCTCAAGGTGATCGATCTTCCCGGTGGCGAGCAGCAGCAGGACACCGCCCTGGATGCCGGCCAGCAGCGCCGCGGCGGCACGGTCGGCGTCGACCTCGGGGGCGATGTCCCCGGTCGACTGCATGTGCCGGATGCCCTCGGTGATCGCCTTCTGCCAGCGCCGCATGAGCCCGGCCACCACCGCCTGCGCGCCCGGCCCACGCCGGCCCGCCTGGCCGAGCAGACCGTTGAGCGGGCACTTCACGCCCTGCGCGAGGTAGCGCTCGATGAGCCGGTCGCGCCATGCCAGCCACGCCGGCCAGGACGTCAGGTTGCTGAGCATCGGCTCCTGGTCGATGAGCACCTGGTCGGCCTCGTGCTGGGCCACGGCGAGCAGCAGCTCGTCCTTGCCCTCCGGGAAGTAGTGGAAGAGCTGGCCCTTGCTGGTTCCGGTGCGGGCCATCACGTCCTCGAGGCGTGTCTCGTCGACGCCGCGCTCGCGGATCTCGGCGGCGGCGCCGGCGACGATCCGCGCCCGGGTCGCCTCGCCCTTGCGGGTCAACGCGCGCGTCATGAAACCTCCGTCACCGCCTCCTCGTCTGGACCTGCCGGTTCAACCGTAGCTCGCTCTTTGGACTTGCCGGTCCATTTTTGCCGAGCAAAAGTCTGGGCCACGCGGTCCGCTCCGGGCCGGCGAGCGATCGGAAGGACGCAACGATGAACCAGTACTACCTGCTCGGGCGGTCCGGTCTGCGGGTGAGCCGACTGGCGCTGGGCACGATGAACTTCGGCGTGGACGGGTTCCACGCCGCGTACGGCAGGACCGAGGAGGAGGCGGAGCCGATCTTCCGCCGTTACCTGGAGGCGGGCGGGAACCTCATCGACACGGCGGACTTCTACACCGCCGGTGAGAGCGAACGCATCCTCGGCCGCCTGATCGACCGGGCCGGTGTCCGGGATCGGCTCGTGCTCACCAGCAAGGCCACCAACACCATCGACCCGACCGACCCGAACGCCAGCGGCAACGGTCGCAAGCACATCGTGCGGGCCGTGGAGGCCTCGCTGCGCCGGCTCGGCACCGACTACATCGACCTGCACCTGCTGCACACCTGGGACCGGATCACACCGGTCGAGGAGGTCGTGCACACCCTCGACGACCTGGTACGCGCCGGCAAGATCCGGTACGCCGGGCTCTCCGACGTACCGGCCTGGTACGCGGCACGGGCGCAGAGCTACGCCGAGGCGCACGGGCTGGCCCCGATGATCACCGTGCAGCTTCCGTACTCCCTGGTCGCACGCGACATCGAGGCGGAGTACGTGTCGATGGCCCAGACCCTCGGCATGGGCCTCACGGCGTGGAGCCCAATCGGCGGCGGTCTGCTCAGCGGCAAGTACCGGCGGACCGGCGAGGGCATGAGCGGGACCGGCCGGTTGACCAATCCCGACGCCCCGGGTCGAGAGATCAACCCCAGGGACTGGCAGGTGATCGAGGCGCTCGAGGGCGTGGCGGCGGAGCTGGGCCACAGCATGGCCCAGGTCGCGATCAACTGGGTGGCGACCCAGCCGGCGGTCGCCTCGGTGGTCATCGGGGCGAGTAGCCCGGAGCAGCTGGACAGCAACCTCGGCGCGCTCGACATCGAGATCCCGGCGGACGCGCGTCGCCGGCTCGAGGAGGCCAGCGCACCGCAGGTCGGGATGCCCTACGGGATGTTCACCCCGCAGTACCAGTCCTGGGTCGTGAGCCCCGGCCTCGGCATCGGCGACAAGCCAGCGGGCTATGCCCCGCCGGTGTTCAACGGCGCCACCCAGCCCGTCAACTGACGGAGCACGGCAATGGCGCAGGGCCTTCGCGGCGACAGCATCGCCGCGAAGGCCCTGTTGCGTGCACCCGCCGACTCGCCGCCGCAGGATCGGGAGCGAAAGGTCAGACGACGGAGACGGCGACCAGGGCGACGGCGGAGCCGGCGAACACCACCGTGTTGCGGAGGTAGGTCTGGGCGCGCACCCAGCGCGGGAAGGCGCCCTCGGCGGCCGCGAGGAAGGGCTCGACCTGGATGCGGGTCAGCTCCGGGTCGCCCTTGCGGCGGAAGGCGGCCTGGACGGACTTCACGGCGGTGCGGTTGCTGTAGACGATCACCACGTTCATCAGCACGACCAGCGAGGAGAAGATCCAGGTCAGCAGCTGGGCCGGGTCGGCGTCGGCGAGGTTCAGGGCCGCGGTGGCGGTCATCACCGCGGCGACGGCCACCGGGGCGGCGGTCTCGTGGCCACCGGCGTCGAACCGGAGCCTGTTCTCCTCCAGGATCCCCGGGCGGACGTTCTGGCGGCGGAGCTCGGCCTCCGCGGCGGCCTTCGCGACCGGGCCGAAGCGGTGACGGACCAGCGGGATGCTGACGAAGGCTGCGGCGACGAGCAGTTGCATCACGGCGGCGAGGGTGTTCACGGGGGTCTCCCTTGAGTTGCACATAGTTCAAGTAGCTGGCGGTGATGACCGTAGCGGACGACTTGAACAATGTGCAAGACAGTCGTTGAACTTTGTGCAAGCGAGTGCGTACCGTGAGGGGCATGGCACGCGACACCCTCACCCGAGACCAGATCGTCCGCACCGCCGTCGAACTCCTCGACGACGAGGGCCTCGAAGGCCTGAACATGCGCGCCCTGGGCAAACGCCTCGACTCGGCTGCCACGGCCATGTACTGGCACGTCAAGAACAAGGACAACCTCGTGCTTCTCGCCACCGACCGGGTGTGGGGCGAGCTCACGCTGCCCGACCTGGACGCGGTCGACTGGCGGACCGCGGCCACCGCCATGGCCGTCGACCTGTACGAGATGTTCACCCGGCACCCCTGGCTGGTGCAGGCCTTCGCCGCACACATCCTCTACGGGGAGGGCAAGGCACGGCACGACGACCACACGCTCGCCGTCTACGAGGCCGCCGGCTTCCGCGGCGCCCAGGCCGACCAGGCCGCCTCCACGGTCTTCACCTACGCCCTCGGCAACGCGGCCGGCGCCGCCGCGACCGCCTCGCTCACCCGGAAACTCGCCCGGGACGACACCACCGCCGAGGAACAGTTCCAGGACGCGATGACCAGGGCCCAGGAGATCGCCATGCGCTATCCCCGCCTGCGCGCGCGCCTGGAGACCTCGGCGGCGGCCACCTATGCCGCCGCTCCCGACCGGGCCTTCGAGTTCGGTCTCCAGGCCCTCCTCGACGGCCTGGAGCGGCAACGGGCTGGGAGTTGAACAAGGTTCAGACGCGACCTCGCCGGCCGGTTTTTCCAGCGTGTCCCCACGACCGTGGGCCAGCAGGCGCCCGGTGCCGCCGTCGTCAGACGGCTACTCGCCCACGCTGGTCGTCCGCGAGTCCGGACGTCGGCACCGGGTCTCCCTCGTACAGCTCGACGTACCGCTCGGTGCAGGTCGGATCCGTCGGTGCCGAGCGCGCCGAGGTCCAGCACGTCGTGGCGGACGCCCAACGACTCCGGCAGTTCGCAGACCCGCAGTGGGATCGCGTTCGCCTCGGCGATCCGGGCCGGCACCGTCACCGCCGCACGACGGTCCACCACCCCATCGAGTGGACTGATCGCGACCGCCGCGGTCAGCAGACCGGTCCGTCGAGGTGGGCGCGGGAGATCGCGCGCGATCGCCAGGTACTGCGCGACCGCGGACAGGGAGTAGCCGCGCGAGGTGACACGGTCGGGCAGGATGCGGCGCCCGTACAGCAGGATGAGCGGCTTGACGGCGAACGCCGGCGCCTGACGCGGGTCAGGGCCGAAGAACGGCGACAGCAGCAGCAGACGCCGCACGACGTCGCCGCGGACCTGGGCCAACCAGGCGGCCAGAACCCCGCCGCCGGAGATCCCCACGACACCGACCTCGTCCCCGAGACCCGCCGCGACGGTCAGCGCCTCGGCGGCGTACGCGGTCAGCTCACCGGCCTCGACCTGATGATGGGCCCGCCGGTCCACCGTGCCGTGGTGGGGAGCGCGCGGAACCCAGACGTTGTAACCACGGGCGAAGAACTCCTCGGCCAGCTCGTCGAACTGGTCCGGCGCGTGGGTGTATCCGTGCAGCAGCAGCACCGCCCGGTCGGTACGGGAGCCGTGGCTCAGCAACCGGCTGCGCGACTCCGGCCGGAGCAGCGGATCCGCGGCCTCGGCCGAGACGATGGTCTCGGCGACGCGGGTGGCGGCGGCGAAGTCGAGCGGGTCCGCGGGCGCGCTACGCGGCTCACGGCGGCGCGACGGCCAGAGAAGGCGCCCGACGACTGCCGCCACGACGAGCGTCAGCCCGTCGCCGATGAGCGCGACCCAGTAGTCGAGGAAGGTGTGGTGCCCACCGAACAGGTCCATCGACGTCAGGCCTGGTGGCAGGGGTTGGCAACGATCTTGGACACGGCCAGATCCTCCCACCGGCCGTTCGGTCGATGCGGCGGTGGGTACCGGGGGTACGCCCTGGTGGCGCCAGGGCGTACCCCCGGTCGGTCAGCCCAGGCGGCCGGCGGCGGCGACCGCCGGATCGGGCGGCGTGCCGGTCGCCGGCGCGAAGAGGACCCGCGAGCGCAGCTGTCGGAACCCGGTCCGTTCCAACTCCGCCAGCACCGCCACCCGGTGGGCGTCCACGTCGGCGATCACCTCCCGGGCGCCACCGGCTGCCAGCACCCGGACCGCCTCGACGAGCAGCTCACTCCGGACGGCCTCGTCGAGCAGACCGAGGTAGGCGATGAGCGGGTAACAGGCGTCTCCCGCTGGTCCGACAAGCCCGACCGGCACGCCGTCGTCCAGCGCGACCCGCCAGTCCGCCGCCGGACCCCGCAGCCAGGCCAGCGGGTCGGTGGCCAGGTCGACGTTGCCGACCGCCCGCGCTATCTCCACACCGGTCAGCACGTCCGGCTCGGCGATCCGGGCGACCAGTGCGTTGATCTCGGTCGGGTCGGCGGCAGGGCGAAAGGCGTACCGCCCGGAGGTGGCCGGCAACGGCGTGCCCGTCCAGGAGCATCTCAGCCGCTCCCCCCGCTCGACCAGCCCGGCGAGCCGAGCCGCCGCCATCGGCGCCTCCACCACGGCCAGCACCTCGGGCCGCCGCCGCCAGTGCGCCGGCATGGCGGCGAAGTACAGGCCGGGACCGCCCAGCGCCTCGTGGGCGGCGCGCAGCAGTGCCGCGCCCACCTCCGGCTCGGCGTCCAGGTCGAACCGCTCCAACCAGGGCGCACCGACGGCACCCGGCGGAAGGAGCCAGGCCGCCCGGGCGACCACCCGGCCGCTTCGGAGGGCGACCCAGGTGGTCTCGGGTCGGTAGCCGCCGCCGGCGATCCCGTCGGCGTAGCCGACCTTGCGCAGTTGGGGCAGCGGATCGGGCATGGAGTCGAACAGGTGTTCCTCGCCCACGACGAGCGGACGGATGACCAGGTCGGTCATAGGTTGATCCTCCGGAAAGCGAGCGCCCCGGGTCAGATCCGCGTGGACGCCGGGGCGCGGAGAGGGCGCAGAACATCGGACATTGTTCTGACCTCCTCCCGGCTCGACGGCGTGCCCCAGAACCTATCCGAGTTCTCGCCGGCCGGCAAGACGCGCTCGGGCTGCCGTGCCCGCGCGGAGAGGGGTCGCGACCTGTTGGCCGCCGAGCGTGCATGAGTGTGCACGGGGTGACTATAGTTGCGTATGATGCTCCTGTGAATCTGACGGAGTGGGCACGTGCGCAGGGGATCAGTCCCCACACGGCGTATCGCTGGTTCCGTCAGGGCACCTTGCCGGTCCCGGCTCAGCGGGTTGGCCCCCGCATGATTTTGGTGAATGTGGACGCCAACAGCGCGCCGGCCGCCACGGGTGGCCTGGGTCTGTACGCCCGGGTCTCGTCCCACGATCAGAAGACCGATCTGGAGCGCCAGGTTGCCCGACTGTCGGGGTGGGCGGCCAAGGCCGGCCACCGGGTGGTGCGTGTGGAGTCCGAGATCGGCTCGGGCATGAACGGCGCCCGGTCGAAGGCACGGCGTCTGCTGGCCGACCCGGACGTGAGCACTGTCGTGGTTGAACATAAGGACCGGCTGGGTCGTATGAACGTCGAACTGGTCGAGGCCGCGCTGGCCGCCCACGGTCGCCGGCTGGTGGTGCTGGACGAGGGCGAGGTCGATAACGACCTGGTCCGCGACATGGTTGAGGTGCTGACGTCGTTTTGTGCTCGCCTGTACGGGCGCAGGTCGGCCCGCAATCGGGCCAGGAAGGCGCTGGAGGCCGCCGAACATGGCTGACCTCCGCTCGATCGACGAGCCGTTCGTCGCCCTCGGCCCGACCGGGGTCGCCATCCGCGACCGCCTCAAAGGTCTCACGGCGCGAGACGAGGAGATCCTGCGCCTGGTGGGTGCACACCTGGGCTCGCTCGCGGCGAAGGACCTCAAGGTTCGGTGTGCCGACCGGCTGGAGCACTCCACGCACGCGTGGGCGGCGCGTAAGCGCGACCTGACGCCTGGCTCGTCGGCCCGGTGGGCAGGGGCGATCACCAAGGCCACGCACGACCAGTGGGCGCTGGCCCGCAGGTGCCAGCTAGGCCGTGTTTCATAGCTCTGTTCAGAGCCATTCGTTGATCGCGGCGACGTGGAGTGTGGCCTGGTAGCGCACAGCGAGTTTGTCGAATCTGG
>NZ_JBSFYQ010000066.1:0-22487 GCF_053599855.1 Micromonospora sp. NPDC005161
CATCAGCACACCGACCGCACCGAGAACACGACCAGGCCACTCAAAGCCGTACGAGCCACACCTCACAGTCGATGAAAGGACTTCCTTCGCCGCAGTTAGGTGCCCCGGCCAATCACGCACGTGCGGGGTTCCAAAACCCTGCCACCGCAGCTGACCTGGCCGGATGTATTGCATAGCAGCGATGCCAGCCACCATCGTTACTCATGGCCCCCCGACTGATCTACCTCGTGTTCTGCCGGATCGCCGGCTGGCTGGCTCTCCTCGCCTGCACCACCGCAGCCAAAGATGTGGAGATCTTGGTTCTCCGTCACGAGAACGCGGTCCTCCGACGGCAGAACCCCACACCGCGTCTGGACTGGGCCGACCGTGCCGTGCTCGCCGCCCTGATCAAGCTCCTGCCCCGAGCGTTGAAGGTGCACCGGCTCGTCACCCCAGCCACGGTCATGCGGTGGCACCGGCGGCTGGTCGCCCGACACTGGACCTACCCGAACCAGCCAGGACGCCCACCAATCGACCCAACTGTTGCCGCTCTAATCGTGCAGATGGCCCGGGACAACCCCGGCTGGGGCTACCAAAGAATCCAAGGTGAACTGCTCGGCCTCGGCCACCGGACCGGCGCCTCCACGATCCGCCGGATCCTCAAACGGCTTGACATACCACCAGCGCCGGTACGCCGCGACCACACCACCTGGCGACGCTTCCTCCGCACGCAGGCATCGACCAACCTCGCCTGCGACTTCTTTCATGTGGACTGCGCGCTCACCCTGAAGCGCCTGTACGTCTTCTTCGTCATCGAAGTCGGCAACCGCTACGTCCACATCCTCGGCATCACCGCCAACCCAGACGGGCCATGGACCGCCCAACAGGCCCGCAACCTACACATGGACCTCGGCGACCGCGCCGACCATTTCAAGATCCTCATCCGTGACCGGGCCGGGCAGTTCACCACCGCCTTCGACACCGTCCTGGCCGACACCGGCATCACCGTGTGCAAGATCCCACCACGCTGCCCGCGAGCCATCGCCTACGCGGAAAGGTTCGTCCTCACCGCCCGCACCGAGGTGACCGACCGCATCCTCATCTTCGGTGAACGGCACCTACGCCGAACACTCAACGAATACGCCCGTCACTACAACGGTCGGCGCCCCCACCGGGCACTGCAGCTGCAGCCCCCACGCTCCGACCATCCCGTCGTTGACCTGACCGACCAGCGGATCAAACGCCGGCCCGTCCTCGGCGGGCTGATCAACGAGTACGAACGAGCCGCGTAGAAAGCCCAGCTCAGACCAAGTGACAGGGTTTTGGAACCCGACAGGATCCCCAGGAGGCCACCCAGACCCCGCCGTCGGCGTCGACGGCGATCCCGTCGGGGTGCGCAACCCTGGTAAGCCAGGAGACCTCGGTACCGGGATACGAGGCATTTGTACCCATGTGGCAGGCGTCCTCCGCCGTGATCCCGATGATGGTCGACGCGCGGGCCGCCGGCTCCAACGAGATCGAGGCCACGCCCGTGGATGACTGTTCCACCCTGCGACCGTCATCCGTGCCGAGCCCATAGCGAGTGGGGTTCCCGCACACTCCAGATCTGGCCCAGTCGGCTCCGGCCGACTGGGCCAGCGGCGCTCACCGCCGCTGCCGGGAGCCCCGAGGCGCTGCGGCTGCTGAACCAATTCCCTACGACTTGGGACGAGACGCGACTGCTCGGCGGACGTCCGGGGCAGGAGCTCTCCTCGCCCGACGGGCGGGCGACCGGTGGGACCTCGGTGCGATCTCGGCCACGCTGGCGAAGACGTTCGAGACGCCACTGACGTTCCTCGGCAAGGGCCGGTGGCTCGTGGAGCCTCCGCGATGGCCCGCACGGCCTGGTCCGGGAGGGACGGATCGTCGACTCGGACGACTCGCTGGCGGTGCCGGTGGCCACCAACGGTGGATTCGTCTCGATGGTCTACGAGTACGTGAAGGGAATGTCGACCTGTGACCGCCCGGCACGCCGGGTGCCGCAGACGAATCTCGGGGTGACGCCCACTCAGGCGGAAACGCGACCGGGCAGCACCATCGACGTACGCGGCACCTTTACCCTCCCCGCGGGCGAGCCAATCCGTGACGTCGAACTGCGGGTGACCCCGCCCGCGGGCTGGAGTGCCAGCGGTGCGACGGTGTCGGCGAAGCGCATGCGGGCCGGCGAGTCGGTCAGCGGCGCGTGGACGGTCACCGCCGCGGCGGACGCGGCTCCCGGGTACGTGGATGTCCCGGTCGTCGCCACCTACCGCTTCTCGGATGATCCGGAGCGGCGCCCGGTGCATGTCGAGGAAGCGGTACGGGTGTTCGTTCCGCCGGCGAATCCGAGCGGAACCGCGTACGTCAGCGACCTGCCCTTCCTGAGTGAGAGCAACGGATGGGGGCCGGTCGAACGGGACCGGTCCAACGGGGAGATGGACGCCGGCGACGGGCAGACGCTGGCCATCGGCGGCACGACGTACGCCAAGGGCATCGGCACTCACGCGCCCAGCGAGGTCACCGTGTGGCTGGGCGGCGCGTGCAGCCAGTTGCAGGCCGAGGTCGGCATCGACGACGAGGTCACCCAGTCCGGCTCGGTCGCGTTCCAGGTCTTCGGCGACGGTCGGCAACCCGCCGACACCGGGGTCGTCCGGCGCGCCGATGGCGCGCGCCCGCTCGGCGTCGACGTCAGCGGAGTGCGCATGGTGACCTTGAAGGTCACCGACGGTGGGGACGGTAGGAACTTCGACCACGCCGACTGGGGCGAGGCTCGGGTGACCTGCGCATAAGCGGGCCGCCGGGAGAGCCGACGAGGGATCCGGGAGGGTTCGGTCACCAGACACCGGGCCATCCCGATCCCGCCGGCTCACTCCGATGGGAGGTGCGAGAGGGTGGTCAGGCGGCGGACCCACCCCTTACCCCCGGCTCACGGCGGAGACCTCAACTCCAGCCGGCGGCTGGCCAGCATCGTCATGGTGGTCACCCTGCTCGCCTTGGTCCTGAGCGGACTTGGCCTCCTCTACCGGCCTTCGGGTGCCCTGGCCGATGGCAGGCCCGAGGCCACCGCGCGGAATGCAACGCCGCCGCCCTCCGAAGTCCGAACCCTTCGCAAGAGAGATGCGGTGGACTCCAGCTGATCCCAGTCCCTGGCGATGTCGCAGGTGTGCACCGGCGTCTCGTTCGCACCCAGTGCGGTGAAGCCGCCCGGGGGCCGGCCGGCCCCCGGGGGCCAGGCGGAAGCCGTCGGTTCCGGTGTGGACAAATTCGGTGCCGTCGGGGTGGGGTGGCAACGACGGGCGGGGCCATCGACGCGCACAGACCTCTTGACCGTGTCCAAGTGATCGCTAACATGGGGAGCACGCACGGCAGTAGCGCTCTCACCACCGGCAAGACTCCGTCCCGCCTGAGCTAATTCCCCGCCATCGTCTGCCAAGCCGTCACCCAATGCGCCGCGATGTTAGCGCGAACATCTCCTTTTTGGCGGCGGGGTGGCCGGTATGTCCCGTCCCGGCCAGCGAGCTGGTCACAGCCCAGAACAAGGAGAGTGACGTGAGCAAGCAATTCTCCCGGCGGAACCTGCTGCGCATTGGCGCATTGGCGGCCGCCGCCCCGGCCGCGATGACCCTCGCGCCAACCGCGCCCGCAATCGGTTCGCGCGGTACCCCCGGCGACCGAGGCGGCGCCGGAAGCAAACACCCACGGCCGGGCTGGGAGGCCGCCAACTGGCGGGTCAAGCCCTTCGCGCTGAACCAGGTCGCTCTGCGCGACGGCATCTTCCGGCAGAAGCGCGACCGGATGCTCAACTACGCCCGGAACTACCCCGGCACCGGCGGTGTTTTCGACGGGCCGGACCGCATGCTGCACCTGTTCCGGGTCAACGCCGGCCTGTCCGCTCCCGGGACCTGGCCGGGCGGTTGGGACACCCCAAACCACCTGCTGCGCGGCCACTTCACCGGCCACTACCTGACGATGCTGTCGCAATGTTGGGCCGACACCGGCGAGGAGGTCTTCCTCGACAAGCTGGACTACCTGGTCGAGGAACTGGGCAAGTGTCAACGGGCGCTGGACGCCCGGCCGGTGGGTCGGGTGCCGGGCCGTTCGGGCAAGGCGGTACGGCTCAGCGACCCGCACCCCAACCAGTACGTCCTGCTGCCCGCGGGCATCCTGGCGGACGTCGCGGACGTCACCATCACGGCCTGGGTGAACCTCGTGGCGGCGCAGAACAACGCCAAGATCTTCAGCTTCGGCACGGGTGCCAACGTCCACCTCTCGCTGACCGCGCGGGTCTCGGCGACCAACCCCGGTCCGCGTTTCGCGATCACCAACAGCGGCACCAGCGCCGAGCAGCGGATCACCGGCGACAACGTTCCCGTCCCAGTCGGTCAGTGGGCGCACGTCGCGGTCACCCTCTCCGCCGCGGACGGCACCGGTCGGCTCTACGTCGACGGGGTCGAGGCCGGCACGGCCGCCATCACGCTCACCCCGGCGAGCCTCGGTGCGACCGGCAACAACTGGATCGGGCGCGGGCAGAGCAACAACGATCCGCTGCTGAACACGTCGGTCGACGACTTCCGGATCTATCGTCGGGCGCTGAGCGGGACCGAGGTGCAGGCGCTCGCCGCTGAACAGGCGTCGGCCCCGGCCGCGTCCCCGGCGGACCTGGTCGCCTGGTACCGCTTCGACACCGACGGCGAGACCGCAAGCGACCACTCGGGCAACCGGCGGGACGCGAGGATCATCGGCACCAGCTACCGCGGTTTCCTGGCCGCGTTCCCGGAGGGCCAGTTCAGCCGCCTCGAGCCGCCGACACTGCAGCCCAACAGCGGGCCGAACGCGGTCTGGGCGGTCTGGTACACCTGCCACAAGATCATGCGAGGGCTGCTCAACGCGTACCACCTGACCGGCAACGAGGAGGCCCTCGACATCGCCTTCCGGATGGGCGACTGGGCCCACCAGCGGCTCAGCCGGTACAGCCAGGATGAGCTAGATCGAATGTGGAACATCTACAGCGCGGGCGAGGCCGGGTCGATGAACGAGGTGATGGCGGAACTCTCGGCGCTGGCCCACGGCTCCAAGAAGCGGGCGCAGTACCTGGCGACGGCGAAGGCTTTCACCTTCACCACCCTGTTCGACGCCTCCCTTGCTGAGCGGGACGAGCTCAACGGGCGCCACGCCAACCAGTACATGGCGCCGAACATCGGCTACCTGCGGATCTTCGAGCGGACCGGGGACCGGGACTTCCACGTCGCGGCCAAGCACTTCTGGTCGATGGTGGTGCCGCATCGCACCTTCAGCAACGGCGGCGCCGGCCGGAGCGAACACTTCGGCCCGCGCGGCGTCATCACCGCCGGATTCACCTCATCGTCGGACCCGAGACACGCCGAGACCTGCTGCGCCTACAACATGCTGCGGCTGACCCGGAACCTTTTCTTCCACGACCCGGATCCGGCCTACATGGACTTCTACGAGAAGGCCCTGCACAACCAGATCCTCAGCTCGCGGCGGGACGTGGACAGCGTGACCAGCACGGAGGTGACGTACCACCAGAACATGTGGCCGGGCCGCTCCCGCCGGATCGGCAACACCGTCGAATACAGCCGGTACGGCAGCAACGGCAGTTGCTGCAACGGCACCGGCCTGGAGAGCCACACCAAGTACCAGGAGACGATCTATTTCCATTCGGCCGACGAGTCGACGCTCTATGTCAACCTCTTCATCGCCTCGACCCTCACCTGGCGCGACCGGGGCTTTGTCATCACCCAGGAGACGCGGTACCCGACCGAGGGGTCGAGCCGGCTCCGCTTCGAGCAGGGCGGCGGGCGGTTGAAGGTCCGGCTGCGGGTGCCGGCGTGGGCGACGCAGGGCTACACGGTACGGGTCAACGGGCGCGGCCAGCGGCTGGAGGCCGAGCCCGGCAGCTACGTCACCCTCGACCGGCGCTGGAACCGCGGCGACACGATCGACATCGACATGCCGATGAGCTTCCGGGTGGAGAAGGCCCTCGACGACAAGTCGGTCCAGTCGATCATGTATGGCCCGACCCTGATGGTGGTCCGCGACGCGACGCCGAGCTACCGCGAGTTCAGCTTCTATCGCGACCTCAAGCTCAACGGCGATCTGGCCAGTTCGATCCAATCGACCGACGTGCCGATGTGCTTCACCACGCACGGCTACACGCTGGCGCCGTATTACATCTCCGACCCGGTGCCCGGCGAGTTCAACGCCTACCACCCGTACGTCAAGCGGATCGAGCCCGATGTGGTCTTCGGCACGGTCGGGTCCGGAGTGCCCAACGACGGCGTACGCGACGAGAACGGCGAGACCTTCCTCGACCGGGTCTGGGCCGAGGCGCCGTTCGCCAGCCACGGGCACTTCCTCCACCGTGTGCGGCAGGTTTCGGCCGAGTGGGTCACCGCCGGCCGGCACACCGAGGAACAGCGGCAGGCGATCCTCGACGCCGCCACCCAGGCGCGGCGCGACCTGGACGGCTGACGTCGTCGCGCGGGGCCGGTCCGGGCGGTGTCACCGTCCGGACCGGCCCCGCGCTGCGGCCAACCCCACCCCAAAGCCGCAGCGACGGCCGTGATCAGGAACGCGATCCGGAAGTTGTGATGCCGTGGCGACAGCCGATGATCGCGCAATGTCGCACCTGGGCGTGGGCAGCGGGGCGGGGGTGGTAGCGGGGCGCGCCGCTCATCGCAACGGCGACACCCACACCCGCCTGCAGCACGTCGCTGCCGCTGAGCCCACCGGGAAACAGTGGACTCAGCGGCAGCAAGGGGCCGTGACACCAGGGCACGCCAGGAGATCAGGACGGCAGGGTGGCCGAAGGTTCCGGCCACCCTGCCGTTTCCGCTACCTGGCGGTGCTTTCGATCCAGTCGATCAGCCGCGTGAACGCGGCCTCAATCTCGACGTAGTCGAGATCCTCCTCCTCCAGCTCACCCCAGACCGCCCGGTACAGCAGGTCCAGGGTGCCGAAGCGAGCTAATCGATAGCCGAGGGAGTCCTCGCCGTACTGCCGGCCGAGATCCAGAGCGGCTCCGAGGCAATCGGCCGCCATTCCGGAATTCGGCGCGTACAGCACCTCTCGCTCCCGAATCGCGCGCAGGGTGGCGGCAAAATCGTACAATCCGCTCTCGTCGCCTCCTGTTGCATCAGGTGCGTAGGCTCGCTTCGCCTTCCGGCGGAACGTCAGGAGTTGCTCATCGTCCTGGAACGAATGCTGTCCTGAGTCCGGGAGTTCCTCAATCAGTTCCTCGACGGTCGGAGTGAGGACGAGCCTGCCGCCCACCGTTAGGAACCGGTCCGGGTCACTGCCACCCGACAGTGTGTAACCCGAGATGAGATCAAGGTTGACACCGACGATCCACAAAGTGGTTGCTCCACTGAGCTCCTGGAGCGGTTCACCCATCGGGAACCTCGAAACCATCGAACCCGCCCGCCTCATCGTCCCGACCGTTCAACCCCCTTTTTGATCTTAAAGCGTGTTTGAGATGGGGTTGATCAGGTCCAGGTGCAGGTGCGGCGGGCTTGACGGCGTGCCGGTTTGCCGCGGGTGATACGGCGGGTCATGCCGGCGAATCGCCACGCTTGCGCACCTGAAAGACGCGGTGCACCACCTACGCCCGCCTATCAAGGCTGCTGGGAATCCCGATACGGCTGTCCACCGACGTGAACGTCCCCACCACTGGTGTTGTCGTTGTGACCTACAGGAGGTCATCTCTTGTCCGTCTGCTCACCGTGTGTTGCAAACTCCGGCTCCAACTCGATGCCTCACTCGCGGAACCTTCACGACGCCTGGATGTTGTCTGGGCATCGCATCTGGATCGTCGGAAGGGCGGCCAGCGCGGGTCGCTGCGCCTGGTGCGGTGCCGGCAGGGCGGGCCCGACGGTGTCCGGCCCGCCCCACGAGTGACTACTGCGCGATCAGCCTGCGTCCGGTGTCGACGTCAACGCAGGTGGAACGCCCGTACCCGGTCGAGCTCGGCCTGGGTGACCGGCAGGACCGTCCCGTGCCGCGGGCGGGAGGGCAGCTGGTAGTTGGTCGACATCGTCCACTCGCCGCTGTCGAGGTCGGTGCTTTCGAACGGCACGTAGCCGCGGCCACCGAACTCGTCGATGAACAGGTACCACTTGTCCTCGGTGTTGGATTTGAAGATCGTCGGCCCTTCACCTTGGTTGATGCCGGGCTCGCCGTCGTCGCCCTTGCCGATGCAGTCGGCGACGAAGTCCCAGTCGAGGTCTCGCAGCTCGGTCGACTTCTCCGCGGTGATGAACTTGCTGCACGGTGTGGTCGAGGTGTTGTTCCGCTCGTCCTTGGTGAACCGGTAGAAGGTGTCGCCTTCCTTGATCACCGTGGAGTCGATGACCGAGTAACCGGGGTCGACCCACACCTGGGGCTCAGAAAAGGTGCGGAAGTCGCGGGTGGTGGCGTACATCATCCGGTTGTAGGTGCCGCCGGTGTGGTTCGGGTCGTCCTGGCTGTAGAGCTTGGATGCCCAGAAGACGACGTAGGCGCCGATCGACTCGTCGTAGTACGCCTCCGGGGCCCAGGTGTTGCCCGCGGTGTCCGGCGATACCCGGACGTGCCGCTGCTCGGACCAGTTGACCAGGTCGGTGGACTCCCAGACCTCGATGTACTTGCTGCCGGTGCGCTGGGCGGCGTCCCAGTTGCCATTGCCGAAGATCTTGAGGTCGGTGGCGATGAGGTAGAACTTGTCGCCCTCGGGCGAGCGGATGATGAAGGGGTCGCGGACGCCCTTGTCACCGAAGGTGGAGGTAAGGACCGGCTGTCCGCCGTTGAGCTCGTCCCAATGCAGAGGGTCGTTGCCGCGGCTGGCGGCGAAGTAGATCTGCTCGCCGTTGGCGGAGCCTTCGCCGGTGAAGTAGGGGAACGCGTATCCGTCGAGCGGCTCCCGCTTCGGCAGTGGCCGGACCGTGAGGTCGAAGCGCCGCTTGGTTTGCTTATTGCCGAGACGCACGGTCGCGGTGAGCTTGACGGCTACGGGCTGGGCGCCGTACGCGGGACGGGTGACCTCGCCGGTTGGCGTGACGGTCTCGGGCTCTGTCGTCTTCCAGGAGATGGCGGTGCCGTGCAGCCCGGAGGTGGGCAGCGTGATGTTGCCGCGGATGTCGTCGGCGTTCCACACACGCAGGGCGTCAGCTGCTTCGGTGACCTTCTCCTGAGCCGTCAGTTCGGCCGGTACTACGACCGTGAACTGCTTGTCCTGGTGGACCTCGCCAGAGGCGATGGTGGCGGTGAGAACGACGGTGGAGTCGTCGTTGCCCGGGGCGGGTCGGGTGACGGTGCCGTCGGGGGCGACCACGGCATCGTCGCTGGAAGCCCAGGTGATGTGCGAACCGTTCGGTCCCGTGGTGGGCAGGGTGAGGTTGTCGGTGACGGCCGAGGTGTCGCCGAGGTCGAGGGCGGCGATGTCGCGGGCGACGCGCTCGGGGTCACTGACCGCGCTGAGTTCCAACACCTCGGCAGCGGTCAGGGCGTGGTCGTAGAGCCGGAAGTCGCGGACCTGGCCCTTGACGTACTTGTCGCCGCTGTAGAGGGAGCGGCCGATGTAATTTGCCGTGGTTGTGCCGCCGCCGATTGCGCCGGGCGTGATAGTCACCCCGGTCTTGCGGGCCACCTCCACGCCGTCCTCGTAGAGCACGGCGGTGCCGCCGCCAAGGGTGTAGGTGAGAGTCTTCCACTGCTCGCGAACGACGTTGTGGTTGGCGGACACGGTCTGCTCGGTGGACCAGTTCCCGGTCGCGATCGAGGTGCGGTAGGCGTTGCCGGTGGTAAAGAGGTAGCCGTTGCCCGCCCCGTTGCTGCTGTTGCCCAAGCCCCAGATGAAGTAGGGGCTGGCCTGGTCGGCAGCGATCCGTACGTCGAGCCATACCGTGATCTGCGAAAGATCACGCATCAGGTTGTCGGGCAGCTTGACGTGACCGTTGGTACCCCCGAGCTGCAGGCCCTCGGCGCCACGCCAGGTGATGTCACCACTGACGGCGGCATTCCGACCGTTCCCGGACGTGTCGGTGACGGTGCCACCTGCTGTCTGGTCCATCGGGTAGTGCACGATCAGGCCGTCGGCGGGGACCGCCTCCCCGTGGGCCGCCGAGGTGCCCAGACTCAGGCCGATTCCGGCGAGGGCGAGGGGCATGGCGAGACGTAGGAGCCTGCGGCGTGGGCCGGCGCGGTAGCTCGATTGCAACATGGACGTCGTTCTCCTGTCGGGCGGCGACGCGCAGGTCGTCCGCCAGTGGCCAGGGTGTAGGGGTGTTGACGCCGACCCTTCCCCGCTGAGGCGGAGGATGCGGCGGGTGGTCAATGGTTAGCGTTAACATAAGAATGTCAACATCTTGTGTCAACCATCAAAAATTCGTCGTCGTGGGGTTGACGCCATCGCTGTTAGCGCTCGCGCCCTGGGCCAAGTGAGGCCAGTCGTGTGCGGTCCATCGGTCTTCTTCACGGCCGCGACAGTGCCGGCGTTCAGGGTGCGCGACCGAGCGCGCTCTGCCGGACCACCAGGTCTGGCGGGATGACGGTCGAACTGCCGCTCTCGCCGTCTCCCTCGATCTCGGCGAGCAGGATCTCGAGGCTGCGTTGCCCGACTTCGCGGAACGGCTGACTGACGGTGGTCAACGGGGGCGTCATGTACGCGGCCTCCGGGATGTCGTCGAAGCCCACGATGCTGACGTCCTCGGGCACCCGGACACCGGCCTCGTGCAGCGCCCGGAGCACACCCAACGCCGTTGAGTCGTTGGCTGCGAACACGGCGGTGGCGACGCCGGCCTTGGCTATCCTCTGGCCAGCAAGGTAACCCGATTTTGCGCTCCAGTCACCGGGCAGCGCCTTCGGCGCCGGCCGGCCCTGTGCCTCCAGCGCGGCCAGCCAGCCCTCCACACGACCGTTCGCCTCGCTCCAGTCGGCCGGACCACGCACGTGGTGCACGGTCTCGTGGCCGAGCGATAGCAGGTAGTCGGTGAGCATGCGGGCGCCGAGCTCCTGGTCTACCGAGACGCTGGTGACGTGCGGAAGCGCACTCTCCACCGCGACGACGGGCAGGTTCGTCGGCACGGCACGGATGAGCGCGACCGCGGCGGAGGCCTGCGGGGCGATGAGGACCAGTCCCTCCACGGACTGGTCGACCAGGCGCTGCACGGCCTGCGCCGCCGCCTCGGGCGTCGGACGACGCAGAGTCGCGACGCTGACGGCGTACCCCGCGTCCTCGGCCGCGTGCTCGATGCCATTGAGCGTGGAGGCAGGCCCGTACAGCGTGGTATCGAAGCAGACGACGCCGAGTGTCTGGGACCGGCGGGTGACCAGGCTGCGCGCGGCGCTGTTGCGCCGGTAGCCAAGCTGCTCGATAGCGAGCCGGACCCGCTCGCGGGTCTCCGGCCGGACCGTCTTCGGCTCGTTGAGAACCCGGGAAACGGTCATGTGGGAGACGCCCGCCAGCCGCGCGACATCACTCATCACCGGCAACCGACGGTTGCTCGACACGCTCACTCCGATCGCTCCCAGCCGTGCCGTCTATGGCTCATCATGCTCGATTCCCACCGTTCCATCACGTTCACCACTACTGCCCACACTGGACGACGACCTTGAGCCCGTCGCGCGCCGCCGCCCCAGCCATCCCTCGCACACATCGCTCAGGCCGAAGGCGGCGGTGATGATCGCCGTCAGACCGATCAGCCGGCGGGCAGGCGAGGCGGTGAGTCGACAGCGGATTTATGCTCGCATATATCACCCACCGCGACCACTACCTCCGTGCTGGAGCCGTTCGTTGCCAGACACTTCGTGCCACAGATCAATTTCCCCAAAGTAGTGCGGGCATCCGAGGCTCCTATTCGTCCGCGCTCGACTCGATCGCCGCAATCGTCCATGACACAGTCGTGGACTCGCCAGGATCGAGAAGGATGAGGTCCCGGTGAGAGTTGAAGGCATCGGGCGGGCAAGTCATGGGTTCAACCGCGAGTCCGACGCGATCGTGGGTTGTTCCCGGCAGGTCAGCGGTGTGGACCTGCACCCACCGGCACCTGTGATCCCATGTCATTTGGACTCCGGAACCGGAGTCGTTGGTCACGCGAACGGCATACCGCCCGTTCGCATCGGCCTGCGCAGATCCGTAAAGGCATGGTCGATACGCGCGTCGGCGATACGGCGTGGGACCCGGAAATCGAAGCGGGCGGGTTCGTCCTCGTCCACCGCGCGCATGCCTGTCGGTATCAGGCGGTCCGCGGTCACTGCGGAGACCTGATCCGCCGGCAGTTCCAGCGTCCAGGCGTCGAGAGGATCCGGTCCCGCGACGAGGTAGGGGTGCGGTCCGGTGCCGAATGGAGCGGTCTGCGCGCCGAGGTTGGTCGCGCGCACCGTCTGCGTGAGTCCGGAGCCATTCAGGGCGTAGGTGGTCTCGAGCCCGACCTGGAAGGGATAGCCAGCCTGTGCCTCGATCGTGGTGGCGAGCACCACGTGGCCGGATCCCTTTTCGATTTGTTTGAAGTCGAGCCACGCGGCAAGGCCATGGAGCGCGTGACCGCGGGATGGCTCCGTCAGCGCGAGGATCTGTTCCAGCCCGGCGAACGTGTAACGGCCGTCCACCACGCGGTTGGGCCATGGTGCCAGCGTGGCACCCCGGTAAGCGGGCCGCACCTGGTCCGCCTCAAAGGGCACCACGAGGTCACGCGCTTGGAACCGCAGCACCCGCAGCGAGGCACCGACGCTGGCGATTGTCGCGGTGTAGTGGCCAGCACGGATGGTGTGCTGCGTGCCTGAAAGCGGTGCGGCTCCGCTCATAGTCCCTGGCTCAGACGGTAGTAGGCCTGGTTCCACCGGAGCTCTCGCTGGAAGTCCCGGACGGTCGTCTTCTCGTCGATGACGACGAGCTCGGTCTTCGCGATCTCGGCAAAGTCACGGAACACGTCGATCCCCACGGCAGTCGTCATGACGGTGTGGTGGGCGGCACCGGCGGCGAGCCAGCACGCTGCCGAGGTCGCGAAGTCGGGCTGGGGGCGCCACACGGCGCGGCCGACCGGGAGCTTCGGCAGGTCGGGAGCCTGAACGTTCTCGACGACGTTCGCGACGAGCCGGAAGCGGTCGCGCACGTCGCTCATCGCGACGACGAGGGCGGGGCCGGGAGCCGCCGTGAAGACCAGGCGCACCGGGTCCTCCTTGCCGCCGATGCCCAGCGGGTGAATCTCCAGGCGCGGCTTCGTGGTCGCGAGCGACGGCGAGACCTCAAGCATGTGGGCGCCGAGGATGCGCTCCGAGCCGGGCACGAGATCGTACGTGTAGTCCTCCATGAGACTCGCGCCACCGGGAAGACCCGCGCCCATCACGTTCGCGACGCGGACGAGAATCGCGGTCTTCCAGTCGCCCTCCGCCCCGAAGCCGTAGCCCTCGGCCATGAGGCGCTGCACCGCGAGCCCCGGTAGCTGCTTCAGCGTGCCAAGGTCCTCGAAGCTTGTGGTGAACGCCCCGAAACCGCCCTCCTCGAGGAACGAACGCAGCCCGAGCTCGATCGCGGCGCCGTTGCGCAGCGACGCGTGCCGCTCGCCGCCGGCCCGCAGCTCGGGGACGACGTCGTACGTCTGCTCGTACTCCGCGACCAGGGCGTCGATGTCGGCGTCGGCTGCCGCGTCCACAGCATCGGCCAGCTCGTTGACGCCCCACGTGTTCACCTGCACGCCGAAGCGCAGCTCGGCCTCCACCTTGTCGCCCTCCGTGACGGCCACGTAGCGCATGTTGTCGCCGAACCGGGCGAGCTTGAGGCTGCGGACCGCCGCCCACCCCGCGGCCGCGCGCTGCCAGTCCTCGACCTGCCGGACGACCTGCGGGTTCGAGACGTGGCCGACGACCGTCTTGCGCGCCACGCCGAGGCGCGTCTGGATGTAGCCGAATTCGCGATCGCCGTGCGCGGCCTGGTTCAGGTTCATGAAGTCGAAGTCGATGTCGCTCCACGGCAGCTCGACGTTCGCCTGCGTGTGCATGTGCAGGATCGGCTTCTGCAGCGCGTCAAGTCCAGCGATCCACATCTTGGCGGGGCTGAACGTGTGCATCCACACCACGACGCCGATGACACCGTCCGCCGCGTTCGCCTCGAGAGCAAGGCGCCGGATGGCGTCGGAGCTGGTGAGGACGGGCTTCCAAACGACGCGGACCGGCACGCCGGCGCCGAGCTCGTCGGCGATCGCGCGGGACTGCTCGGCGACCTGGCGGAGCGTCTCCTCGCCGTACAGGTCCTGGCTCCCGGTAAGGAACCACACCTCGTAGGACTCGAAGGACGTGGCGAGCGCGGTGCGGGTCATGCGTAGATCTCTTCCTGCTCGGGCGCGTCTGCGGCGGGGGTGGCGCGGCGGGCATCATCGGCCTGCCCGTACACGTTCTGGTAGCGGTCGTAGAGGCGGTCGATCGCCTCCTCCGGAATCGGGATGAGGGTGCCCGCCTCACGGGCGAGGTGCACGGTGCGCGCGACATCCTCGACCATGACGGCGGCCTTCACGGCGTCCTTCGGCGTCGCCCCGATCGTGAACGGCCCGTGGTTCTGCATCAGTACGGCCCGCGAGCGATGGCCCGTGAGGGTCTCGACGATGCCGCGGCCGATCGAGTCGTCACCGATGATCGCGAACGGCCCGATCGGGATGGGCCCCCCGAACTCGTCCGCCATCGCGGTGATGACACAAGGGATCTCCTCGCCGCGCGCCGCCCACCCCACCGCGTAGGTGGAGTGCGTGTGCACGACACCGCCCACGCCGGCCATGTGGCGGTACACGTATGCGTGTGCCGCGGTGTCGCTCGAGGGTGCCCGCTCGCTGCCGGGGGTCTCGGGGATGACGTTGCCGTCCAGGTCGCAGAGGATCATGTTCTCGGACGCCAGCGCGTCGTAGGAGACGCCGGACGGCTTGATGACGAACAGATCGGCGCCCGGGACCCGGCCCGACACGTTGCCGGCCGTCCAGACGACGAGCCCGTACCGGGTCAGCTCCCCGTGGAGGCGCGCCACCTCCACCCGGGTGGCTTCGATTGCCGATTGCACGTCATGGCTGAAGATCCCGCTCACGCACTGACCCCTTCGACCAGCTCGGGGACGGACTCCGCCGCCCAGTTGGCGACCTGGAGCGCGTCGCGACGAAGTGCCCGCAGCCGCTTCATGGCCCCGGTCGCGCCCGGGCCGAAGTAGTCGTGCAGCGTGCGGTACTCAGCGAAGAGCTGGTCGTATACCGCGGCAGCCGTCTCGTTCGGGGTGTAGACCGAACGGTCGACCGCGCCCATCGCGGCGGCGGCGGCGCGGATGTCGGGATACGCCCCGGCAGCGAGGGCCGCATGGATCGCCGAGCCGAGCGCGGGACCCTGCTCGCTCGCGATCGTCGAGATCGGCAGGCGCAGCACGTCCGCGTACGTCTGCATGAGCTGCGGGTTCTTCAGCAGCCCGCCGGCGACGATGAACTCGGTCACGGGCACACCGGCGGCGGCGAAGGTCTCGACAATGACCCGCGTGCCGAACGCGGTCGCCTCCAGCAGCGCCCGGTAGCCCTGTTCGGGACGGGTTGCGAGGGTCTGCCCCACGATCACGCCCGACAGTTTGTGGTCGACGAGCACCGAACGGTTACCCGAATGCCAGTCGAGCGCCACGAGGCCGTGGGCGCCGACGGGCTCGGCGTACGCCAGATCGGTCAGGTGCTGATGGATGCTCTTGCCGGCGGCGGCAGCCTCGTCGTGCAGGCGCCCGGGCACCTGGTTGTTCACGTACCACGCGAAGATGTCGCCGACCCCGGACTGGCCAGCCTCGTAGCCGTACAGTCCCGAGACGATCCCGCCGTCGACGACGCCGCACATGCCCGGAACCTCGGCGAGCTGGTCGTGGCTCATCACATGGCAGGTCGAGGTTCCCATGATCGCGACCATCTGGCCGGGCTGGACGGCCTGGGCGGCGGGCGCGGTGACGTGCGCGTCGACGTTGCCCACCGCCACGGCGATGCCCTCAGGCAACCCGGTCCACGCCGCCGCCCGGGCGCTCAGGGTGCCCGCGACGTCCCCGAGCTGTCCGATCTGGTGGGCGACCTTGTCGTCGGCGAACCCCGCGAAGTCGGGATTCAGCGCCGCCAGGAACTCCCGGCTCGGGTACGCGCCATCCTGATAGATGCCCTTGTAGCCGGCCGTGCAGCCGTTGCGCACGTACGTGCCGGTCAGCTGCCATACGATCCAGTCGGCCGCCTCGACCCAGTGCTCCATCCGGGAGTAGAGCTCGGGGTCCTCCTCCAGCAGCTGTAGTCCCTTCGCGAACTCCCACTCGCTCGAGATGAGACCGCCGTAGCGCGTGATCCACGGCTCGCGCCGGTCATGCGCCAGGGCGTTGATGCGGTCCGCATGCGGCTGGGCGGCGTGGTGCCGCCACAGCTTGACGTACGCGTGCGGCCGCGCCGCGAACTCGGGCAGGTCGCTCAGGGGGGTCCCGTCGGCGAGGGTGGGCACCATCGTGCATGCCGTGAAGTCCGTGCCAATGCCGATCACCTCGCCCGGATCGACTCCGGAGGCCGCGACCGCGGCCGGCACCGCGTGCTTGAGCACCTCGACGTAGTCCTGCGGCGCCTGCAGTGCCCAGTCTGAACCGAGCTGCACCCGCCCTGCGGCGGCCGGTGCGGCGGTGAGGACGTCGTCCATGACGCCGTGCTCGTACTCGTGGACGGCCGAGCCGAGCTCCGCTCCGTCCGAGACGCGGACCACGATCGCCCGGCCGGACAGGGTGCCGAAGTCGACGCCGATCACGTACCGCTCTTGAATACCACTCTGTCCGTTCACCCGGCCACCTCCGTCAACGAGTCCCGAACCTGCACGATCGTTACCGTCCTCACTCGCGTCTGCGTGCGGTCAGTGCTCGCTGCAGCAGCACGAAGACGAGCAAGATGCCACCGGTGATGATGGTCGTGGCCTCGGGCCTGATCCCGCCGTCCCGGGTGATCAGCACGTTCATCAGACCGAGAACGAGCGCGCCGACCACCGACCCGAGGACGTACCCCGCGCCCCCGGTCAGGAGCGTGCCGCCGATCACGACGGCTGCGATCGCGTCCAGTTCCCAGCCGATGCCCGTGATGTTCTGCGCGATACCCAACCGCGAGGTGTAGACGACCGCGGCCAGGCCGGCGAGCGTTCCGCTGATCGCGTACACCCAGAGCTTGGTGCGTACCACGGGCAGGCCCATCAGCGCGGCGGACTGCTCGGAGCCGCCGATGGCGTAAACGGTGCGGCCGGTTCGGGTCCGGTGGAGCACGACGAATCCGACGACGACGACAAGGACGGCGATCAGCACGCCCGGTGTCAGGACCAGGTCATTGACCTTTTCGCCGTCTATGATCTTCAACTTCGTCGCCAGCGATCTGATGGACGAGTCGTCGGCGAGCCGTTCGGGTGTGGTGCTCAGTGTCGAGGCGAGACCGCGGGCGAGGAACATCATCGCGAGGGTCGCGATGAAGGGCTGCACCTTGAAGTACTGGACCAGGACGCCAGACGCGACACCGAAGGCCGTGCCGATCCCGATCATCAGCACCATCACGACCCACGGGTTCCACCCGGCGTTGGCCAGGAGCAACCCGGCGACGCTGGAGAACGCGATCACGGCGCCCACCGACAGGTCGACTCCGCCGGTCAGGATGACGAACGTCATGCCCACCGCGATGATCACCAGATGGGCGTTGTTGATGAGCAGGTTCGACAGCGTGTTGTACTGCAGGATGCGCCCGTAGGCGAGTTCGCCATAGATCATCATGGCGATGAAGATCACGACGGCCGCGAGGGTCGGCACGGTGGTCAGGTTCGTCCGCCACGTCCGCGCCGCGACATCCGTCAGCCGACCGATCCGTGACTTCGTCTCCGCCCCGGGGGGATCGGGGAGAATCGTGATGGTCATGCGGTCACGCTCTCCTTAGGCGCGCGAGCCTTCGGCGCGCGAGCGGTTGGTACGGGGCGCTGCGTGAACAGATTTCGTACCCGCTCGGACTGAAGTAGGCACAGCACGATGATGACCGCCGCCTTGAAGGCGGGCGTCGCCGAGGAGGAGACGCCGAGGAACACGATCGTCTTGTCCAGCGTCGCGATCAGCAGCCCACCGACGACCGCGCCGCCCATGGAGAACTTGCCACCGGCGAGCGAGGCGCCGCCGATCACCACGGCGAGGATTGCGTCCAACTCGAGCTGGTATCCGGTCCTGGAAACGTCGACGGTCATCACGCTCGCCGTCGCGAAGACACCGGCGATCCCGGCTAGGACGCCGCTGACCGCGTAAACCGTGATGAGCAGGCCACGCGGTCTGATCCCCGCCATCCGGCTGGCCTTCGGATTGATGCCGATAGCCTCGATCATCAGACCGAGCGCGCTGCGGCGGACGACGACAGCAACGATGACCACCACCACGACGGCGAGCAGCACCACAACCGGCAAACCGATGACGTATCCGTTCGCGATCCATCGGAACGGTCCGTTGGAGGCGGCTGTGTTCTGCCCCGAGGTGATCACCTTCGCCAGCCCACGGCCGGCAAGCATCATGACGAGCGTCGAAATGAACGGCTGAAGCCCGACGACGGACACCAGGATGCCGTTGACGACGCCCAGCAGCGCACTCACCGCCAGAGCCAGGCCCAGTGCGCCGAGCGCCACTCCGCTGGAGGTCGAGTCACCGCTCGCCTTGAGGAACTCCATGGAGACCGCGCCGGCGACGACCATGATGGAGCCGACCGACAGGTCGATCCCACCGGTCGCGATGACCAACGACATGCCGACCGCGATCATCAGGATCGGCGCGGATGCCCGAAGGATGTCGAGGAGGTTGCCCACCAGGTTGCCGTTGGCCGAGTTGACCGAAACCGCAAGGAAGGATGGGTCCTTGAGGACGTTTACCAGGAGGAGCAACAGGATCGCGATGATCCCCCAGAAGTAAGGCCGCCGGATCAGGTCTCGCCCCCCCGCGCCGGTCCGCCGCTCTGTCGTTCTCACGCGGTGCTGTCCTTCCCGTCCGGATCGATGATGTCGCTTTCGAGAGCGGCTTCCCCATGCGCGGCGATGATGTCGACGACCTCCTGGGCGGTGACATCGGGTCCGTTGATGATCTCGCCGATCTTGCGGTGGTCCTTCAGGACGACGATGCGATCGCTCAGCCGAATCACCTCCTCGAGCTCGGAGGAGATGAACACGACAGCGACGCCGCCTCCGGCGAGCTCCGCGACGCTCTCCTGGATCTCGGCCTTGGCGCCCACATCGATCCCCCGGGTTGGCTCGTCGAGTATCAGGAGCTCCGGGTTCGTCGCGAGCCAACGGCCGAGCAGTACCTTCTGCTGGTTGCCGCCGGAGAGATTCTTGATCGGCTGCTCGGGGTCGGCGGGTCGCACGTTCAGGGCAGCCATGTATTTGCTGACGATCGCGTCCTGCTCACGGCGCGGCAGCGGCAGCGGCCACCCTCGCTTGGCCTGAACGGCCAGGATGAGGTTTTCGCGGACGGTGAGATCGCCGAGGATGCCTTCGTCACGGCGGTTTTCGGTGGAGAACGCGATGCGGTGCTCGAGGCCGTCGACCGGGGTGTGGATCTCGGACTTCTTTCCCTCGATTTCCACCTCGCCGCTGTCCGGCCGGTCCGCCCCGTAGAGCAGCCGAGCGAGTTCGGTGCGACCCGATCCGAGTAGCCCGGCGAACCCGACGATCTCGCCCCGATGCAGGTCCAGATCCGTGGGCTCGATCGAACCCGTCCGGCCGATCCCGGTCGCCTTCACGAGGGGGATGACGGTCCGGTCGCGCTCCTCGGTCTGACGGTTGGATCCCAAGGACTTCAGCGCCGCGAGATCCTTGCCGATCATCTTCGAGATGAGCACGGTGCGGTCCAGTTCGCGGGTGAGGTACTCGCCCTCGTACTTCCCGTTCCGCAGCACCGTCAGGCGATCACTGATCGCGTACACCTGATCGAGGAAGTGCGATACGAAGAGGATCGCCACCCCCTGGTCACGCAGCCGGCGGATCACCTGGAACAGCCCGTCGACCTCGTTCGCGTCGAGGCTCGACGTGGGCTCGTCGAGGATGAGAACTTTGGAGTCCGTGACCATCGCCCGGCTGATCGCCACCAGCTGCTGCATCGCCAGCGAGACACTGGAAAGGGGTCGGCGCGGGTTGAGATGCCCGAGCCCCAGCTTGGCGAGCGCTTCCGTCGCCGCCTTGTTGGTGGCCCGCCAGTTCACGCCGATCCGGCCGCGCACCTCGTGTCCGAGCATGACGTTCTCACCGATCGTCAGGTTTGTACACAGGTTCACCTCCTGGTACACGGTGGAGATGCCCGCCGCCTGGGCGTCGGCGGTGCCGTTCAGGCGCCGCCCCTGCCCCGCGATCAGGATGGACCCGGCATCGATCCGATAGACGCCTGTCAGCGCTTTGATGAGAGTGGACTTGCCGGCGCCGTTCTCACCCATCAGGGTGTGGACTTCCCCCTGAAAGAGTCGGAAGTCGACGTTGTCGAGCGCCTTCACCCCGGGGAACGCGATGGAGATGCCCTGCATCTCGACGATCGGTGGTGATCCTGTCATTTTCCCTACCTCGCAGCTGCCGCCTGCAACCACCACGATCGACTCGCAGTGGTGATGTCACGCGGTGCGGGGCCTCCCCCGGTTCGGAAGGCCCCGGCACCGCCGGCCCAGATCGGGGCCGATCGGGCGCCGCCCGGAACTAGTACTTCCGGCTGGGCAGCGCCGTCTTGGCCGCATCCGGCGAGTTGAACGTCAGGCTCGGCACGATGATGTACGACTCGACCTTGTCACCAGCGAGAACCTTCTTCACCGCGTCCAGGGCCGTCTCACCGAACAACGGGTTGTACTCCGCGACGAAGCTCAGCTTGCCGTCCGCCAGCGCCTGGACGGCGTTGTGCGTGCCGTCGATCGTGGCGATCTTCACGTCCTTGCCGGGCACCAGGCCAGCCTCCTCGACAGCGAGGACAGCGCCGAGGCCCATCTCGTCGTTCTGCGCGAAGACGAGCTGGACGTTGTTCTTGTTCGACTTGAGCACCGTCTCGAAGACGCTCTTCGCCTCCTCCGTCGACCAGTTGGCCGTCTGCGCGCCGAGCTTCTTGAACTCGGTCTTCGCGCCGATCGTCTCGTTCCAGCCACGGTTGCGCTCGTTGACGACGGAGACGCCCGCGGGCCCCTCGATCACGAAGTAGTTCGCCCCCTGGGGGAAGGTCTCCGCGGCCCATCCGGCGACCGACTTGCTGACCTGCAAGTTGTCGGGCGCGATGCGGGTGGCGTAGAGGTCGGTCGCGTCGGGCTCGATGCCACGGTCGATCAGGATGACGGGAATCTCCGCCTCCTGGGCGCGCTTGAGCGAGTCCTCCCAGCCCGAGCCCTCCGTCGCCGACAGCAGGATGACATCCACGCCCTCGTCCACAAAGGACGTAAACGCGTCGATCTGCGACTTCTGGTCCAGGTTCGTAGCCGGGGCGTACTTCAGGTCGAAGCCGGCCTCCTTCGTGAAGGTCTCCTGCATGTTGGCCTCGTTGGCCTGCCGCCATGCACCCTCCGGACCGACGGCTACAAAGCCGATCGTGGTCAGCTCGTCGCCTCCGCCAGTGTCGCCTCCACCGCTGGAACACGCCGACAGGCCAATCGCCATGACTCCCGCGCTAACGACGCACAGTAGCCGGCGGAATCTCCTGTTCCTCGCCATCTGGTCTCCTCCTCAAAATCGGCTCGAGGCAGTCCCGAGCCGGGTGGCAGTCAATATCGTGCAGTCGCGTTCGGTGTGCGCTGACAAGCGAGCAGATGTTATCGCTAACACTGTCGAGACACAAGCCTAATTGGAATCGGTTGAAATGACGGGTTCGCGCGACCGATAGGAGCTGTAACCGGGAGTTGCCAGTTCGTACCGGAGCACGGTTACTGCGCCGCCCAGGGACTGCGCGGCGTGGTTGAAATAGCGAATTGCTGCCCACGAGAATTGCCGGGCGTTATTGACGCGTCAAGGCGTTTGCCCAGCGGAATGTGGGCGATACCGCGGCCCGGTCGACTCGAGTCGACCGGGCCGCGGCCTTTGGTGGGCGGATTCGACGACGGCCGGTGTCTCCTATGGAGCGAGTTCCTTGTTCGACCGGGCCGCGTGGGAGACGATGAGGTCATTCTCCGCGGCGGTGAAGACGCCCGCATCGAGGAACTCCTCGGCGATGCGGGTGACGGTGCTGACGAACTGGCCGTGATTCTCGAAGGGCGCCTGATCCCAGACCAGGTCGAGGAAGGTCGGGCCGTCGGTGCCGGGTGAGGTGATTCCCTGCACGGGTATGTCGTAGTTCGGCAGGCCGTCGTTGCGCTTGTGGTTCGGTACGCCGGTGTCGACCGAGCCGAACACGATCGTCGGCTCGATCCGTCGGAAGTACGTCGAGGCGGCCTGGGCGTCGCCGATGTAGTACGGCCGCAGGGTGAAGCCGTGGGTGGTGAAGAGCAGGTCACCCCCCGCCGTGGTGCTGGCCTGGG
>NZ_JBSFYQ010000067.1:0-22178 GCF_053599855.1 Micromonospora sp. NPDC005161
ATGCGATCTCACCCGCCCCCTTCGCCTCCACAGAGGCCATTCACTCCACAGGTCCCCAGCTCAGAGCCCTACCGCCCGACTACGCAATCGCCCTGGCTCAGGTGCGGGTGTTCGCCACTGGCAACGGCCGCAAGACCGACCCGGTGGATGCGCACTCGGTGGCGATGGTGGCACTGCGTTCGCCGAACCTGGTGCAGGTCCAGCTCGACCCGGACCTGCAGGTGATGGGGATGCTGGTCGACCGTCGCGACGAGCTTGGCCGCGCACGGACGCAGACCGTCAACCGGCTGCACCGGCTGCTGCTGGAACTTTTCCCAGGCGGGGCAAAGCAATTCCTGTCCGCCCGGCAGGCACGTGCGCTGATCGCGACCATCAAACCCCGCGACATCGTGGGCAAGACCAGACGCCGCCTCGCCGTCGAGCTGATCGGTGAACTCGAAAGCATCGACAAGAAGATCAAGACCGCGGAGAAGGACCTCAAGGAACTGGTGATCGCCCGCGGCTGCACCCTGATGGACCTGCACGGCATTGGCCCGTCAGGTGCAGCCCGGCTGCTGGCAGACGTCGGCGACATCCGCCGCTTCGCCGACCGCAACCGGTTCGCCTCCTGGAACGGCACCGCCCCGCTGGACGCCTCCTGCGGCGACCAGAAGCGTCACCGGCTTTCCCGCGCCGGCAACCGGCGGATCAACCGGACGCTGCACATCATGGCCGTGGTCCAGCTACGCAACCGCACCGAAGGTCGCGCCTACTTCGACACGAAGAAAGCCGCCGGGAAGACCTCCATGGAAGCCATGCGGGCGCTCAAGCGGCGACTGTCCAACGTCGTCTACGCCCGCATGCTCGCAGACCAGCAACGACGGCAGGCGGCGGATCCGGGAGGGCACTCGGGGACGACTCTGCAATCCAGCGTGACCGACCTGACCCCGGACATCGGCCCTTCGGACAAGCCACTTCCCGGACCCGCCACCACCCAGCCTAAACCCGCCCTCCGAGCGGTGTCTTGACACAAAGGGGTGCCATGAGCGGAAGCCGAGGGTGCGTCGGGCTCAGCAGCGTCCGTCGCGCACTTTGGTGGGTTTGAACCTCCAGCCGTACTCGGCTCTGCACTTGTGCTGGTACGCCGACAGTTGGAGTCTCGTGGACCGCCGTCGTGCGGCGGCGCCGGGTAGCCGGGGCCTCAGCCCGCAGCTTCCGCCGCCGATGGCCCGGACCTGGCTCCTGCGACGCGAGAAGCACGAATCGCCCAGTGGCGCAGGGGCCAGTGCTGGTCCGGTCGCACGGTGCTGCGGAACGACGAAAGGACCCGCCTTCTCACTCCGGGCCCGGCGAATCGCCGGGAGCCCACGCCTCCGCTCGCGCCGCGTGACCGCGTGACGGTGGGTTAATCTCAGCGCCGGCCATGCCAGTGGTTCCTGTGCGAACCTGGGCGACCGACGGTTCGGTCGTGCCCGGGATCCGGACGCCTGTGGGGGCGTCCGGATCCCGGGCGGCGGCGGTTGGGTTGTCCGGCTACATCTGGGCGATCAGCGGCTGTGCCTGCGGGTTGAGGTCGTACCCGTTGTCCCAGGGGAATCGGCCCTGCTGGTCGGGCCACACCAGCTGTTGGAGTCGGATCTGGTCGCGGCCGTAGCGGGCGCTCGCCATGCCGGGCAGCAGGTCGTCGGTGGGTGGCCCGTGGATGATGATCGCGTCGTAGCCTGCGATGAGGTCGCTGATGCGTTGGCCGTGGGTGAACCGTTCGGCTTTGTCGTACACCCGTCCGGCGAGGTCGTTGAGCAGGCTGTGGGCGACCCCGGGGGGCAGCCCGGCGGTGATCAGTTCGGGGTAGTCGTGGGCGGTGAGGCCGACGGTGTAGGCGAACGGCACCTCGTGGTCGGGGTCGCCGTCTGACGGGTGGACGAGGGTGACCGACCAGCCGACCCGGTCGATCATCTCGCTCTGGCGGCGCCAGAAGTCCTCCATGCCGGTCACGGGTCAACTCCCTCGGGCGGGGCGCTGTCGGGCTGGGGTGGCTGCGGCGGGTCGACCTCGACGAAGCCGAAGAGCAGTTCCATGAGCTGCAGCGCCTGGGTGCGGTAGCGGTCGGCGAAGCCCCGGCAGATCGCCGGCCTGGCCTCGGGGTACAGGTAGTGCGGGAGACTGTCGTGACAGATGATGAACGACTCCCGGCGGCGGGCTTGCGCGACGAGGTCACGCAGCCGGCCGGGCGTGAGGCGCATCCTGTTACCGGAAGCGAAGATGCAGGTGTCGCACTGCCGCGACAGCAGCCGCGACTTGCCGAGGACCGGGTCGCCGACGCTGAGGCCAGCACTGCCGTCGGCCTCAGTGTCAGAGTCGGGGTCGGGCACGGAAATCATGATTGCTCCTCTTCTTTTTCTGCGCGGTGCCGCCACGGCGCGGCGGCACGGGGGGTGGGACGTGCCGGGCGGGCCGCGTCGCGGTTCGCGGTGCTGCCGGGAGTGAGATGGCCAGGTGCCGGGTTGCGTGCGTCGCGCGGGCGGGTCGGCGAGGTCGAGGTCGGCCAGCGGCGGGGTGAAACCGCCCAGCCGTGCGGCGCGGCAGACTGGCGGTGGTGGTCGCTGCGGTGCCGACGGCGCGGATGCCGTCGAGCTCGGTATGGGCAGGGCCCGCTTGACCTGGCCGCTGGTGCCGGTCACGTGGTGAGACTCCTGTGCACGGGTGCCAGCCCGCCGCGGGTGGCCGGCGGCGCGCTGGCAGACGGACAACTGGGGTGGGGCGTGGTGCGCCGCGGTGCTCGTCGCGCTCTCCTCGGCGCTCCGGGCTTGTTGGGGACGAAGGGTTGCGCGTGCGGCGTTGCTGGGGGTGGAGACCGGTCAGTCCCGGGTGACGGGGGTGTGGACGGGGAGCAGAAGCCGGTCGACCGGTGGCCAGCCGTCGGCGTCGGGCTGCCAGGCTTCGGCGGCGTTGATGCTGGGGAAGGGTCCGACGACGGGGAGCTGGGCGCGTTCGCGGTCCAGCAGGACCAGCGCGACGCGTGCCGCGTCGAGGGTGGCGGTGCGGGCGGCTGCCGCGAGGTCCGGCGGAACGGCCGTCTACTCGTCGTCATCGGCGACGTGCGGTGCGTCGGGGTCGTGCAGGCCCACCGGCGTGGTGGCGGCGACGTCGGCGTTGTGTATGGCCAGGTGGGGGGCGTAGTCGGCGGCGGCGCGGCCGGGGATGGGGCCGTGCAGGGACATTGCGGCGGTGGTGGTGACGGCGAGCAGGGCGTGGGGCCGGTGGTCCTCGGCGCTGTCGAGCAGGGCGAGGCTGAACGCGCGTCGCGGCTGCCGATGTCGATCAGAGTGATCATGGTGGGGCGGCCGGTGGTGGCGTTGTCCCAGCCGACGACCTCGAAGTGGTCGCCGGCGAGGGTGAGGAACCGCTGGTAGGCGCGGTTGCGGGTGTCGAAGGGGTATCCGGTGTCCGGCATGGCGATTCTCCTGGGTGTGGAGTCGCGGGTGCCCGTGGCCGCCCGTCGCGGGGGTCAGGACGTGGAGGTGAGAATTCCGAGCGCCACGAGCGGCCCGATGACCTCGCGCGCCTCGTCAAGCGCCGTGTGGTGGGCGTCGTAAAGGCTCAGCACGAGATGGGCCGCCATGGCGGCGGTGTCCTCCTCGCGCGGGTCGGTTGCGGCGGCGGGGGTGACGTCGCCGAGTAGCGCGGTGACGGTGCGCTCGTGGCGGTGCTGCTGGCTGGCGGTGAACCAGGTGGCGGTGGTGACGGCGATGAGTACGGCCACGGCCGGCTGGTCGAGGTGGTGGTGCGGCGCCCGCCAGTCGGCGGTGTAGCCGAGCCCGCAGGCCAGCGCGTCGACGGCATCGGTCACACCGCTGGGCATGGCGTCCGTCCAGACGGGGTTTGGCGGTGAGGGTGACGTCGTGCCTGCTGTCGGCGGTGAACGCTGTACGCACGTCGCACTCGGGGATGCGGGAGCGGGTTCGTGGGAGTCGAGGGGTTCATCGGGCGAGGATGGATACGGTTTCGCCGAGCAGCAGGGCGCCCCGCCCGCGCGCTTGCAGGCGCAGGTCGACCGCGGCGCGGGCATAGCCGGTGAGGGTCCTCGGCCCGGACACTCATGGTTCCTCCAGCATGGAGATCCGGCGGTTCGATCGGCCGTCGGTGTGGGGGTACGGCGGCAGGCCGGGCGGGCCCGGCGTCACGCGGCGCGCGGCGACGACCTCGTCTGCTGCGCCGGCGTGGTGGGGTGGAACCAGCCGACGAACCGGGGGGCCGCGGCGGCGACCGGCGCTGGCACCCGTGCTCGGCCGCGGGCCAGCAGCGTGGGCCGGCTGGCGGCCCGGCGGGCCCGCTGGGCGTCGCGTGTGGGCGGGCACGGGTATGCCTCGCCGGTGCAGCGCAGGTTCGCGCAGCGGTCCGGCCGTGCGGGGTGGGGTGGGTGAGCGGCGGTGACGTCGGCGGCGAGCAGCCACAGCAGGACGTCGGTGACGGTGCGGGGTACGACGCGGCGGTGCGGCTGGGCCATTCGCGTTGCCCTTCGTAGGCGGTGTCGGTGCGGGGTGGTCGCCGTCCCGGCCAGCGGTGTGGGGATGCCGCTGTCGGGTCCGCCGGGGCGGCGACCGGGTGCAGTGACGCTCGACTTTCCGGATTGATCAAGTCGCCGCCGCCCGCGCCGGAGCACCGGGTGCGGGTCAGTCGTCGCGGTGGATGAGGAAGCAGTCGGGTGTGGCGGGGTCGTCGTGGCGGTAGTCGTCGAGGCGGTGGTCGTAGTGGGCGGGTTGGTCGCAGTGCCGGCAGCGCAGGGGCGCGGCCGCGTTGAGGTCGGCGCCGTCGGGCCCTTGGCTGGTGGTGTGGTCGTGTGCGGGGAAGCGGCAGGTGCTGTGGGTGCAGAACGGGCGCCTGGGTGTGCGCAGGCTGGCGACGATGAGGCCCTGCGCGGCGACGGCGAGGTTGATGCTGTCTGTGGTGCCGTCGTAGGGGACACCGGCGGCGATCAGGTAGTCGTTGTCGTCGACGTAGCGGTGCAGGTCGGTGAAGGAGCCGATGCCGGCGGGGACGGTGCCTTCGCTGATGTCGTCGTCGATCGCGGCGAGGATGCGCTCGGCGGCGTGTTGTACCTGCTCGGCCTGTTCGGCGGTGGGCGGCTGGTGGGGTTGGTGGTGGGCCAGCCAGATCCGGGCCAGGGCCTGCAGGTGGCTGATCTGGGTGCCGCGCTGGACGGTCAGGGCGTTCAAGCGCGGGCCGTGGGCCTGTAGCACACCGAGTGGATCGAGGGTGGGCGCCGGCTGGCCGGGTCCGGCGTTCAGCGCGCGGCGGACGTCGGCGAGGTGTGCGGCGATGGTGTCGGCGCAGCGGGTGAGGTTGGCTTCGGTGGTGGTGAGGGCGTGGCAGGTGTCGACGATCGCGGCGGCGAGCACCGGCAGGGTGCCGCTTGCGTGTCGGGCGGCGGCGACGGCGTCGTCGGTGATGTCGTGGCCGGTGTACTTGCGGATGAGACGCAGTGTCACTGGGGTGTCCTTTCGGGCGGCCGGTTCGGCATGGTGCGGGGTGGGTGGCGGTGTCGCGGTCACCGCAGGTCGGCCGGTTCGGTGGCGGTGCTGTCGTGCTCGCCGGGGGTGGCGTCGTCGCGGGCGTGGCGGTCCCAGTCGATGTGGGTGTCGTGGCCGCTGCCGGTCAGAGTGGTCTCGACGAGGTTCTCGGCGGTGTCGAAGGCGTCTTCGCGGCTGGGGGCGGTGACTTCGACGGTGATCGGCAGGGTGAGGCGGACCTGCCAGCGGCGGGGCAGTCCTGGCAGGTCCAGGGCGTGCAGGACGCGGTCGGCGGCGTCGACGTCGATGTCGTGTTCGCTGGTCGCGTCGCGCAGCGCCTGCCACACCTGGCGGCGGAAGTGGGCCAGCGGGTCGGCCTCGCCGCTGGCTGGCGGTTGCGGCGCCGGGGGCGGGCTGGTGTGGTCGCGTAGGTAGGCGTGGATCTGGGTGCTGGTGTGGGTGAGCCATCCCAGCGGGGCGGGCTGGTGCGGCTGGAACGCGTTCCAGGCGTCGCGGAGGACGGCTTCGAGGGTCGGCGGGTGCGGCATGGTCGCCTCAGGTGTGCTCATCAGGGTTCCCTTCGTGGGCGCGGCGCCCTTGCCCCGCCTGCTGTCCAGGCAGGCGGGGCAAGGCGTGTGCGGGCTGGTCAGGGCTGTCGGGTGCGGCTGAGGCGCACCTCGTAGGTGTCGCCGGTGACGGTCAGCTGCAGCCACCGGTAGCCGCCGGCGTGGGCGGCGCGCAGGACGCCGATCAGCGGGGTGGGCTGTTCGGTGAGGTGCAGGTGTTCGGCGAAGTCATCCCCGCCGAGGTCCGCATCCCGTCGGTGGCCGTCGAGGTCGGGGTTCCAGCCGTGGGCGTACACGACGAGGCTGGAGTCGGGCCGGTTCGGGTCCTCGAGGCGGGGCAGGCCGCTGGACATGAGGTAGACGCCGTGGTCGTGGACCCAGACGAGCGCGCCGGGACAGGTGAGGTCGTCCTCGTGCTCGGTCAAGGACGGGGCGTGCGCGGTGCTCGAGTCGGCGTGTTCGGCTAGTCGCAGCGTGTCGGAGAGGTCGAAGTGCAGATGCAGTGCCATCGGTGTGCTCGTTTCTGGTCCTGGGCCGGTGGCCCCTGTGATGGGCGGGTAGCCGGACGCCGTGCGGCGGCGCTGTCGCTGGTGCGGTGAGTTCGCTGATGCGTAGGCCGGGCTGCTTATGCGGCGTTAGCTGCGGGCCGCTGGCGCGAGACGCCTCGGCTTGGCTGACCGCCCGTGGGGCGGCGGACGGCGCAGGGCGTGCGAGGCGTGCTGGCTGTGGGGATGGAGTTACGCGGTGGGGTCGCCGGTGGCGGGCCCCTGATCGAGGGCGGCAGGTGGGATGCCGTGGCGTAGGGCGCGGTCGATGAGGTGGGCGAGGCGGTAGAGCGGGTCGGCGGTCAGGGCCCGGTCGAGGGCGACCGCGGCGAGCGTGCCGAGGCCGTCTCGCCAGGCGGTGAACGCGAGCAGGCTCGCCGGGGCGGCGGCCACGGACGGGTCGGCCCGGCGCGTGAGGTCGGTCCACAGCGCGAGGTGCCAGGGTTGGGTGTCGGTGGCTTGCCAGGCGATGTCGCGCACGGCGGTGTCAGTGAGCAGGACCGTCAGCCAGGCCACCTCGTCGTCGGCGGCGACGTCGTCGTGGCGGTAGCGGGTGAACGTCGCCTCGACCGCGGCGCGTCCGGCGCGGATGATCGCCGCCCGGCCGCCCGCGGCGTGCACGGCGGTGAGGCGTTGGCGTGCGCGGCGGGTGGCGGTGGTGATGGCGTCACTTGTGGGGCCGGTGATGGGGGCGACGCTGGCGACGAGGGCGGCCCGGTCGGGTAGGGCGACCTGCCCAGCGACGATGGCGTGCACGGCGGTGGCGGAGCTCGTGGGGTCGAACGGCAGCCCGTCGACAGGGCAGCAGTGGGGGTCGTGGCACTGGTAGGAGTGGTAGCGGCGGTCGGTGACGCGCAGCGTGTCGAGCAGGTCGATCCCGGCGGCCAGGAGCCGCGGGCGCAGCGCGTCGAGCGCGGGGGTGACGGTGGGGGCGGGTCCGTAGCCGACGAGGATCGCGGCGGTGGCGGAAACGTTGCGCAGCAGGGCGATCTGCTGCGGCGCGAAGGTGCCGACCCATCCGGTTACTTCCGCGGGGTCTGGCAGGTCGGTGCGGCTGGCCACGGTGATCCTGTCGCCGGTCAGGCCCACGGTGACGACGCTGTTGGTGGGATGGAACCCGAGGAGATAGGGCACGGCGGCGAGCAGGTCGGCCGGTGAGGCCAGGGACAGCCGGGATGGCCGGTCGTGATGGTGCACGGCGGTACAGCTCCTTCGGTGAGGGCGACAAGGTTCGGCCGGGGCCGCGCGGGCGAGCCGCGGACCCGGGCGGGCGTGGCGAGGGGCGGCGGGTGCCCGTTGCGGCTCCCGTCGCGCGGGCGGTGCGGGGCACCGGCGGTGCGGTGGTGGTCAGCCGGAGACGGCGGCCGGGACGCCGGTGATGCCGAGGCCGAGGCGGGCGCCGAGGGCGGGGCCCTGGTGGACGGCGGCGACGGCGTCAGGCAGGTGGCGTTGTTGCCAGCTGTGCAGGGCCGCGTCGAGGTCGGCGCCGTAGGAGCGGTGTTGGGTGAGGGCGGCGACCAGGCCGGCGGCCTGCTCGATGCCGTTGTTCGCGCCGCGGGCGGTGTGGGGGCGTACGGGGGCGAGGGCATCGCCGAGCAGCAGCGCGTAGCCCTGTCCGAGGGGCCAGACCATGCGGGTGGGCGGGTCGATGTCCATCACCGGCAGGGCCATCCGCTCGGTGGTGGCGTGCACGGTGGCGGCGTGCTCGGCCGTCAGGAGCCGCGCGGCGTGCTGGTTGACGTGCGCGCGGGCGGCGGGGCTGACGTGCTTCGGCAGGGCGAACACCCGCCGCTCGGGCATCGCCCCGAAGCATCGCGCGTACTCGGTGGGACTGGCGTTGAGGTAGAACGTCCAGTCCAGCGCTCCCGGTATCGGAGCGACGTTGTACTGGCAGCCGGGGCCCGGCTCCACGCGCAGGAAATCTCGCAGTGGCGCGTGCGGTGCGGGGGCGTGGCCGCGGTGGGCGACGTAGCCGGCGTAGCGCAGCTGCCGGGCGGGGTCGAGAAGGCTCCGGCCGGTGGAGGTACGGCCGTCGGCGAACACCACCAGGTCGGCGGGTTCGGTGTGGCCGTCGGCGAAGCGCAGCGCCAGGTGCTGGCACGCGGTGTCGAGTCCGGTGACCCGGTGCGAGGGGCGCAGCAGCCCGTCGGGGATCCGCGCGGTGAGCGCGTCGTGCAGCAGTGTCCAGGTGGTGTTGCGCCCCGGATAGACCCGTCGGGTCTCCCCGGTGTGCTGCCGCTGGCGCAGGGTGATCTGCCGGACGGTTTCCGAGTCGTGCGCGACGAACTCGCTCTGGTCGATGTCGAGCCTGTGTAGGGCGTCCAGGGCCAGGTGTTCCAGGCCGATCAGCCCGCCGCCGCGCGGCGCGGCCGTGGGGGCGGCTTCGTAGACGGCGACCCTGTCGAAGCCTGCCCGCAGGAGCAGCAGTGCCAGGGTGGGGCCGGTGAGGGAGCCGCCGATCACGGCGATTCTCGGCTGCCGGCCTCGGGCCGGGGGGTGGCGGTGGGCGGGTCCGGCGGTAGGCCGGGCGCTGGTCGGGCGGGTGTGACGCTGAGGTGTCATCGGGTTCCCTTTCAGGTGGGGGGAACCCGGGCACGGCCGTGCGGCCGTGCCCGGGGGTGCGCGGGAAGCGCGCGGGTGGCCGGGCATCGGCCTGGTGCGGCGGTGCGAGGTGGGGCGGACGCGGGCTGGCCTGCTCAGGCGTCGTTCCGCCGGGGATCAGCGGTGCTGGCGTGGCAGGGCGCGGTCAGCCTGTGTGTGCTGCGGGGCGGGTGTCTGCGCCGCCGGGTTTAGGCGTTGTCGAGGGCGGTGACGGCGGCGTCGGCGATGGTGCCGACGGCGTGCACCGGGTCGTCGACGAGCAGCGTGGTGGTGTGGGTGAAGGTGTGTCCGGGCAGGTTGGCGGGGCGCAGCCACAGCACCGTGCAGCCGGTGTGGTGCAGGGTGCTGATGAGCCGTTGCGCTGCGTCGGCGTTGGGCAGGTCGCCGTCGGAGACGACGGCGAGCATCCGCAGCGTGGCGCGGTGGCGCAGGTTCAGCAGGGTGTCGGCGAGTTTCACCGCGTCGATGAACGCGGTGGTGCCGCCGGCCGCTGTCATCTCGAGCACCTGCGTGGGGTGTCGGCGGGGTGCGACGAGCAGGGTGGCGGTGCTGCCGAACGCGATGGTGGTGGTGACCGCCTGGGTGGCGTGGGCGGCGTGGGCGAGGATCCACCCGGCCGAGGACATCGGCGCGGCGTAGGAGCGCATGGACCCGGAGGTGTCGACGAGGACGGCCAGGTGCAGGGTCGGCTTGTGCGGCGGTAGTGTGCTCCGCCGCTGCCAGGGGGTGGCGGTGGGCAGCGCCCCGGCGGCGATCTGCGCTTGGGCGGTGATCGCGTGGCGGGTGCGCAGCCGGCCTGGTGGCACCGCGGTGGGGCGGGTCGCCGGTTCCGGGTGCCGGATGCGGGCGTGGCGCAGCCGGGCGGCCAGGTGGCGGGCGGCGTCGCGTTCGGCGTCGCGTGGATCGCGGTGCGTCCACGCGGCGGGGGCGCGGTGGCGGGTTTCGAGGTGCGCGGCGGTGTATTCGGCGGGCGTGAGCGCGGCGGCGTGGGCGAGGTAGTCGGTGAGCGCCTGGGCAAGTTGGCCGGCGAAGACCCCGAGGTCGGCCGTCGGCGGTGCGGGCTGCTGGTGGGGGTCGATGCCCAGGACGCGGCACCACCGCCACGCGAGGTCGAGCATCTGTGCGGCGTCGGTGTCGTCGACGGTGTGGGCGTGGCGCCAGATGTCGCGCAACGCCAGCAGGCGCTTGCGGCCGAGGACGGCGGTGACGGCGGCGCGCACGCCCTTGATGTCCTTGGCGGTGACGATGCGGGCGTCGACCCTGGCCAGGAGCAGGGCAGCCAGCTGTCCGGCGTGCCACGGGTCGTCGACAGGCGCGCCGTCGGGATTCAGCAGGTGGGTGACGGTGTGGCGCAGCCACCTGCGGTCGGCGCGCCGCCGGGAACGCTGGCGGTGCTCGGCGCGGGACTCCTCGAGGAGGTCGGCGACCGTGGCGACGACCGGCGGGGTGCCGGGCGGTGTCGTCCACAGGCTGTGGGTGGCGTGCGCGGCCTCGTGGACGAGCAGCCCGTAGGCGGTGGGCACGAGGCGTTTGTGCCCGGCGCGGGCCGGGTTGGCGACGTCGGGGGCGCCGATGTGGGTGGCGTCGACCTCGATGCGGCGGGCGTCGGGGTAGAAGCAGGCCGGTGCGCCGCCGCCCGCGCCGGGGGCGACGGTGACGCGCAGGTCGTGCCGGTCGGTCAAGGTGGGGATATGCCGGGTCCAGGCGTCGCTCCACGGCTGCCAGTGCGGGTCGGCGGAAGTTGCGGTGGGGTGGCCGGTGCGCAGGTAGGTGCGGGGTAGGGCCATGGCGGGTCGTCCTTTCAGCGTTGCTTGCCGAGGGTCAGGGCGGTGATGTCGGTGCCGTACTGCTGTCGCAGTGCGGTGAGGACCTGCTCGCGGTCCTCGTGCGGGGCACGGCCGGCGAGGTTCGCCACCGCGGCGGGCAGGCCGAGGGTCTTACGGACGCGGGCGAAGCCGAGCAGCTCGCGCAGTTGAGGCGCCCACGACACCCGCCCGGCGGCGAGGTCGTCGTTGAGGGTGATGGCGGCCTGCACGGCGGGTGCGGGGACGCCGAGGTGGCGGGCGAGGTCCCAGTCGGTGGTGACCTCGATGTGCACGTCGAACCGCGACGCGAGAGCTTCGGTGAGGATGGCGCCGTGCACGCCGGGGTTGTGCCCGGCGATGACGTAGAACCCGTCGACGGCTTCGACACGTTCGTTGCGGTAGCCGGGGATGGTGATCACCCGGCGGCCGTCCATCGCCGGGTAGAGCACGGCGAGGACCTTCGGCGCGATGAGGGTGGCGTCGTCGACCAGCAGCGCACGCCCCTGCCGCATCGCGGTGACGAGAGGCCCGTACACGAACTCGAACCCGCCGTCCGGGAGGGGGATGAAGTTGCCGAGGAAGTCCTCCACGACGGTGTCGCCGGTACCGGCGACGGTGAGCAGATCACCGAAGGCGGCCTCGACGAGGGCGGTCTTGCCGGTGCCGGGCGGGCCGTAGAGCAGCACCGGGATCCGCTTGTCCCGCAGCCGCCGCAGCACGTGCACGTCCGTGGCGCCGGCGAGCTTGCGCGGGAAGTACAGGTCCCCGTTCGGGCGGGCCACTGGCTGCCGCCGGGCCGACCGCCCGCCGCCGGCGCCGGAGGCGCGTGGTGTGGGCGGGGGCATTGTCCCGGCGGCGTCGATGCCCGCCTTGGTGATCTGGAAGCGGTGCGGGCCGGTGTGGTGGGTGGCGTAGCCGGCGGCAGCCATCTTCTTCAACGCCTCGAACACCGCCCCGCCGGAGCGGGCGGCGATCGCGTTGGTGACCTGCCCGACCTTGAGCCACTGGTCGGGTTGGCTGGCGAGGTACGCGGCGACCTGCCGGTAGAGGTAGCCGGGCCGGCGCCCGTCGCCGGAGTCGGGCGGGACGTCGGCGCTGGTGGGCGGGGTTGCAGGGTCCATGCGGGCCTCCTGTCAATGGGTGTTGGCCCGCGCACCCGTCTCCGGGTGCGCGGGCAGACGTGGTGCGGTGTCCGCGCGGCGGAGACGGCGGTGGCGGACGCGGCCCTGTGGCAGGGGCGGCCAGCGACCTCCGTGAGGTTCGTGAAGCAGGGGCTGCCGGTGGGGTGTCGCCGCCGCCGCTGCGGTGGGCGACGACAAGGAACGCACCCGACCGCTGACCGATCAAGTCGAGCCGGGTCGGGTCGCGGGGGTGCTTAGCGGCGGTGGAGGATGACCTCGCTGCGAGGGCGGCGGCTGATGTGCACGGTCAGGCCGAACACGCTGCCGTCGGACAGTTCCAGCCACACACCCCGGTCGAGGGTCATCACCTGCGCGTCGCGGTAGACGCGGGCCGAGTCGATGGTGACCGGGGTGCCGTCGTCGTGGGTGAGCTGCGGCAGGTCGGCGTCGTCGCAGAGCTGGTCCAGATCAGCGGTGGTGAGCAGGTGCCGCACCACCGCTTGGAGAATCTCCTCGTGGGCGTACGCGCCGAACTCGTCGTCGCTGCCGTCATCGATCATGGTCGTGGTCCTTCCGCGGCGGGTTGTGGTTGCGGGACTGAGGTCAGGCCTCGGGCTGCGCCTGTCCGGGAGGGTCGGGAAGGTCGCCGACGATGCGGTCGCAGTCGTAGGGGTGCACGGCGGTCCAGGTCCAGGCCCGGCCCATCACCGTGTACCGGCCGTCCGAGTCAGGGGTGATCCGTTCGACGGCGTCGGGGTCGCCGTGGACGCGGGTTTCGTCGGCGACGATGACGTCGCCGTCGAAGCGCAGGCGGGCCAGGGACTCGTCGACCATCCGCTGCTGGCGTTCCCGGGTGATGCCGTCGGCGGCGAGGTGCTGGCGGTAGCGGTCGCGGGCGGCCTGCTGGTCGGCGACGATCGCCTCCGCCACCTGGCGGGTGCAGGTGAACACCGCCCACCCGTTCCACGTGTCGACCAGGGTGCCGGCGAAGCCGACCGGGATGCGCATGACCCCGCCGGCGTGGGGTGTCCACGCCCAGTCGCCGGCGAACACGCCCGGCCCGCCCAGGCGCACCCGGTCGGGGTGCAGGTGGCTGACGTCCCGGTCGTCCCCGGCCGGGTGCAGGACGATGTGGCACTGCCGGGCCGCTTCGGCCTCAGCGGCGTCGTCGAAGCCGTCGCACCACGACCACCGCGTCTGGTCGCACTGGTGCGCGGTGAGCTGGTCCCATCCGGGGGCGTCGTGCGGGGCGTGCTCGGCGTACCGGTCTCGGTCCTCGGCCAGGACGTACCGGTCGGCCAGCGCGAGCCCGTCGATGACCGCCGGGTCCCCGTCGTCAAGGCCGGTGAGGACCTGCCGGGCGGTCGCGGACACCTCGCCGACGGCTCGGCCGCCGAGGACGTGCTGCGCCCACCACTGGGCCGCGTCGCGTCCGGCGGCGGCGCCGGCCGCTTGCAGCGCGTCGAGCACCCGCTGCCAGCCGCCATCGTTTGCCGTGGCGCGGCCCTGAGGGCTGTTTGTGACGGGCGGTGAGTGCATCCCGCCACTGGGCGGCCGCGTCACTGCTGCGGCCCGGCGCTGGTGCCGGCGGTGTCCAGGACTGCGTGGCATCGGGCGGCGACACTGTCGCGGACCGCGTCGGTGAACCCGTCCCGCACGGCGTCGATGACCAGCGCACGGGCGAAGTCGGGCAGGTCCGCCCAGGCGGGAGCGTCCGACGGCGCGTGGGCGTGGTAGCGGGCGGCGTCGTAGCCGGCGGTGTCGAAGCGCGGCAGGGCCTTGAGGACCTGCTCGTCGCTGTCGTCGATGCCGGCCAGCGCCGTGCTGGCGCTCTGGGCCTGCTCGGCCGGGGTGCGTCCCTCGACGGCGTGCTGCTGCCACCAGCCGGCGGCCAGGCTGCCGTCGCGCTCACCGGCGGCCCGCAGCGACAGCAGCACCTGCGGGTCCACCGGCTCAGCTGGCGCCCGGGCCCCGGTGCCCGCCCCGCCGGTCGTCAGGCGGAGGCTGGTGTAGGGGTGTGCGGGTGTGGCGGGGTCGATCCAGTCGGCGGCGAGCAGGACACCCTCTCGGCGGTAGCGGGCCGGGACGCTGCGCTCGTTAGTGACCTCGCGCAGCCACCCGGCCAGCTCGGCGCGTAGTTTCCGGCCTGCCACGGCGTAGCGGGAGCGGGCCTCGCGGGCCTGCCGGTTCGCCGCCTGAAGGTTGCGCCGGTCCACACCGGTGTGCAGGTCGATCAGCCACTGGTGCTCGGCGGTGCTGATCCAGCCGGAGCGGGAGTCGGTGAGCAGCTGCCGCAGCGCCTCGCCGTAGTAGTCGTCGCCGTACCGGTGCGTCTGGCCGCCGTGGATCATCTGGTTCTGGATGTCCTGCAGCCGGCGGCCCAACGCCAGCCAGTCCGTGCGGTCCCCGGGATGTTCCCCCGGCCGCGCCTTCGCGCTGCTGGCATCTGGTGAGTCGGTCATCACTGTTGTCCTTCCGTCGGTGTTCGGTGCGCAGGAATCGGGCGGCGCGGACGCCGCGGGACGGGTCAGCGGGTGGACGCCGCGAAGCCGGATCGGCCGGCGCGACCGTCTTGCGGCGCGGGCTGATAGGCGGCGACGTCGCCACGGCTGCGGATGCCGGCACGGCTGCGCGGCGGCCCGTGGGGTGGGCGTAGACGACCTCCCGTGTCCGCGCGCGGGTCGCAGCTGGCGCCTTGACGGCCGGTTGACGACGCGGAAGCGTTGGCCAGCGACGTCTGGCACAGACTCTCGTCGTGAACGAGTGCCGTGTTCGTGAGCCAGTGATCATCGGATCGAGTAATGGCTAGTTGACGATGCGGCGCACGGCGGCGAGCTGGTTGGCCCACGCGGACAGGCGGCTGATCTTGACGACGTCGCCGCTGTGCGGGGCCTGCACGATCAGTCCTTGGCCGAGGTACATGCCGACGTGGCCGGGTCGGGCGGTGCTGCCGCGGCTGCCGGGTATGAACAGCAGGTCCCCCGGCCGAAGGTTCCGGTAGTCGGTTATGGCGGTCCCGGCGTGGACCTGTTCGCTGGTGGTGCGGGGGATGGTGATGCCGGCGGCCTGGTAGGCCTGCTGCATCAGCGACGAGCAGTCGCACTGATGCGCGGGGATGCCGGAGTGGGGTGCGGTGCAGTCCCCGCCGAAGGTGTAGGGGGAGCCGTGCTGGGCCAGGGCCCAGCCGATGGCGGTGACGACCGGCAGCGGGGTGCCCGGTGGGAGGGTGAACCCGGCCGGTAGGGGCACCTGGTCTGCGCCGGGTTGGCCGTCGCCGCCGTCGAGCAGGCACAGCGGGTTGCTCATCGCCTGTTCCAGATCGGCGGCGACGGGTCCGGCGGGGGTGCCGCCGGCCAGGACGCGGACCAGGGCGATTGCGTCGTCCTCCCATCTCGCGTAGGCGCCGGGGTAGGCGGAGCGCTGCACGGCTTGGGCGGCGTCGGTCAGGGCCATGGCCTGCCAGCCGTCGACGGCCAGCAGCGCGGTGTAGAACTTCCCGGCGGCGTAGCGGGGATCCGGCAGTTGGGCGGGTGTCCCCCAGCCTTGGGAGGGGCGTTGCTGGAACAGCCCGATCGAGTCGCGGTCCCCGCCGGGCAGGTTGCGCAGGGTGGATTCCTGCATGGCGGTGGCCAGGGCGATGACCCAGCCGCGCGGCGGAACCTTGAGTTCGGCGCCGACGGCGACGATCACGGCGGCGTTGGCCGTCTGTCCGCTGTCCCACCCGCTGGCGCCGCCACCCGGGGGTGGGGACAGGGTGAGGGTGGGCAGCAGCGGCTGCCCGTCGGGGCCGACCGCTTGGTAGCAGGCGGCGGAGGCGGTGCCGCCGCCGGTGAACAGGGCGCCGATACCGCCCGCGCACAGCACCAGCACGGCGATCGCCCCGGCGGCGATCGCCGCGAGGGCGCGGGCGCTCACCGTGGCGCTCTCGCCGCTGGCCGCACGCCGCAGGGCTGCGATGGCCGGCGGTGAGCGGTGGCCGGGAGCAGGCAGCCGGTGAGCGGGTAGGTGGCCACGCGGCTCCCGTCGCCGGTGTGCACACCGATCGCGGCGGTATCGGCCTCGACGAGGTAGATCCAGTCGGCGTCGAGGTGCCCGGCGTGGCACAGCGGGAACACGGTGACCGGCTCCGGCGGGTCCACCTCGGACGCGAGGGTCATGCCGACGCCCGGCATCGGGCGCTGCCCGGTGAACCCGGAGCGGGTGGTGGCAGTGGTGTCCGGGTCGAGGTACTCCCAGTCGTCGGCGAGGATCGCGGTGATCAGCGCCCGCGTGTCACGGTGGGCGTGGCTGGCCCAGATCGCGGCCAGGGTGGGCAGCACGACGCCCGGGTAGCCGTCGAAGAGCACGAATCGGGCGTGCACGAGGTGCGGATTGTCGGGGTCGGTGGCGCCGACGTAGCAGTGGGTGCTCACGGGACAGGGCTCCTTAGCGAGAGGCGATCAGCGGCGCGGGTGCGTGTACGCGGGCGCGGGCTGGCGGCGGAACGCCCGCGGGGGGTGATCACGGGCGATCGGCGCCGTGGCCGTGGGCCGCGGATGACGACGCGCCGTGGTGGCATTGCCGTGGCATTCGGCGCTTGCTGCGCCTGTGCGGGGGTGAAGCTCGTGGTGTCGGCTGCCGCGGCCATTCCTCACGGCTGGTCGTGCGTGGGGTGGGGCGGCCAGGGGGCGGGCTTGGCGCGCCAGCCGAAGATCGGGTCGGTGGTCTCCACCGATCCGCAGCGAATGCAGCGGATGTAGGTGTCCTCGCCGTACCCGGCCATGGACGGCACCTCGTCGGAGGTGATCCTGTCGACCGCCCCGCAGATCCGGCAGCGGATCGACGCGTTGTCGGGCCCGCACACGCCGAAGATCGGCTCGTCGGGATCGGCGTGTGGCGGCACCTGGGGTCCGCATGCCGCGTCTGCGTGGATCCTCGTAAGGGTGTGACGGGCGGTGGCGGCCAGCAGCGCGGCCAGGCCGGGACCGGTGGCGGGGATGTCGCCCGGGTCGGGGGAGTCGTCGACGAGCAGCAGCGGGTGGTCCTCGCCGCGCAGGCGGGTGAGCTGGTAGACGCGCCTGTCGATGTCGACGGCGTCGACGCGGCGGGCCTGGCGTGGCTGGCTGTCGACGGTGCGGATGTCGTCGTAGCAGGCGGCCCAGGCCAGCAGCCGCGCGTCCGGCGCGGTCGCGCGGATCAACCCGACGATGGTGGCAAGGGTGGCCTGATACGGCGTCGGCGCGTCTGGGTTGTCGAGGCTGGCGGCGAGGCGGTGCAGCAGCGCGGGCAGCCCGGCCGGGTCGGTGAGCAGGTCGTCGCGGTGCAGCGGGAACTCGAGGCTGCGCATCTCGCGCCTCCGCTTCGGCCCGGCGGTGTTCAGGGGCCGGTCGTGGATGAGTAGCAGCGTCGCGGGCTGGCCCCAGCCCAGCGTCTCGGCGTCGGCGTCGGCGGCCAGGAGGCACCCGGCGAGGGTGTGGACGGCGTTGGAGGACAACACAGGGATCTCCTTCTCGGAAAAGGGGGAAGGACCCCGCAGCCGGCGGCTGTGGGGTCCTTCTGGTCGTGCGGGGGTCGTGGGACGGGGTCAGCAGTGGTGGCGGTCGCGGCTGCGGCGCGGGGCGGGCGTGCTGTGGGGGCGGTAGTCGCACACGCCGCTGCCGGAGCGTTTGGCGTGGTACATGGCGGTGTCGGCTTCGGTGAGCAGCTGCCGGGGGCTGGCGTGTGGGTCGTGGGTGTGGGTGTAGCCGACCGAGGCGGTCACGCGGACGTCGCCGTTGATCACGCGGATCGGGGCGGCAGCGACGGCCTGCCACGCGGCGTGGGCCGCGGCGGCGCTGTCGTCCCGGTCGCCGGACACGAGCAGGGCGAACTCGTCGCCGGAGAGCCGGGCCGCGATCTGGACGGGGGTGGGCAGGTTGGTCAGGAGCCGGCCGATCTGGTCGAGCAGGACGTTGCCGGAATCGTGGCCGAGGGTGTCGTTGACGGTCTTGAACCGGTCGAGGTCGAGCAGCACCACCCCGACCGGCGCGTTGTCGGCGAGGGCGGCGCGCAGGCGGGTGAGGTACAGCCGCCGGTTGGGCAGGCCGGTGATCTCGTCGTGGGTGGCCTCGTAGCGGGCCACGTGCAGGGCTTGCTGCTGCCGCCAGAGCAGCGCTCCGGCGAGGGCGAGGCCGGCGAGGATCCCGCCGACGGCGATAGCGATCGTGTGCAGGATGGGAGACACTCGGAAACGCTCCTTGGATAGAAGGAGCACCGGGGGTGGGCGTGAGGCGTCAACTTCGACGCCCACCCCCCGGGCTACCTGACAGACGGGCTACTGGCCGCCGGTGGCGGGGGCGAGTTGGAAGGTGGCCGGGCGGTCCACGGTTTGCACCGCCTTGCCGTCGGCGACGAGCTTGATCGCGGCGTTGGCGACCGCCCCGGGGCTGGCCTTGGCCGCGCCGGTGCCGGCGTTCGCGGCGTCGATGAGCTTGCTCAGCTCACCGGTCTTGTAGGCCCGGTCGGGGTGGGCTTCCAGGAGGTCCAGGACCGCCCCGCGCAGCGACCCGCCGACCCGGCGCGCCGTGACCGGGGGGCTGCCGTCCGGCGGTGCGTCCGCCGTCTCGGCGTCGGGTCGCCCATCCGCAGGCGTCGGCTCCCCTGGCGCGTCCTGGTCCTGATCTGCGTCGGCGGCGGGGATGGAGGTGGCAACCGCTGGCGTGTCTACTTTGCTATTCGGCTCGGTGGGCTCGGCCGGCTCGGGGGCGGCCGGTGCGTGCGGGTCGGGATGCGGCTGCGCGGATGGGCTGCCGCCGGCCGGTTGTGGGGTCTCGGCTGCGGCGGCGGGCGAGAACGCGTCGTCGGTCGAGCTCTGGTCCTCGGTGGCCGCAACGTCGGCGGTCGGCTCGGGCACCTCGGCCGCCGTGGGATGCGGGGCGCCGGTAGTGGCGGTGGCGGCGGTGGCGGTGCGGCCGGCGTCGGTGAGCCGCCACAGGCTGCGGCCGTCGCCGGTGCGGAATCGCTCGGCCTGCCCGGATCCTTCCCAGGCGCGCAGCTTCGGGGTGGTGGTGGAGTAGCCGAGTCCGGCGTGCTCGGCGACCGCGGCGGCGGTGGCCTCGCCGAGTTCCGCCAGCGCCCCGAGGACCTTGAACGCGCCGTGCGCGGGCACGGGTTCCTCGTGCGTGTCGGTCATGCTGGTGTCCTTCCGTCGTAGGGATCGGTGCGGATCGAAGCCCATGCACTGATCCACGCTTCGACAGCGGCGGTGATCAAGTGCACGGACCGCATCTCGGGACGGGCAAGGGACGTCGTCCCTACTGCGTCGGAAAATCCCGGGTGGGTCAGAGGCGGCCTGCGTGTTGGCAGGTCCGCACCCTGGGGTCGGGCCCCCTGTTTCTGCTGCGCCCGGTTGCCGCATTGCCGTCGCCGGCTGTTGTGCGGCTAGAACGGGGGCTCGGCGTCGGCAGGAGGCGTCTGCCGGGGCGGCCGGGGCGGCCGGCGGGAAGCGCCGATCTCGCGGGCGCGCGCGGCGAGGGCGGTCAGGCCCAGCCGCTGGGGGAAGAGGGAAACGGCGGCCTGTTGCTGGCCGGGCTCGGGGCACACGCCCCAGCCCGGGGCGCCCGGCGGCCACCGGCCCTCCGCAGGTGTGTGGAGCTGCCGCGGGGCGGGTCAGACCGGCCACCGCCGGCACCCGCTCGCGGTAGCGGCAGCCGGTGAGCGGCCGGAGGCGATATTGGCGCGCGGGGGCACCCGCCTCGTACCGGATTGGTCGGCGCGCTTGGATGGAGTGCCGCATTGCGGCAATCGGTCGTCGGCTGTGTCGATCAGGCGCGCGCTGTGGTGAGCAGGCGGCGCAGGCAGGCCGGGATGATGGTGGCCCGCACCTGTGCCGGCGGGTCGTCCAGCACGAGCGTCGTGGTGGTGTCGAGGCCTCGGTACCGCAGAATCTGGTAGTGACGACCGTCAACGTCGTAGGCGGTGAGTGCCCGTACCGGGACTCCGTCGTCGTCGGCGGGTAGTCGGTGGGCGGCGGCATCGCGGCGGCCGGCGTCGCTGGTGTCCAGGCCCTCGCCGAGGAACGCCATCGCGAGCAGCCGCCGCTGCCCGGTGTGCGCCCACCGGGTGAGCAGCGGCGCCGCTTCGGGGGCGGTGAGGTGGGTGGTGAGGGTCTTCAGGCCGACCCAGTAGGGCAGTCGCATGCCGGGGACGGTCTGCGCGTGCAGCCACCAGAACGCCGGATCGACGCTGAGTGCGTCGATGTCGATGCGGGGCTGGTGGCGGTGAGTGGTGGCGTCGAAGAGGCCGAGCAGGGCCGGCAGGGCGTTCCAGCCTCGGGTGTCGGCGTCGTGTTCGACGGCGGTGAGCGCCGCGCGGATCGCGGCGGCGCGGTGTCGTGACCTCATCAGGTGGATACCTCCTACTGCGTGGGGGGTGCGCAGGGCGGTGCCTGCGCGTGTCTGGGCGTGGACGCGCACCGGCCGGGCGGCGCGCCTGGGGGTCCCCTCAGATGCAGGGATCAGGGCGCGCCGTCCGGTCGGTCTTGCGGTGGTTAGAGGGCGACCGCGAGCAGACGCTGGCCCGGCTCGAGGGTGTCGAGGTGGCGCAGGGCCTGCTCCAGGTAGCTCACCCGGTGGGCGAGGGCGTCACTGGCCGGGGCCAGCTTGCGGCCGTCGGCGGTGAGCAGAGCGTCACCGGCGATGGCGCTGGCAGCGTGGTAGTGCTGGTAGGCCATCTGGCCTGCCTGGTACATCTCCAGCTCGCCCGGGTTGGGTTGACCGGTGCCGGGCGTCGCCGCGGCGTGCATCCGCATGGCGTTGACGCGCGGCTGCGCGTGGAAGTCGCCCGTGGCGGCCTCGAACGGGTACTTGTGCGGGTCGGTGAGGTGGCGGGTTTCGAACACCGGCCACGGGGTGGCCGGGCGGGTGCCGTGCACGGTCTGCTGCCAGATCTGGTAGCGGATGCCGGCGCCGACGCTGGCGGCGTGGCGCATCCCTTGCAGGTCCAGCAGCCTGACCGGTCCGCCCGCGCACGACGCGGGGCGGCCCTTGCGCAGGCCGATCAGGTGGTGGCGCTGCCACAGCCGCAGCTGCGGAACCGCCCAGAACAGGGGCGTGAGGGTGCCGGCGACCCCGAACTGCGTGTGCAGTTGGTGCGCGGTGAGCGCCTCGGCGGGCAGCTCGTCGGGCAGGCAGACGACCATCGTGGCGATGGTCGGCGCCGGCGTGACGGTCGGTGCGGCGGTGGTGGCCTGGGTGGGAGCCGGTCGGCGTGCGGGCGCGGAGGTGGCCTGCACGGTGGCCGGTCGGGTGGGCATGGCGGGCACGCGGCTGCCGTGACGGGTCAGCGGGATGCCGTTGAGAGCGGACATGCGCAGGTCCTCCTTCGTCGGGTGCGTGTAGGCACGCGGGATTGACCGGCCCACCGGGTGCATGGGTCGGGTCAGGGCAATGGGGAGAAGGTGTGCGGGTGGTTGGTGCGACCTCGAGGGCCGTCGCGCGGGGCGCGTGCCGACCGGCCTGAGCGGGTGGGCGTCGCGTACCGCTGGGTGCGGCGGGGTGTCCCTGAGGTGGGACCGAACCGGGGTGAAGCGATATGTGGGGTGTGGTGTTGCCGAAAACGGTAGCGGCGCGGTCTGTCAGCGCCTGTCGCGCGCTTCGTCGGCGCAAGACCGCCGCTGAGCAGCGCTGTCAGGCGCTTTCGTTGCCAGCGCGGGCTGGTGAGGCGGGCCGTCGGTCAGAACCGGTAGATCTGACAGACGACCTTGTCGGCTGTCAGAGAGGCGGGGCCGCTCACCGGGCCGGTCGCGCGGGAGGTAGGGCCGTGACCTGCGCTGTCAGACAGCGATGGCGGCTGGCAGGCCTGTTGAGGAGGTCTACTCGGCGGGCTAGTTGTGCTGTCCAGGGAGGTTGGTCGAGGTTGTGTGACGACACGGTCTGATGTCGTAGGTGGGTGAAGGCCTCCGGTTGTGGAGTGGAGCTGTCTAGGAACCGCTCCGCCAACAGGAGGCCTTCGTGTCCCACGCTAACGCTGCCTTGACTCCTCGCGCACGTCTGCGCTTGGCGCGTCTGATCGTGGATGAGGGCTGGCCGGTCGC
>NZ_JBSFYQ010000068.1:0-22068 GCF_053599855.1 Micromonospora sp. NPDC005161
TGCGACTGCCCGTCCGATTCGGCCATGAAGTCAGGCTATGGGCCGGGTGTCGGCCGGGCGGACAAACCGACAGGCACCGCGGTGTCGTGGACCACGAGCCGCCGGCTGAGCCTCGGCAAGGGAGTGTGTCGATTTCCGTGTTTGGGCCTGCGGTGTGATCGAGGTTGTTAGATGGCGATCCGGTCGCCGTAGGCGAGGATCAGGGCGTTGAGGGCCTTGGCCCAACCGTAGACCCGGCCGGTGATGCTCCCGCCGCCCTTACGTTTCTGCTGGACGACGAGGTAGAGGACCTTCATCGCGGCCTGCTCGGTCGGGAAGTGCCCGCGCCGTCGGGCGGCTTGCCGGAACCGGGCGTTCAGGCTCTCGATGATGTTGGTGGTGTAGAGGACCTTGCGGACCTCGTGGTCGTAGAGCCTGTCGCAGAATGGCGATGGCTGGCTGGCGGGCCAGGCTGGCTTGATCGCGCCGTCGGCCGGGGCTGGCCCCGGGCTGGCGCGTCAGGCTGCTGCGGTGTGGATTTTGCGGATGTTGTAAGCGGCGGCTGCGAGGTTCAGTTCGCTTCGGGCGGCCGCGATTCCTCGTCGGGAGAATCTGTCCAGGATGGTCTTGAGGGTTCCGATGCTGGGTTCGACGGTCGCGCCGCGTCTCTTGTAAGCCTTGGCGCCTCCAGGGGTCCTGAGTCGGTGAGCCATCGCCTCTCGTGTAGTCGCGCCAACAGGCGGCGGACCATCGGTAGGTGAACGCGACGCCGCCGTGGCCTGCTCGCGGCTCTTGCCCAGGGCGATGAGCCGGTCTGGTCCGGGCGCATTGAGGTTGCTGTTGCTGCAGTAGCCGGCGTCGGCCAGTACGACTCCGATCTGATGATCGGGCAACCCGGTTGCCTGGTGCACCGCAGCGGCAGCGGCGACCGCGGCGGTCATCATCGGCACGAACGATCCCATGTCGTTGGGGTTCCGGTTCACATCGACAGCAGCGATGACGTGGTCGCTGGTGACCGCGACCTGCGCGTTGTAACCCTGGAGGAACCCGCGACGGGTAGGCATCACCCGCGAGTCCGGATCGGTGATGTTCGCAACGGTCTTCGGCAGAGATTTTGCGGGAGCCTGGTGATTGCCAGCCGCTGTCGCCGCGGTTTCGGCTGCAGCGACGACCCGGCGGGCTCTCACGATCCGGGTGTGTTCTTCGGTCGGGACAGGCGGTGCACCCATCGGCTTCTTCCCCGCAGCGATCAACGCGGCCCTGCGGTCGAGCTTCGCTTGATGGTCGCGCAGTTCGCGCTCCAGATGCGCCCTCGCCTCAGCAAGCCGCAATGGCCCATCCGGGATCCGGCCGCGCACCGGCTGACCAGCTCGTGATGCCTGCAGTCGAGCCTGGGCTGCCATGTTCCTCGCGTCATTGTCGGCCTCCAGACGCTGCTGCTGCTCAGCCAGTTCCGCCGCCGCGCGCCGAATACGCTCCGCCCGGCCCGACCGGTCAGCCAACGCTCTGGGGACACGGTCACCGTTGGACTCGCCGCCGCCGCGAGGCGCTTGCGCGTTCTCGCAGGCATCGACGCCCGCTGCTTCTGCGACGATGCTGGTGACGATCTGCGTAGCCTGCTGGTCGAACCAGTCCTGTCCCCGGTTCGCGTCGATCGACGCGTTCGCAGGGATCTTGGTGCCATCGATCGCGATCGTGCCGAAGCGGGCAAGCCCTGCCCGCGCCGCGATCATCAGCACCTGTGTGAACAACCCAGCGAACGCATCCTCGGAGCCCGCCCGGAACCGTGCGATCGTCGCGTGATCAGGGATATCTCCGGCGCAGAGGACCTTGAACGCGACATCGGCGTGACAGAGCCGCTCGACTTGCCGAGACGAACGCACTCCTCGGCAGTATGCGTAGACCAGAAGAGCCAGCAGCGTCCGCGGGTCATACCCGGCGGCGCCGACCCCACCACGGCGACGAGACGCCTCGAACGCGGAGACGTCGAGCGTCTCGACGACATCGAGGACGAACCACACCAGATGATCCTGCGGCAACCAATCCCGCATGTCCGGCGGCAGCAGAAACACCTGATCACGCAGTACAGGACGATAATCGCGGGCCATGCCCGATTCTTTCAGAACCGCCGCTGACGACCCCGCGGGACACGGCATTCTGCGACAGGCTCCGTAGTCCAGGAACGGCACGAACTGCGCCCAGGAGGTCCGCCAAAGCCGGATCACGGCCGGATACTGGGCGCCGAAGTCGGCGGCGAACGTCTCGAAACGGGCCTCCGCAGCCGCGACGGTGGGGGCGGTGTAGATCTCCCGTAGGGCGGGGGTGATCTTCTGCCAGTCCTTGCGGTTGGTGAAGCGCAGGCTGGCCCGCACGAGGTGCACGACGCACTGTTGGTGCACCGCCTGCGGCCAGGCCTGCTCGATCGCATCGGTCATGCCCTTGAGGCCGTCGGAGCAGACCATGAACACGTCCTCGACACCGCGGTTGCGTAGCTCGGTGAGGTAGCCGGCCCACTGCTTGGCGCCCTCACCGCCGGTGCCGGCCCACATGCCCAGCACGTCACGTTCCCCGTCGAGGCTGATACCGACCACGACGTAGACGGGCCGGTTCGCGACCTGCCCTTGGCGGATCTTCATCACGAGGGCGTCGATGAACACCACCGGGTAGATCCTGTCGAGAGGCCGTTGCCGCCAAGCTTCCATCTCGTCCAGGACGCTGTCGGTGACCCGGCTGACCAGCTCCCGGGACACGTCGGCGTCATACACATCCGCCAGATGGGCGGAGAGTCGAGTCGGCCCGCAGCGCGGTTCCGGTGTTGCCACCGGCCCGTTTCTGCGGACCGCTCGCCGAACCCGCCGTGCGCCTCTCAACGCAACGGGCTCTCCACGGTTTTTCTGCCGTCAGGCTGGTTCCGTTGTTGCCCAAGGGGTGGGGATTCTGCTGCGACGGCGATACCGAGTAACGGCGGTCGACGCGATGTTGTGCAGTTCGATCCCGTCCGCCGCTATGGGACGCCACCCGGTCGGGGTGCGCAGCCAGCGGTGAACGTCCTTCCATCTCCAGCGTCGTTTGGCCTTGACCCAGCGAACAACTCGCCACCAGATGAAGTAGGCGAGCCGGTCGAAGGTGTGTTTGGCGACGGCGTGCCGGAAGTAGTTGGCCCAGCCACGCGTGATCTGGTTGATCCGGATCAGCGTTTCTCCCAGGTCCTGCTGTGACAACCTGCGTGTCAGGGCACGGATCTTGTCCTTCAGTGACCGGACTGGCCGGTCACCGATGAACGTGTAGACGTGCCACTGGTCGCGGGTGCCCATCTTGCGTCTCCACCGGATGCGAAAGCCCAAGAAGTCGAACCCATCGGCCATGTTCACGATCCGCGTCTTGGACGGCGACAGTCGCAGTCCCAGCGGAGCGAGCACGGCCGTGACCTCCTCGCGCAGCGCCTCGACGTGATCTCGGGTGCCGAACACCATGACGACGAAGTCGTCCGCATAGCGGACCAGTCGCCACGTCGCCTGACCATGATCACGCCGGTAGTGGCGCCGATTCTCCGTCGACATCCGCCCGCCGGGCTTCCACTCGCGGTGAAGGTGCTCATCGAGCACACTCAACGCGATGTTGGCCAACAGCGGTGACAGGATGCCCCCTTGCGGCGTGCCGGTCGGGGTGTCGCGTTCCTCGCCGAGCTCGGTGAGGACCCCGGCCTTGAGGAACGCCTTGACCAGCGCGAGCACACGCTTGTCCTTGACCCGATGCCGCACCCGGTCCATCAGGGCCGTGTGGTCGATCGCGTCGAAGCACGCCTCGATGTCGGCATCCAGCACCCAGCGGTAGCCTCGGCTGCCGAAGAGGTGGATGTCGGCGATCGCGTCGTGTGCTCGCCGGTTGGGCCGGAACCCAAACGAGACCGGCTCGAAATCCGCCTCGAAGATGGGTTCCAGGACGAGTTTCAGGGCGGCCTGCACGACCCGGTCAGCAACGGTCGGGATGCCCAGCTTACGGACCTTGCCCGACCCACCCGGCTTGGGGATCTTGCGTTCCCGCACCGGCTGCGGACGAAACGAACCGTCCTTGACCGCCGACCTGATGCCGTCCAGGAACGCCGGGACGCCAACCTCCCGCTCGATCCGGGCGACCGTGAGGCCGTCCGAACCGGCAGTACGCGCCCCGGTATTGCCCGCGACCCGCTCGAACGCCACGATCAGCGTCGCCGGGTCGTGCACGAGGTTAAACAGGTCGTCGAACCTGCGGCCAGGATCAGCCGCAGCCCAACGGTGAAGCTTGGTCTGCATCCCCGATACCCACCCGAACCCGTCCTCACGGACGTGTTCCAGTGGGGCGCCGCCGTTCGGTGGCGCGTCTTTCGGCATTACAGCGTCCTTCCTCCTCGAAACCGCTGCCGTCCTTCCCCATGTGGTCGGCTTTCCCGACCTCGGAGTACTACGACGGCTCCGCCCCGCCCGACGCGTTCAGCAGACGATGTGCCTATCCCGACCATCGGGCCGGCTGCCCGCCGTCGGAAGCCGTCGCCGGACGGTTCCCGTGTTCACTGCTGGATCGCTCATCGAAGGAGGCACCCGACTTTGTCCCCGCGGCATCGCCACGGCTACGCCGCAGACCTTCACCATGGCCTCCCTGCGGAGGTGAAAATCCCCGCCCAGGAGTTCCCCGCCCGTCATGAAAGAGCAGGTGCGCACCGCGACCGGCCCAGATCCGCCAGGTTCGAGCCGGTGACCCCTTAGGAGACGTAAACGCCGGTTCCTCGCGTATGCCTTTCCGATTCGCTTGCCGGACCCGCACCATCTGGCAGTGCTGACGCATCCCGGCGTTGTCAGGGCCGCTTGCCACCCTCCCCGGCACCTCCCGGATCAGGCTGCCCCCAGCTTCATCAGGCCGCTGCGACGACCCGACGGAGAAGGTCTCTCACCTCCCCGCGATCCAACAGCGCCTCACGGCGCACTCTCCCCGGTGGTCAACCCTTTGGCATACAGCGACAGGATCGCCTCGTTGAACCCATCCAACCGGCGGGCATGCTTCGGCGCGATCCGCGGAGCGAATGATCCGGCCCGGTCCCGCGGCACCTGGATCCGCACCGGACCCACCTCGGTCTGCACCGTCTTCGCCCCGTGACCATTACGCACGTTGGCCCGCCGGCCAGTCGTCTCATCGACACCCGCCTCGTCAAGGTGGGCATCCAGTTCGGCGTCGAGCGCTGACTCGAGGACGGTCCGGGTGATCCCGGCGAGGAGCCCGCCTGGCCCCACCAGGGACACCCCGTCGGCCTTGGCCCGCTCGACCAACTGCTGCGCGAACTCCACCACCGCCGCCGTCGGCCGCGGAAGTGGAGCAGCGTTCTTCTTGTCTGCCATGACGTGGTCCTTCCCGGACAGGATCAACGTCCTGTCCAACGGACCACACCCAGGTCAAACACGGAAACCTACGCAGTCCCGGGTGCCGTGACGAACGAACGTCAGATAGCCAGCCGGCGGGCGATGACAGGGATCACGATTGCGGCAGCGACCAGGTGTGCGAGCACGAGCGTGCACTCGATGGCGAGATTGGCGTTGACCAGGAACGGTGGTACGAGCGACAGCGCGGTGAGTGCCACCGCGGTGCTGACCCAGGTGCGTGCCGGCTGGGACGCCCAACGGCGGATCGCCAGGGCGATGAGGATGCCCACAACGCCGAAGATGAACGTGAGCTGCGTGAAGCCGACCAGCGGAATCGACGCGCCGCTTTCGGGTAGCTCGAAATCGACGCCGACGGCCATGGCGGTGGCCGCGACGGCCGTCACGGCGACGGCGGCGGCAGCCGCTGCGGCCAGGCCCGGCAGGAACAGGCGGCTGCGCTGCTGGCTGTGGGTGCTGAGCTGAACGTTGGGGCCGGTGGAGGTCATGAGCATCCTTTCCATCTGTCGGCATTCTCGGTGCCGGCTCAGGCGTGGCTGGGCCGGATGTTGTGGTTGAGGTGAAAGATGTTCTGCGGATCCCAGACGGTCTTCAGGGCGGTCAACCTGGCGAGCTTGGCGGCCGGATATGCACGGCGTAGCCCGCGTTGCCCCTCGTCGGCGGCGAGCGAGTTGACGTAGACGCCGTCGGCGTACGGGTCGAGCGCCGCTCCGGCAGCGCGCGCCGCCGCCATCCGGGTGTCGTCCTCGGATGGCTCCGTCCAGCGGGAGCCGGCGCTGAACTCGAACGTGGTGCCGCGGTGGCTGAACGCGGCGTCGGCGTCCGCGACGTCGGCGATGGCGCCGCCGTGCGCCTGCAAGCCGACGGTGGGCAGGTAGGTGCCGGCGTGCAGGTCCGACGCGCCGCGCAGCAGTAACGCCTCGATCGCGGCGGTGGGGAACTGCCGCAGGTAGTGCGCGCTGGAGTACCGGCGGTAGGCGTGGCCGCCGGTGGTGTCGTCACGTTGCTGGAGTTCGAGGTACGACGGCGTGGTGACCCGCTCGGCGACCGGGTGCCCGAGCGCGCGCATCGCCGGCAGCAACCGGCGACCCTGCGCCGCGTCGCCGACCCAAACGAAGCCGACGGTGGCGATCGGGCCGATGGCCGTACTGTGAACATCGGCGGTGAAGGTCGCCTGCCGCGGTGCGACGGCGTTCAGGTCCCGCCAGCCTTCGAGCACCGGCACGGCGTCCTCGGCGCGGAAGTCGAACTCGGCGACCAGGGTCTGCGTTCCGGTGTGATGCAAGTCGAAGTCGAAGTCGGTGACGATGCCGAAGTTGCCGCCCCCGCCGCGCAGGCCCCAGTAGAGGTCGGGGTTCTCGGTTCGGCTCGCGGTCACAACGTCCCCGTCGGCGGTGACCATCGTGTAGGAGACGACGTTGTCGCAGGCCAACCCGTGTTGGCGGGCGAGCCAGCCCATGCCGCCGCCAAGGGTCAGGCCGCCGACCCCGGTGTGCGAGACGTTACCTGCGGTCGTGGCGAGGCCGTATGACTGCGACGCCCGGTCGAGTGCGCCGAGCAGCGCGCCGCCCTGGACCCGGGCGCGCCGCCGGATCGGGTCGACCCGAACGTTGTTCAACGGGGTCAGGTCGATCATCAGGCCGTCCGCGGGGACGGCGAGGCCGGCCACGTTGTGCCCGCCGCAGCGCACCCCGATCTCCAGGTCGAGTTCGCGAGCCAGGCGCACCGCGGTCACCACGTCGGTGACGCTCGCGGCCCGCGCGATCATCCGCGGACGGCGGTCAATCATGGCGTTCCAGATGGTGCGGGCCGCGTCGTAACCCGGGTCGCCCGGGGTGAGGAGGCGGCCGTCGAAGCGAGCGCTGGTCACTGTGGTCATACGTCTGAGCCTGACGGAAATCGGTACACCCGGTAAGGTCCGATTGCATGGGCCGAATCAGGACCAATTCCAGCACGGCGCAGGACCTGCTCATTGATGTCGACCGGTCCGCGGCCGAACCGCTGCACCGGCAGATCGCCGCCTCGATCCGGGGCAGCATCCGGGCCGGCCGGTTGCGTCTCGGGACGTCCCTGCCACCCACCCGCACCATCGCAGCCGATCTGGGAGTGTCGCGTGGCGTCGTGGTCGAGGCCTACCAGCAACTCGTCGCCGAGGGCTACCTCATCAGTCGGGCTGGCGGCTACACCCAGGTTGCGGTCGAGCCGGTTCCGCCGCCAGCGGATCGCCGCGCCGGGGATCGGTCGGCGGCCCGGATCGACTTCGGGTACGGCCGCACCGACGTGTCGTCGTTCCCCCGGGCCGCCTGGCTGCGTTCGGTGCGTACGGTCCTCACCACCACGCCGAACGAGCGCTTCGCCTACCTCGACGGGCGTGGCGTGCCCGAACTGCACACGGCCCTGACCGACTACCTCAACCGGGTCCGCGGCACATTGGCCCGCCCGGAGAACGTCGTGATCTGCAGTGGCTACGGCCAGGGCGTCGCGCTGCTGATCCAGGTGCTCGCGGCGCGCGGCGCCCGCCGGCTGGCCGTCGAGGACCCATCCGCGGACGACGACGCCCGCCGCGTCGCGGCCGCTGCCGGCCTGGAGGTGATCGGCGTCCCGGTCGGGCCGGACGGCATTCTCGTCGAGGAGCTCGAACAGACCGACGCGGACGCCGTCGTGCTGACGCCCTCGCACCAGTGGCCCACCGGCGGGGTCCTGTCGGCCACCGCTCGAGCCCGGGTGATCGGCTGGGCGCAGCGTCGCCGCGCCGTGGTGATCGAGGACGACTACGACGCGGAGTACCGCTACGACCGCTCGCCCGTCGGAGCCATGCAGGGGCTGGCGCCCGACACCGTCGTGTACTGCGGCACAGCGAGCAAGACCCTGGCGCCAGGGCTGCGCCTCGGCTGGCTGCTGGCGCCGTCACACCTGGTTGACGAAATCGCGGCGGCCAAGGTTCTGGCCGACCGCGGCTCTCCCGTCATCGACCAACTGACCTTCGCCGACTTCCTTACTCGCGGCGAATTCGACCGGCACCTGCGGCGAATGCGCCCGGTCTACCGCCGCCGCCGCGACGCACTCCTGGCTGCGCTGCGCACACGGCTGCCCGACCTGGAGCCGGACGGTGTCGCGGCGGGCCAACACGTCGTAACCTGGCTCCCGCACGACCTCGACGAGGCTGCGGTCGTGGCTGCCGCCGCCCGGCACGGACTGGTCGTGCAAGGCGTCTCCCGGTACCGATTGAGCCCTGCCGGACCCGGCGGGCTTATCTTCGGCTACGCCACCCTCACCGAACGCGCCATTACGAACGGAGTGGAAGCCCTTGCCGACGCGGTCGCAGAGGTCCGTGCGCACATCTGACCCGAGCCGTTCGCTACGGAGCATGACGGAGGTTGTGGTGTGGGATGTCCGCCCGTGCCGCGAACCGAGGGCTACGCATTGGCACCGCCGAACTCGTTGATGGTGGTCGCAGTGTCACGCCCCGGTCTTGCACCATGATGAGGGTCCGGTCAGCCTCATCACGACGGCTGCGCTGCGCCGGCTGACGGAGCTCAGCGGCGGCGAACCTGGCGGCATGGGCGTCGACCCGCTGCGGTTCCGGGCCAACCTCCTGATCGACATTCCCGGCAGCGGCTTCCCGGAAGAGGGCTGGCCGGGGCGGCGGCTGCAGGTTGGCCCGGACGTCGTCCTGCGGCCGGTCCGGCCGCTCACTCGGTGCGTGATGATCGACATGGCACAGGATCGGGCGGTCGAGCGGAACGATCTGCTCAAGACCCGCCACCGAGCTTCTCGGCCCGGACCGGCGGGCGGCTGGGCTCTGGAAAATGACGCGAAAAGTACCCGCGATGTTACGAGACTGTTTCCAAGATTGCCGGCAGGTAAAAGTTTCTCCTGGAAGATCGCCGCCGCTCCTACGTTTCGGCCACCGCCACCCCGCCGTGGCGGCCGGCACCGAATGTGGAGGACGACGTGCCACGACCGAAAACACCCCCGCCCGGACGGATCAGGCGCGCCCCGGTGAGCGTGCTGGCCACCGTCGCGCTGATCGCGGCAGGGCTGGCGACCGCGCCAGCCGGTGCCGCAGTGGCGGCAACGCCGACCAGCAGCGGACCGACCGCCCGCTACCTCGTGCAACTCGCCGAGCAGCCGTTAGCCACCTACACCGGCGGCGTAGCCGGACTGGCCGCCACCAAGCCGACCGGCGCCGGCCGGCTCGACCGCAGTTCCCACGCCGCCACGGCGTACCGGGAGCACCTGCGTCGGCAGCGCGACACGGTACTGGCCGGCGTGAAGATTCCCACCAGCCAGGCCCGGGCCGCCTTCGACACCGCCTTCAACGGCTTTGCCGTCGAGCTGAACCACTCACAGGTGGCCCGGCTGCGCGCCACCCGGGGCGTGACCGCGGTGTATGAGGACCAGAAGGTGCACACCACGACCTCGCACACCCCCGACTACCTCGGTCTGACCGGGCAGGGCGGCGTGTGGCAGCAGCAGTTCGGCGACGTCGCCCACGCCGGTGAGGGCGTCATCGTCGGGGTCATCGACAGCGGCTTCTGGCCGGAGAGCGCCAGCTTCGCCGCGCTGCCCACCCCGCGCCCGGACCAGGCAACCATCGACGCGAAGTGGAAGGGCACCTGCGACGTCGGTACCGAGGCGCCGGTCACCTGCAACAACAAGGTGATCGGGGCCCGCTGGTACAACTACAGCGGGTTGGCCGATGTGTTCTCCGACGAGTACCACTCGCCCCGCGACCGCAACGGTCACGGCACCCACACCGCGAGCACCGCCGCCGGCAACCACGGCGTACCGGCTTCGGTCGGCGACCAGTCCCTGGGGACGATCTCCGGCATGGCGCCGGCCGCGCGACTGTCAATCTACAAGGCCCTCTACGACACCGGCGCCGGCTCGGCGGCGGGTAGCAGCATTGACATCGTGCACGCCATCGACGACGCGGTCGCCGACGGCGTCGACGTCATCAACTACTCCGTCGGTGACGACAACGAGAACTTCACCGCGATCGAGCAGGCCTTCTTCAACGCCGCCGCCGCTGGGGTGTTCGTCTCGGCCGCGGCTGGCAACGCCGGCCCCGAGGCCGGCACCGTCGACAACTCGACCCCCTGGGTGACCACGGTTGCCGCGAGCACCACGGACCAGCAGTACAGCCGGACGCTCACCCTCGGCAACGGCACGACCGTAACCGGTGTGGGCGTGGGCGGCACCGCCGCCGGGCCGGCACCACTGGTTTCGGGGAAGGCCAGCGCGCTGCACCCCGACACCCCGCAGAACGCCGAACTCTGCACCGACGGCGAACTCGACCCGGCCAAGGTCACGGGCGCGATCGTGTTCTGCCGGCGGGGGGTCATCGACCGGGTTGCGAAGAGCGCCGCCGTGGCGAAGGCCGGTGGTATCGGCATGGTGCTCTACAACGACGCGGCCAACTCACTCGACCCTGACCTGCACTCGGTGCCCACCGTGCACATCTCCAACACCGACGCCCCGGCCGTCGCCAGCTACCTCGCGGAGGGCAACCCGACGGCGACGATCTCGGCGGGCCAGTTGACCGCGGTCGAGGCGCCCCAGATCGCCGGGTTCTCCTCGGCGGGGCCGTCGTACTTCAACGGCGGCGACCTGCTCAAGCCGGACATCAGCGCGCCCGGCGTGGGCATCGCCGCGGCGTTCTCCCCGGCGCTCGGCGGGCAGGACTTCGCTCTCGAATCGGGTACGTCGATGGCGGCCCCACACATCGCCGGCATCGCCGCGCTGCTGCGGGCCCGGCACCCTGACTGGTCACCGGCGGCGATCCGCTCGGCGCTCATGACGACCACCGTGGACACCACCGACAAGGGCAATCCGATCAAGCTCGGTGACGCGGACGCCACGCCGTTCAACTACGGCGCCGGTGAGGTCCGCCCGGGCGGCGCGTTCGACCCGGGCCTGGTCTACGACTCCAACCAGCAGGACTGGCAGCGATACCTGTGCGGGCTGGCTGCGAAGGGCTCCCAGGTACCCGACGACGATTGCGCCACGACCGGTGCGATCGAGACGAGTCAGCTCAACTACCCGTCGATCGCTATGGGCAACATGGTCGGAACCCAGACCGTCACCCGCACCGTCACCAACGTCAGCACCAAGAAGGGCACCTACACCTCATCGGTGCGGGCGCCCGCCGGCTACCGGGTCAAGGTCACCCCGGCCAGACTGAACGTGCTCCCGGGCCGGACCGCGACCTTCAAGGTGCAGATCACCAACGAGGCCGGGGCGGTCGACGCCTGGGTTGACGGCTCCCTGACGTGGCGGGACAAGTCCCAGCACCAGGTCACGATCCCACTGGTCCTGAAGAACACCGGGCTGGTCGCGCCCGACCGGATCGCCGGCACCGGCACCTCCGGCAGCTTCTTGATGACCGCGCAGGTCGGCTACCGGGGCACCCTGGCCGCGCAGCCGATCGGGCTGACCGCCGGCACCAGCACCACGACCACCCTGCGCGGCGACGCGCCGATCTGGGACTGGAACTCGCCGGACAACCTGCCGGTCCCCATGCCGGCGTCGCTATACCGGGGCACGGTGCACGTACCCGCCGGCACGGTCAACGCGCAGATCGTCGTCACCGGGGAGAAACCGCTCTGCACGGACATCGACTGGAGCGCAGACCCGCTGCCGGCGTGTGGCGACTTCATGTTCTATGTCTACGACAGCACCGGCAAACTCGTCGAGTACAAGTACGGCACCGGAGACGGCGCCAACATAGTGCTGCCCGGCGCCGGCGACTACACCCTGATCATCGAGCAGTTGTACACCCTCAACACACCAACTGGTCAGGGCGTCAACACGTACACCATCACCACCCTGCTGCCCGGCGCGCCCGGCACCTCGGTGGGCCGGCTGACCGTCAGTCCCAAGCAGGTCAGCGTGATGGCGGGCGCGACGGTGAAGCTGACGCTGCGCTGGTCCGGGCTCACCCCCGGTCGCCGGTACATCGGCGTGGTGGTGCTGAGCAACGGTAAGGAGCCGTTGAAGACCCTGCCGATCACGGTGCGGTCGTAGCTCCTAATCCCCGCGGCCGGACGGGCCGGCGGTGTGCCACAGGTCACCGCCGGCCCGCCCGGCCGTCCACCGGATCAGGTCCGGATGATTGGCTGCCCGCGCGAGCGGCGACGGGCGATTTGACGGGCACGACACGTGGGGCGGGTTCGAGTCCCTGGTCCGCCCTGGACGCCTGCGCGGACCCATCGAGTTCGTCGGCCGGGCGGCCGAGCTGGCGACGCTGCGCCGCCTCATCGAGACGCCACCCTGTTTGGTCCTGCTGGAGGGCGAGCCCGGCATCGGCAAGAGCCGGCTTGTCGCGGAGCTGCTCACCGGCTACACCCGACGTCGGTTGGTCGGCGAGTGTGACGACGTGCCGGAGCCGTTCCCGCTCGGTGCCCTGCTCGACGCCATCCGGACCGGTGCCGACGAGCTGGGCCCGGTCAACCCGGTAGCCGGCGCGCTCGCCCCGCTGCTGCCCGAACTGGCAGACCGGCTGCCCCCCGCACCGCCCCCGCTGAACGACCAGCCGGCCGAGCGGCACCGGCTGCTCCGTGCGGTCGCCGCGGTGCTCACCGCGCTCACGCCCGCCGTGCTGGTGCTCGAAGACCTTCACTGGTCCGACCCCGCGACCTGCGAGTTCCTCGCCTACCTCGGCGCCCACCCGATCGCCCACCTGGCCGTCGTGCTCACCGCCCGGCCCCCGGCCCCCACCGGCGGCACGCCCATCCACGACGCGCTGGCCCGCACCCCGCCGGGGGCGGTGCGGCGGATCGCGCTACCACCGCTGAGCGCCGGCGACGTACGCGAGCTGGCCGCCCGTACCTTGCGGCTGGCCGACCCGCCGCACCGGCTCACCACCACACTGCTGAACCGCACCGCCGGCATCCCGTTCGTGCTGGAGGAGGTACTGCGTTCCCTCGCCGAACGGGGCGGCGATCCGCTCGCCGACGACACGGTCCCCTTCGTACTCCGGGACGTGCTGCTCTGGCGGCTGCGCTCGCTCGACGAATCCACCCGCGCGGTGCTCGGCGCCGCCGCGGTGCTCGGCCTGGTGCCGGACAATCGAACCCTCGCCGCAGTGCTCCGCCTCCCCGGCGACGCGGTCCGCGCGGCGCTGGATGCAGCGCAGCACGCCGGCCTGCTGCACGAGGCCACCGACGGGCTGCGGTTCCGCCACGACCTGGCCCGCCAGGTGGTGTACGACCTGCTTTCCCCTGGCACCCGGCAGTGGCTGCACCTGCGTACCGCCCGCGTGCTGGAGCAGTCGCTGCCCCGGCCGGTGGCGCAGCTCGCCCACCACTACCGGCTCGCTGGCAGCGGCGCCGACTTCGTCCGCAACGCCGAAGCCGCCGCCGACCTGGCCACCGAACGCGGTGATGACGCCACCGCCGCCCGGTTCCTGCTGCAGACCATGGACCTCGCCGAACTGCCTCGTCCGGTGCGCGTCCGGCTCGCCGCGAAGCTGGGCCGCTCAGCCATCGACGGCCTCAGCCAGGCACCCGTGATCCCGGTCCTGGAGCGGCTGCTCGCCGACCGGCACCTGCCGCCCGGCGCCCGCGGCGAACTGGGCCTGGTGCTCGGGCGGATGCTGCGGCAGCAGGGCGAGGAGCTGCGCGGGTACACCGAGATTGAACGGGCCGTGCCGTACCTGCGCGCCCCACGACGCCGGGCGCAGGCGCTCGCGGTGCTGGCCGCGCCCGACACGGTGGTCGGCCGGCACGTGCGCGACCATCTGGCCCGGTGCGCGGCGGCGGCGGAGGAAGCGGCGGCCAGCGGCGACCCGGTCGCCCACCTGGAGGTGCGGATCGCCCGCGCCTCGCTGCTGCTGGAGCTGGGTGACCCGACGGCCTGGCTGGTCATCGACGAGATGCGCGCCTCGTCGGTCCTCGCCGACCGGCCCCGCGAACACGTCCGCGCCTGCCTGAACTGGGCCCAGGGCGCCCTGCACGCCGGGCACCTGGACCGGGCCTCGGCCCTGGCCTCAGCCGCCCGGCGGCTGATGGAGGCGACCGAGTACGAGCGGCTGCTCGGCCTCGTGGAGGTGACCGAACTGGCGCTCGACCGGGCCGCCGGGCGGCTTGACGGGCTGGCGGACCGCCTCGCCCGGCTGGCCGCCACCCCGGAGCGGATCCCGTTCGCCGGGCTCGACGTCCGCGCCGAACTCGCCACGGTCCTGGCCTGCTCGGGATCCCCGGCCGCGGCGGAGCGCCAGTTCCGGGACGTGATCACAGAGGCCCGGCGGGTCGGCGCGATCCTGCCGCTGGTGCAGGCCAGCTCGGGGCTGGCCCGCCTGCTGCTGCCTGACCGGCCCGACGACGCGGCGCGGCACGCGCTCGACGCAGTTTCCCTCGTCCGGGACAAGGGCATCTGGGCCTGGGCGGCGGAGGCGGTCCTCGTGCTGGCCGAGGCCGCCGTGACCACGGGCGAGCCGGGACGGGCCGCGCCGATTGTCACCGAACTCGCCGCCGGCATCGAGGGCCGTGACGCGCCGGTCGCCCTGGCCAACCTGCGGCGCTGCCGCGAACTGGTGCCTGCCTGACCGCTACGGCGCGGTTGGTCGGACCGCGCCGTCGAGCTGTGCCGCGACCACGGGGGAGCCCTGCCGGAGCCGCCCAGGGCGCGCACGGCGTTCGGCATCTCGGCGCGCCGTACCGGATTGGTCTCGTGGTGTTCGATGTGGGCGATGTGGCGGTGCCTGAGCTCGGCGAGGTGGGCGACGATCAGGCCGGCGCCGACGAAGTCGTCGTCTGCGACGGTGTCGTAGACCGCCGTGTCCGTGCCGGCCGACGACGACGCTGGGTATGGTGCGCCGCCGTGCCCGTCCGGGAGACGAAGGCCAGGCTCTGGCGTGGCTACTTGCGGACCCGGCCGCCGTCGAGGCGCACGTGGCCGCGCTGGTCGACACCGCCACCGACGTGCTCCGGTTCCTCGTCGCCCGTTCGGGCGGCGAGTCGCTGATCGACCGGCCCCGCATCGCCCCGGTGTCCCGCCCGCTGCGCCGGGTGCTCCTGGCCGCCCTCAACCGGATCGGCGCGGTACATCTGGTGGAGGACATGCGCCGGCACCGCCGGGCGTGGATCGTCGCTGGCGAGCGGCTGCACCCGGGCGAGTACGCCCACCGGTGGCCCGCCGTCGCGCTGGCGTTCGCCGTTCTGCGCGACACCGAGCTCAACGTGCACCCCTCCGCCCCAGGACGTCGGCGCATCACCACCTACTGCGGCGTGCCCAGCATTTCCGTTTTGACGCCGCGGCGGATCAGCAACAAGGTTGGCGGCCAAGCGGCGAAGAACCCGATGATCAACCCGACCTGGATAATGAGCCAAAACACCGGACTACTAGGCCGCAGGGTCTCGTGGAAAACAAGAAAATGCATTAGCGCCAGCCAGCCTAATAGGGCGAACTCGAAGACGGACACGGTCAGCAGGTCGGTCCTGAAAAATTTCCGCATTGCGGCCCACGTTCTTCGACCACCTGTGTGAGCCGCAGTAGAGTAGCGAAATGCAACGCCTACGGCCACTGCGCCTATATAGTCGCCGACGACTTCGGGCCACAGGGTGCTGCCGAATATCTCGAGGCCAACGCCGTAGGTGATAGGCGTAGCAATGATGACACCCAGAGTACAGTGCGTCGCACAATGATAAGTTACGATTATCGTAGGAGCGTGTCGCGACATCCTGGGCGGTTTGCCGTGCCGGTTCAGCCACCGGGGAGACTGGGGTCTACCCCACTTTCTGTAGGCCAGGACGGCTGCTGGGCCAAGGTAGAGGGCGGTTGCCGGCCAGACTATCTCCATGACCTTGACCGGCTGACGATATCCAAAAACAAGTTGGTCAACAACGACAACGGCGGTGCTGGCCAACCCCACAAAGAGCACAGCCCACGAAAGCATCATGAGCCACGTCGGTTGCACAATCATCTCCGTTCGCTCTAGGGCACTCGACAAGAACCGACTCAAAGCGCATCCAGTACCGGCCGACCTGCTCGACAGCTTCCTCGCCCACACCGGCCTGACCCTCGAACCCAACTCAACCTAACCATTCAAGATCTGTAGTCACGACCCGAAACCCAGGCTGGAATGCCTCAAGGTCGACGGCGGCGTCACCGCCAACGACCTGTGCATGCAACTGCAGGCGGAAATCCTCGGCGTGCCGGTCAGCCGCCCGGTGGACGGTCCAGCTCACCCTCGACTGGGTCGAGGTCGACTGACCGCACCCGGCTTCCGCAGGGTCACTGTCAGCGCCCGGTGGATTGACCCGCGCCGAGCAGCCGCTTGATCTCTGCGGCGGGCCGGATGGGCCGGTGCGACGGCCAGGAAACGCCGCAGCGTCTGCTCCGCCTCGGCCGACCGGCTGTTCCGCTGCGCCAGCCCCAGCACCAGCAGGCTGTCGGGGGAATCTGGCTCGCGGGCCAGGACCTCTCGGGCGGTTCGTTGCGCGCCGCCGCCGTCGCCGGCCCGCAGCAGCGCGAAGGCGAGCCGCAGCCGGATCCCATCGTCGGCCGGTCCCGCAACGCCTCCTGGTACATCTGCGCCGCGGCGTCGTACCGGTTCTGCGTCTCGAGGTCGTGGGCGAGCTGGAGGGCGACCGCGACCGGGTCCGCCGGGGCCGGCCGGGCGGGCGGGTCGAGCCGGTCTGCGACGACCGCGACGGACGCCACCACGCCCACCGACGCCACCCGCCGCGCGCCCCGGGCGTCCGGTTGCCAGGGCGCGGCGGGACGGGCCCTGGCCCGGGCCCGTCGGAACTACCTTCCTGACCGCCCCGGGCGAAGTCACAGCGAGCCCGATGGAAGAGACGCATGAGATGCGGCCCGCCGGGCAAGATCATACAACAGGGATCTGCTGCACGAACGGATCTGTTGAACGAAGGGTTGATGGCTTTACCGTTTCCGGTTCGACCGCAGCGCGTGCCGATGCGTGGGCGGTTCGGCCGCGGAGTCGTCAGTGGACGCGGTGGTCCTGGATCGTGATACGCGGGCCGAATCGGGGTTTGCGGAATCCGCTGGCGGAGATGAGCCGCACGATTCGCTGCCGGTGCCCACGCCACGGCTCGAGCAGCTCGAGCATGCCGTCATCGTCGACGGGGCTGCCGGTGAGCGCCCAGCCGACCTCCATTGCGAGGTTGTAGTCGCCGACGCTCACCGAATCCGGATCGCCGTGGGACCGCTGGGTGGTTTCGGCCGCTGTCCACACGCCGACGCCGGGGATGCTGCGCAGACCGGCGCCGACGCGCTCGTCTCCGGCGTCGAGACTTGCCAGACGATCCACGGAGGCGGCGACTCTGCTCGCGGCGATGGCTGTGCGGGACTGTGACGGCTGTACACCGGCCCGGTGCCAGGCCCAGGATGGGATGAGGCTCCACTCCTGCGCGCTCGGCGTGACTCGCAGACCGTGCGGCGCCGGTCCCGGCGCGGCAGAGCCGTAGCGGACGACGAGGTAGCGCCAGGAATGGTGCGCCTGCCGACCGGTCGTCTTCTGCCCCAAGATGGCAGCGACGAGCGCGGAGAACACGAGTCCAGTTCGAGTGAGGTGCAGGCCGGAACACCGGCGGCGTACCTCAGCGAGCCGCGCGTGACCGGAGAGGTCGAGCCCGCTCCAGTCGTCGCGCGCGCCAAGCAAATCCGGTACGGACGTTCGCGCCCACTCGGCGCCGTCTCCCCACGCCCGGATCCGGAACGCACCCCGATCCGCACCCGCCCCCATCTGGACGTGCAGCGTCGCGGGGCCGTCGGGGGTGCGCACCGCGCGCCAGAACCCATCCGGCGTTGAGAGGAACGTGGGGTCGCTGTCACCGGAGAAGAGCGGCCGCACCGTCGCCCGCAGGTCCACCTCGTGGCGAGGCCGGTACACGTCCTCGTGGACGAACTCGGGGTCCGCGTCGAGGGGCATGATGTGAGCGTTGAGTCAGCGAGGGTAGCTCAGCCGAGGTCGCGTTCGAACGCGGTGAGCTGCTCGTCGTCCTGGCCTCCCACGGGTTCGTGCTTGGGGTACGCGCCGGAGCCGGGATGGATCTTATCGATGAGGTCGGTGTACTCCGGGTGGCGGGCAATGAACTCACCCACGACCGGGCAGATGATAGTGATTTTCTTCCCGCTCTCGCGGATCTCGTCCAGGACGCGAGAGACGAGTTCCGTGGCTACCCGATGGTTGCGGTAGGCGGGATCGACCCAGGTCGTCAGCAGAACGACACGGCCGCCCACGAACCGGTACGGGAGCTCGGCGATCGCTTCGGCACCGAGGGTGGCGATCCATCGCCCGTGCTCCGCGTCGTTGATGACATCGAGCTCCCAGCTGGACTCCACCTCGCTAAGACCTGACTTGTCCAAAGCGGCGATGATCGCCGCGTTGTTCTCTTCACGGGCGACCGCCTCGGCCTCGAGATTGATCGTCATCGTCACACTTTCTGTCGGGGAGCTAATAGGTGGGTTTAGGACCGGTGTGAACCCTTTGGTCACTCCCGGGTGCGCAGGGTCGATGAGGTCGGCGTACTCGGGGTTGTGCTCGATGAAGGTGCGCACGATCGGGCACAGGATGGTGACGGTCTTGCCTTGCGCGCGTACGTCGTCCAGGACGCGTCGGATCAGTTCGGTGGCGATGCCCTGTTTGCGGAACTCGGGGTACACCAAGGCGGCCAGCAGCACGAGTCGGTCGTCGCCGGCGACGTTGTAGGTCAGCCCGGCGATCTCGCGGTCGCCGACGATGGCGTCGTAAATGCCGGCTTGCTCGTCGTTGACGACGGCGAAGTCGAATGCGGGGGCATGGGGATCATCGAGCACCTCGTCGATGAGGACGGCCTGGTCCTGACCGAGGGTGCCTTCCTCGTCGGGGTGTCCGGCCTCGTCGGGGTACTCGAAGGCGTAGCGGGTCGGCTCGGCTGGGCCGGTCATGGGGGTGCCCCTTCGTTAATGGTCATCAGATCGGTCCCGGGTCGCGGCGATAGTCGTACTCGTCCAGCCGCATGTCGTCGACAAAGGCGTAGGCGCAGCTATCGACGTACTTCCCGCGATCGATGGGCGTCGACGAAAACGGTCAGCGCCCCGCTCACGGCCGAGTGAGGTCTGGATGACGGTGAGGTTTCGTCGCATGATTACTCACCGTGCTGGCTGTTCTCGGCCGTGTCGGTGTGCGCGTTGCGTGCGGCGATGGCGGTGAACAGGGTGGCGATGAGGGCAAGTGCACCGTAGCCGAGCGCGATCTGCGGCAGCGAGAAGGTGTGGGAAAGTCGGCCGGCGATGAAGGCCGGGATCGTAGCGCCGCTGTAGCAGAGTAGGTAGATCACGCTGAAGATCGGTGCCCGGTCGGCCAGTGTGCTTCCGTGCAGCAGACCGCGAGTGGCGGCGCTGATGGCGATCCCTTGAGCGGCGCCGGCGACGATCGTTGCGGCGATGAACAACGCCAGTGTGCCGGTGGCGATCGCTGTGATGATGCCGATCATTCCGGCCAGGAAGGCGATCATGCCGAGACGTTGGGCTGCCGTTGTTGTGAACCGGCCGCCGAGGGGAGCGCCGAGAACGCTGGGACCCATGTAGGCGGCGAACACCAATCCGACGATGAGCGGGCTGCTGGTGTGGAGCTGATCCTCGACCAGCGCAGGCACGAACGCTTGGTAGAAGGCCCCGGCCGCCCAGGTGGCCAGGAACACCGCCGCCGCGACGGGGAGCAGATGCCTGACCCGGGCCGGCACGTAGACCCGGGGTCGCAGCGATCGCCAAGCACCCGGCATCCGAGTCACGGTCTCCGGGCTGACGGCAATGAGACCGACAGACAGGAGGAGAAGGCCGATGACAACCAGGAAGATGAGGTCGCGTGGCCACGGCCCGAACTGAACCAGGGCGCCGGAGGCGATGGCGCCGACGGCGAGGCCAAGCATGACTGTCTGGCTGGAGGCGACAGAGGCCAACCACGCAGGCCTGGCGGGTGCGGCGTCGACGATGTACGCAGTGAGGCTGCTACTGGCCAGCCCGGCACCAAGGCCCATCAGGAGCCGGCCGGTGATCAGGATGCCGATGCCGTGCACGTTCAACAGCAGCACACAGCCCAAGAGGAGCAGGACGAGGCTGGCGATCGAGGTGGGCCGTCGGCCCAGATGATTGGACAGTCGCCCCAGCACCAGCAGCGTGGTCAGAGTGGCGGCGGAGTACGCGACGACAGTCATCGAGATGCCGGCGTTGGTGAACCCGTCCTCGGCCCGATAGATGTTGAAGAGCGGGATCGTCGAGCCCACAGCGGCAAACGAGGCCACCAGGGAGACCACCGCAGATATGAAGGTCAGCCGGAGCGTTCTGCCCCGGCCGGCCACGTTGGTCACTGCTGCCGTGTTGAGCATGGAGCTGCGCATTTCTGTTGTCCTGAACTATCCCTTGGTTCCCGTGTGGTCCCTACCCGAGTGCAGAGATGTCTCGCGACCAGGAGCCTCGTTCGACCGGCGTCAGGCGCCCGGAGCGATCGCGCAGGCTGAGACGCAGACCCAGGTGCCCTCACGCTTCTGGTACACGTCCGTGTACAGAGCTTCCTGCTCCGCGCCGTCCGCGATCAGGGTGTAGGAGGCGCGGCCGTGGATCAGAGCAACGTCGCCGAGGATGCGGATCTTGGCCTCACGCAGCGCGAGATCCTTGAAAGGGCGCGGCTTAGCGATGTACTCGAGGTACTCGTCGCGGTTGCGGGTGACACCCGGTGTCTGCACGATGAAATCCTCAGCAAGAAACTCACTGAAGCGCTTGGCATCGCTGGCCTGGTCCGCATTGTTGTAGTCAAGGTTGAGCTGCTCGAGGATCGCCAGATCTTCGGTGGACTGCGTGGTGTCATTCATTTTCTTGCTCCTTCTGTGTGTGGTTCGACGTTCGCTGTAGGTGGGCACAACGAACGGCGTCATGGTCCGACTGTTTAGTGTCGGTTTGCGGCGCCGTCTTACCTCAATGTCACGATCTCGCCCCGTTGTGCGGTTCATCGGCGACGAACGTGAAGCCGCGGGTGGTCATGTCCGTGCACCGACGCTCAGTGGCCGAAAGGACAGCTCGGGCGGACACGATCCCGATCGGTTTCCATCAGCCGCGCCTTCCTGTAGATCCTGGTAGTGACGGTCCAGATACGCGGATCCAGCAGCATCCGAGCCGTAGTCTGAGTGGAGGCTGTGGCCGGGCGTATCACCCCGTGACCGAGTACCTACGCAGGCTAGCCTGCGCGGACTAGATGGTCCAACCTGTCGCTCGTGGCCAGAACCGCCCAGACCTCGTGAACCATCACCTCGGGGTGTTTTGAGCTGTGCTTAGAGACGGTTAGGACCAAGGCGCCCCCAGCTGAACTCGCTCCACGCCAAACCCAGAGACGGACTCATCAGTCCGTTAAGGCTAGGGTACGCCGTCGTTCACGCATCTGGGCGGCGACGGTGTAGCGGAGTCGTCCGTGCTCGTCGAGGCGGCCCAGGAGGAGCGTCTCCGGATTGGCGAGGCTGGGGGTGACGCCGCCGATGATGGCCTCGGTGGTGTGGTAGGCGCGGTACTTCTGCCTTATCTGCACCGTCAGGCCAAGGGAAGTGACGGGTGCCTGCGCACGAGCCACCTTGGCGCCTCGTCACGTCGGGTAGCGCGCGGATCGCGGCATAGAAAGACGTTCTGCGTGTCGATGTAGGACGTAGGAACGTCCCCCTGATGCGCTTGTCGGGCTTGGTGTCCC
>NZ_JBSFYQ010000069.1:0-21104 GCF_053599855.1 Micromonospora sp. NPDC005161
CCGCGCCCCGCGCCCCGCGCCCCGCGCCCCGCGCCCCGCGCCCCGCGCCCCGCGCCAAGACCGTGCTCGATCCTGGCTGTAGTGGTGTCGGCCGCGCGGGATGCCACTACATCCAGGATGTTGCGCGATCTTGCGGCTGTCGGCCCGCCACGCGATCTCGCGGGCTGTAGGCCCGCCACGCGATCTTGCCGGCCGAAGCCCGCCACGCGTTGTCGGCTGTGGCCCCACCGTCCGCACCCTTTGCTCTGCTTCAACGGACGCAACACCCACCGTCCGGATATCGGACGCCGGGTGTTGCGTCGAGTGAAGCAGAGCAAAGGACGGCCGACCACCGTCGGCGGGTCGGTCCGCCCGACCCGAGATCCGCGCAACCTCAGAAGAGGCGTGGCGCACCGCGGCCACAACTTCATACGCAAGTTGCGCGGATCTCGGAGCGGGGACGCCCTGCGAAGGTCAGCCGCGGCGGGCCAGGTGGGTGGTGACGGCCTCGGCGAGGCGGTCGGGTGCGCCGTCGGCGTAGCCGATGAAGAGCGACGGCTCGGTCAGCTCGAGCTCGACCAGGACCGGCGCGCCGTCCGGGCCGGGGATCAGGTCGACCCGGGCGTAGAGCAGCTGAGCCGTGCCGCCCGGCACCACCGCCAGGGTCTTCTCCGCCACCGCCAGCTGTGCCGGGGCCGCGGTGCGGGCCGTGATCTCCTCGGCCTTGTAGAGCCCGTCCGGGCCGAGGTCCGGCCCGGTCAGCATCGGACCCTTGCGGATCGCGTGGCTGAACGCGAGCCCGTCCGGACCGGCCAGGAAGAGCAGCGCCGTCTCGCCCTCGGTGTCGACCGCGGTCAGGTACGGCTGGATCATCGTCACCCGACCGGCGTCGGAGAGCCGGCGTACGTGCGCACCAGCGAGTTCCCGGTGTTCCGGGTCGGCCAGGTCGTACCGGCCGGTGTCCTGGCTGCCCGCGCTGACCGCCGGCTTGATCACGTACTCACCGGTGTCGGCCGGCGGCAGCCAGCTCTCCCCCGGCTCGACCCAGGACGTCGGCACGGTCGGCACACCGGCCGCGCTGAGCTCGGCGAGGTAGCGCTTGTCGGTGTTCCACCGCACCACGTCGGCCGGGTTGACCAACGCCGGTACGGAGGCGGCCCAGGCGACGAACTCGTCGCGGCGCAGCGCGTAGTCCCACGGTGAGCGGAGCACGATGAGGTCATAGGAGGACCAGTCGACGTCCGGGTCGTCCCAGACGACCGCCTCGGCGGCGATCCCCCGGGCGGCGAGCGGGGCGAGGACCAGCCGGTCGTCCGGGTCGAGGTCGACGAGGTCTGTGCAGGTCACGAGAGCGACCCGGGGTTCCCCCCGGGTCGACTGATAGTGGTTGGTCAATTCAGGTGTCTATCTCAGCGGGCCATCGTGCGCCGGGCCATCGACCGCCAGAGGTCGTTGCTCGGGCGCATCTGGTCCATCAGTTCACGCTCCCAGGCGTTCTCGACGGTGACTCCCGCCTTGGCGCACGCCTCCCGCGCGGTGACGGTGTCGTCGGCGAACTGGTCGCCCCACTCACCGTCGGTACCCACGAGGACGATTCGCGCGCCACGCTTGCCGACGTACTCGATGACCGCCTTCGCTCCGCCGTGTCCGGCGGCGAACGCCCTGAGGCCCGCGACCAGGCCGTGGGGCGCCTGCTCGCCGGCGGTCTGCTCGGCCGTCAGCGTCGTATCGGAACCATCTGCCATGACGCGAAGCCTAAGCAGAGTTGCACTCGGAAGGGCGAGAACCATGGAGCTTTTGTGATGCCAATTACCTACAGGTTTAAGGAAGACCACAGGTTTGCTGTCCGGTTTTATCAGGACTTTTGCTCTCAAAGCACGTGGCTAAACCAGGACTCAATCGCCGCAGGTTGAGCCGATCTGACTCATGCTGAAAGTTACGCTGATGTGACGTTAAACCCGGACAACTCATCCATGACCGTGATTAGTCGAAGAATGCCACCCTCACCTGCGGCCGAGGCCGGGCGCCAGGGGTCAGATCAGCGCGTCGACCGCGACGGCCACGAAGAGGATGGTCAGGTACGTCGTCGACCAGTGGAACAGCCGCATCGGCTTGACCGCCTCGCCGCGCGTCGCCCGCCGGCAGAGCCGGTGCGCCTCGACCAGGAAGATGGCGCCCACCACCAGGGTCGGTACGCCGTAGATCGCGCTGAGCCCCAGCGGCCAGACGGCGAGGGAGGTGAGCACGGTGAGCCAGGCGAAGATCAGGATCTCGGCGTTCACCCGGCGGGTGGAGGCCACCACCGGCAGCATCGGGATCCCGGCCCGGGCGTAGTCGTCCTTGTACTTCATGGCGAGCGGGTAGAAGTGCGGCATCTGCCAGAAGAAGACCACCGCGAACAGCCCCCAGGCGGCCGGCGCCAGCGAGCCGGTCACCGCCGCCCAACCGATCAGCACCGGCGCGGCCCCGCAGGCCCCGCCCCAGAAGGTGTTCGTCGGGGTGGAGCGCTTGAGCCACAGGGTGTAGACGAGGTCGTAGTAGGCGATCGCGGCGAGGGTCAGCCCGGCGGCCAGCAGGTTGGTGAGCGCCGCCATGAGGACGACCGAGACCGCCGCCAGCACCAGACCGAAGATCAACGCGCTCCGCGGCGACACGGTGTGCGCCGGCAGCGGCCGACGCTTCGTACGCCGCATCAACTGGTCGATGTCCCGGTCGATGTAACAGTTGAGCACGCTGGCCGCGCCCGCGGCGAGCGAGCCGCCGACCAGCACCACGGCCATCAGCCACAGCGACGGCAGACCGCCTTCGGCGAGCATCATCGTCGGAATGGTGGTGACCAGCAGCAACTCCACGATCCGCGGCTTGGTGAGCGCCACGTACGCCGAGAGGATCGCGCGCACGTCCCGCCGCGCCACCGGACCCTCGGCCGCCCGCGCCGGGGGGTGCCCGGCAGGGTTGCTCGCGGGGCGCTCGGTGATCATGCTCACGGATTGCCACCTTCCGGCATCGGCACGGGGAGATCGGATCGGCAAGACCCGCTCGGGTCCGCATCCGACCCACACACTACGCGTTGTCGTTTTGGCTGCCCGGCCGACCCGACAACGGTGCGGGCCGTCACACCACCGGGTCGAACGACGCGACGCGCCGCAACGTACCGAACACCATGCAGAGATCCCCGGGCGGACGTTTAGGAACGCTCGATAGGGTCACCAGTGAGGGTTCCGCCCATCTGCCGAGGAGCACAACCATCGTGGCTGCCAACCGACCCGAGCACTCCGCACTCAACTGGTCCGACCTCGACCGCCGGGCCGTCGACACCGTTCGCGTGCTGGCCATGGATGCCGTCGAGAAATCCGGCAACGGCCACCCGGGCACCGCGATGAGCCTGGCGCCCGCGGCGTACCTGCTCTTCAACCGGGTCATGCGGCACAACCCGGCCGACCCGAACTGGCCCGGGCGGGACCGGTTCGTGCTGTCCGCCGGGCACTCCAGCCTGACGCTCTACATCCAGTTGTTCCTCTCCGGCTACCCGATGAGCCTGTCCGACCTGCAGTCGCTGCGGCAGTGGGGCTCGCTCACCCCGGGCCACCCCGAGCACGGGCACACCCCGGGCGTGGAGACCACCACCGGTCCCCTCGGGCAGGGCCTGGGCAACGCGGTCGGCATGGCCATGGCGGCCCGCCGCGAGCGCGGCCTGTTCGACCCGGAGACCGAGCCCGGCGCGTCCGTCTTCGACCACGACATCTGGTGCATCGTCTCGGACGGTGACATCGAGGAGGGCATCAGCCACGAGGCCAGCGCCCTCGCCGGGCACCAGCAGCTGGGCAACCTCACGGTGATCTACGACGACAACGAGATCTCGATCGAGGACGACACCCGGATCGCCAAGAGCGAGGACGTGGCCGCCCGCTACGAGGCGTACGGCTGGCACGTGCAGACGGTCGACTGGCGCCGCGGCGACGCCGACCAGGGCGACTACCACGAGGACGCGGAGGCGCTCTACCAGGCGCTGCTGGCCGCCAAGGCGGAGACCGGGCGTCCCTCCTTCATCGCGCTGCGCACCATCATCGGCTGGCCCGCGCCCAACAAGCAGAACACCGGCAAGATCCACGGTTCGGCGCTCGGCGCCGACGAGGTGAAAGCCACCAAGCGGATCCTCGGCTTCGACCCGGACAAGACCTTCGACGTCGACGAGGAGGTGCTCGGCAACGCCCGGAAGGTGATGGCCCGCGGCTCCGCGGACCAGGAGCAGTGGACCACCGCATTCGACGCCTGGAAGGCGGCGAACCCGGAGCGCACGGCGCTCTACGAGCGGATGGCCGGCCGGGTGCTACCCGAGGGCTGGGCCGACGCGCTGCCCACCTTCCCCGCCGACGCCAAGGGCCTGGCCACCCGGGCCGCCTCCGGCAAGGTGCTGGAGGCGCTCGCGCCGGTGCTGCCGGAGCTGTGGGGCGGCTCGGCCGACCTGGCCGAGAGCAACAACACCACCATGAAGGGCGAGCCGTCCTTCATCCCGGCCACGCACGCCACCAAGGACTTCCCGGGCCACGAGTACGGCCGCACGCTGCACTTCGGCATCCGCGAGCACGCCATGGGCGCGATCCTCAACGGCATCGCCCTGCACGGCGGCACCCGCCCGTACGGCGGCACCTTCCTGGTGTTCAGCGACTACATGCGCCCCTCGGTGCGGCTGGCCGCGCTGATGAAGCTGCCGGTGACCTACGTCTGGACGCACGACTCGATCGGTCTCGGCGAGGACGGTCCGACCCACCAGCCGGTGGAGCACATGACCGCCCTGCGCGCCATCCCCGGCCTGGACGTGGTCCGCCCGGCCGACGCCAACGAGACCGCCTGGGCCTGGCGGCTGGCGCTGGAGCACACCGACCGCCCCACCGCGCTGGCGCTGAGCCGCCAGCCGCTGCCGACGCTCGACCGCGACGTCCTAGGCGGCGCGGACGGGGTGGCCAAGGGCGGCTACGTGCTGGCCGAGGCGTCCAACGGCAAGCCCCAGGTGATCATCGTCGGCACCGGCTCCGAGGTGCAGCTCTGCCTGACCGCTCGGGAGCGCCTGGAGGCCGACGGCACGCCCACCCGGGTGGTTTCGATGCCCTGCCAGGAGTGGTTCTACGAGCAGGACGAGGCGTACCGGGAGTCGGTGCTCCCACGCGGGGTAAAGGCACGGGTGAGCGTGGAGGCGGGCATCGCGATGTCCTGGCGCGGCGTCGTCGGCGACCTCGGCGAGAGCGTCAGCCTGGAGCACTACGGGGCGAGCGCCCCGCACACCGTGCTCTTCGAGCAGTTCGGGTTCACCGGTGACCGGATCGTGGCGGCGGCACACGCCTCGCTGGCCCGGGTGGGCGACATCACCGGTTTCACGACCGGCAACTGAGGGGAGCGTGGACGGCATGACGGACAGGCTGAGTGAGCTCACCGCCACGGGTGTGGCGGTGTGGCTGGACGATATTTCCCGGGTACGCCTGAGCTCCGGCGGGCTGGACCAGCTGCGGCGGGAGAAGCGCGTCGTCGGGGTCACCACCAACCCGACGATCTTCGCGAAGGCGCTGAGCGACGCAGACGAGTACAACTGGCAGCTGCGCGACCTCGCCGCCCGTGGGGTGGACGTCGAGGAGGCCGTACGCATGCTCACCACGTACGACGTGCGGTGGGCCTGCGACGTGATGCGCCCGGCGCACGACCAGAGCGCCGGCGTCGACGGCCGGGTCTCCATCGAGGTGGACCCACGGTTGGCGCACGAGAGCGACCGGACGGTCGCCGAGGCCAAGGCGCTATGGTGGCTGGTCGACCGGCCCAACCTCTTCATCAAGATCCCGGCCACCGAGGCGGGCCTCCCGGCGATCACCGCCACGCTGGCCGAGGGGATCAGCGTCAACGTGACCCTGATCTTCGGTCTGGACCGCTACTCCGCGGTGATGGAGGCGTTCCTGGCCGGCCTGGAGCAGGCCAAGGCGAACGGTCACGACCTTTCCACCATCGGGTCCGTGGCGTCCTTCTTCGTCTCCCGTGTCGACTCCGAGGTCGACAAGAGGCTCGAGAAGATCGGCTCCGATCCGGCGAAGGCGGTCAAGGGCAAGGCGGCCGTCGCCAACGCCCAGCTGGCGTACGAGCGCTACGGCGAGGTGTTCTCCTCCGACCGTTGGCAGGCGCTCGCCGACGCCGGCGCGCACCCCCAGCGCCCCCTGTGGGCCTCCACCTCGACGAAGAACCCGGACTACCGGGACGTCATCTACGTCGAGGAGCTGATCGCGCCCGGAACGGTCAACACCATGCCGGAGGCGGTCATCCACGCGTACGCCGACCACGGTGAGACCCACGGCGACACCATCACCGGCTCCTACGACGCGGCCCGCAAGGTCTTCACCGAGCTGGAGTCGGTCGGGGTGGACATGGCCGACGTGATCGCCACCCTGGAGCGCGAGGGCGTGGAGAAGTTCGCGACCAGCTGGCAGGAGCTGATCGACGGCGTCCGCAAGTCGCTGGACGCGGCGGCTAAGGGCAGGGGTGCGCCGAACAAGGCCGCCAAGGGCAACGCCAAGGCCGCCGAGAAGGCCGGTGGTAACGCATGAGCGACCTGCTGGCCGGGCCTGTGGAGGCCGCAGCCGGGCTCGCCGTGTACGGCGCGGACGCGGTCGACAAGTCCGCGCCCGCCTCGACCCGCGACGCGCTGATCAAGTCCGGCGTCGCGGGCAAGCTGGCGGCCAAGGACCCGAGCCTGTGGGGGCCGGACGCCGAAGCCGAGGCGAAGATCCGGCTGGGCTGGGTGGACACCCACCGGCGTAGCCGGGAGCTGCTGGCACAGCTGGCCGAGTTGACCGCGGAGCTGGCCGACCTGGACCACGTGGTGCTCGCCGGCATGGGCGGCTCGTCGCTGGCCCCCGAGGTGATCGCCCGCACCATGGGTCGGCCGCTGACGGTGCTGGACACGACCGACCCGGGCCAGGTCCGGGCGGCGCTGGGTGACCGGCTGGAGCGCACCGTGGTGGTGGTGGCCAGCAAGTCCGGCTCGACGGTGGAGACGGACAGCCACCGACGCGCCTACTGGCAGGCGTTCCTGGACGCCGGGATGACCGAGGCGGAGGCCGGTCGGCACTTCGTCATCGTCACCGACCCCGGCTCGCCGCTGGAGGCCACCGCCACCGAGATGGGCGCGTTCACCGTGCTGGCCGACCCGAACGTGGGCGGCCGGTACTCGGCGCTGACCGCGTTCGGGCTGGTGCCCTCGGCGCTGGCCGGGGTCGAGGTGGCGGAGCTGATCGACCAGGCCGACGCGTTGGCCGCGTCGCTCGCCGGGGATCGGGACAACCCGGCCCTCGCGCTGGGCGCCGCGCTGGGCGCCGCCGCAACGCTGGCCCAGGACAAGGTCGCACTGATCTCCGACGGCACCGGCATCGAGGGGTTCGGCGACTGGGCCGAGCAGTTGATCGCCGAGTCGACCGGCAAGGCCAGGGTGGGCATCCTGCCGGTGGTCGTCGAGTCTCCACGGAGCGCCGGCGCCACCGGCCCGGACGTGCTGACCGTCAGCTACGGCGGCGCACTGGCCCCCGGTGACACGCCGGGCGGCGGAGCCGACCCGGACGTGGCGGTCAACGGCCCACTCGGCGCGCAGTTCCTGGCCTGGGAGTACGCGACCGCGGTGGCCGGGGTGGTGCTCGGCATCGACCCGTTCAACCAGCCGAACGTCACCGAGTCCAAGGAGAACACCAACAAGATCCTGGCCTCGGGCCTGCCGGCGGAGACGCCGTCGTTCACCGAGGGCGCGATCGAGGTGTACGCGCCGCAGGGCGCCCCCGGTGACCTGTCCGGCGTACTGCGCTGGCTGCTCGACGGGATGGGCGACGACGGCTACCTGGCGGTGATGGCGTACCTGGACCGGTTCGCCGACGCGGACGCGGGCCGGCTGCGTTCGCTGCTGGCCGAAGCGGCCGGCCGGCCGGTCACCTTCGGTTGGGGACCACGGTTCCTGCACTCCACCGGCCAGTACCACAAGGGCGGCCCGCAGGTGGGCAGCTACCTGCAGGTGACCGGCGCGGTCGCCGAGGACCTGCCGGTGCCGGGCAAGCCGTACACCTTCGGCGAGTTGCAGGCGGCGCAGGCCGCCGGTGACCGGCAGGCCCTCGTGGGCCGGGAGCGGCCGCTCCTGCGGCTGCACCTGACCGACCGGGCCGCCGGCGTCGCCCAACTGCTCGACGCGGCCGGTGAGTTGCGGGCGTGAGGATGGACGACGTGACGCAAGCGGAGCGAGGAGGCGGCGTGAACCCGCTGCGCGACCCGCAGGACCGCCGGCTGCCCCGGATCCCCGAGCCGTGCGCTCTGGTGATCTTCGGGGTGACCGGCGACCTGGCCCGCAAGAAGCTGCTCCCGGCGGTCTACGACCTGGCCAACCGGGGGCTACTCCCGCCTGGTTTCGTGGTGCTCGGCTTCGCCCGCCGCGACTGGGGTGACGGCGACTTCGAGACGCTGGCCTGCGAGGCGGCACGCAAGCACGCGCGTACTCCGTGGCGGGACGAGGTGTGGGCACGGCTGGCCGGCAACATCAAGTTCGTCGGCGGGTCGTTCGACGACGACGCCGCCTTCGACCAGCTCGCCACGACGCTGGACGAGCTGCGGCAGAGCCACGGCATCACCGGCAACGCGGCGTTCTACTTCTCCATCCCCCCGCCCGCTTTCCCGGTCGTGCTCAAGCAACTGGCCCGCACCGGGATGGCCGACAACGAGAAGTCCGGCGGCTGGCGCCGGGTGGTGGTGGAGAAGCCGTTCGGCAACGACCTGCCCTCGGCGAAGGCGCTCAACGACCTGGTCGACGACGTCTTCACCCGCCAGGACGTCTTCCGCATCGACCACTACCTGGGCAAGGAGACGGTCCAGAACATTCTCGCCCTGCGGTTCGCCAACAACCTGTTCGAGCCGCTGTGGAACTCCAAGTACGTCGACTCGGTGCAGATCACCATGGCCGAGGACGTCGGCATCGGCAGCCGCGCGGGCTTCTACGACACCGTCGGCACCGCCCGCGACGTACTCCAGAACCACCTGCTCCAGCTCCTGGCCCTGGTGGCGATGGAGGAGCCGACCAGCTTCGACGCCGACGAGATCCGGACCGAGAAGCTGAAGGTGCTCAAGGCGATCACTCTGCCCAAGGACGTGGCCCGGGACACCGTGCGCGGCCAGTACCTGCCGGGGTGGGTCGGCGGTGAGCGCGCGGTCGGCTACCTGGAGGAGCAGGGCGTTCCCTCCGACTCCACCACCGAGACGTACGTGGCGGTGCGGCTCGGCATCCAGAACCGCCGCTGGGCCGAGGTGCCGTTCTACATCCGGGCCGGCAAGCGGCTGCCCCGGCGGGTCACCGAGGTCGCCATCATGTTCAAGAAGGCGCCGCACCTGCCGTTCAACGACGCCGACATGGAGTCGCTGGGCAACAACCAGCTGGTCATCCGGGTCCAGCCGGACGAGGGCGTGGTGCTCAAGTTCGGCTCGAAGGTGCCGGGCACCACGATGGAGGTCCGCGACATCGCGATGGACTTCCAGTACGGCGAGGCGTTCACCGAGTCCAGCCCGGAGGCGTACGAGCGGCTGGTGCTGGACGTGCTGATCGGCGACCGCACGCTCTTCCCGGACGCGGCGGAGGTCGAGCAGAGCTGGCAGGTGATCGACCCGCTGGAGCACGCCTGGGAGGGCACCACGCCGGAGCCGTACCGCTCCGGCGAGTGGGGGCCGCGGGCAGCCGACGAGATGCTGGCCCACGAGGGCCGCGCCTGGCGGCGAGCGTGAGCGAGCGCGGCGAGCGAACCGGCAGGCACAGCAGCGGGGTGCTCGCGCCGCCGCAAAGCGGTGGTGTGAGCGAGCGCAGCGAGCGAACCAGGAGGCTCCAGTGATCGGGCTGTGGGACACCACCGGCAACGAGGTGGTCAAGGCGCTCGCCGCCGAGCGGCGCAGCGCCGGCGGGGTGGCCAGCGGCATGGCGCTCACCCTCATCGTGGTGGTGGACGAGAAGCGGGTCCGGGAGGCGGAGGCGGCGGCGACGATCGCGGCGGCCGCCCACCCGTGCCGGCTGGTGGTGGTGGTCCGCTCCGAGATCGAGCGGGACCGCAACCGGCTGGACGCGGAGATCGTGGTCGGTGGCCGGCTCGGCCCGTGCGAGGCGGTGGTCACCCGGATGTACGGGCGGCTGGCCCTGCACGCCGAGTCGGTCGTGATGCCGCTGCTGGTCCCGGACGTGCCGGTGGTCACCTGGTGGCACGGCGAGCCGCCGGCCGAGGTCGCCACCGACTTCCTCGGCGTGGTCGCCGACCGGCGGATCACCGACACGGCGCAGGCCACCGACCCGGTGGAGGCGCTGCGGCAGCGGGCCCGGGACTACGCCCCGGGCGACACCGATCTGGCGTGGACCCGGATCACCCCGTGGCGGAGCCTGGTCGCCGGGGCGTTCGACACCACCGAGGCGCGGGTCACCGAGGCGACCATCGTGGCGCCGCCCAGCGACCCGACGGCGGAGCTGATGGCCGGTTGGCTTGGCAGCCGGCTCGGCATCACCCCACGCCGGGTGGCCAGCGACGAGTTCCCGCGGATGCGTGAGGTGGAGCTGACCTGCGCCAACGGCGATCACCTGACGTTGACCCGCGAGGACAGCATGGCGGTGTTCCGGCGGACCGGCCAGGAAGACCGGGCCCTGCCGCTGGTGCGTCGGCCGCTCGGTGACGAGCTCGCCGAGGAGCTGCGCCGGCTGGACGCCGACCAGGTGTACGCGGAGGCGTTGGGCGCCACCGCCGGGCTGCGCGGCCTGGAGCAGCGCCCACCGCAGCGGGTGCACGTCTGGAAGGATCCGGCCACCGCACAACGCGCCGAGGCCGGGGTCACCGCGCACGCCGGCACGAGCGGCGAGCGCTGAGCCCGCCGGCGTCCGGGGCACCACATCGGGCAGGGTCCGGTGACCCTGGTCCCTGCCTCCGGGGCACTCCGCCCCGCCACATCCGGGCACCGGCCCGGGCACGACGCGACAGCGACCGCCCCGCGGTCGGGAAACGAAGGCACAACCAATGAGTGAGGCGACTGTCGCCGTCCACGCCGACGCCGATCTGCTGGCGCAGGCCGTGGCGGCCCGGCTGCTGGTGAAGCTGCTCGACGCCCAGGCCGACCGGGGCGAGGCCTCGGTGGTGCTCACCGGCGGGCGGATCGCCGCGGCCGTGTACCGGGCGGTGGCACACCTGCCGGCCCGCGACGCGGTGGACTGGTCCCGGGTCGACGTGTGGTGGGGCGACGAGCGGTTCCTGCCCGCCGGCGACCCGGAGCGCAACGAGACCCAGGCCCGCGCCGCCCTGCTGGACGTGGTGCCGCTGAACCCGGCCCGGGTGCACCCGATGCCCGCCTCCGACGGCCCGGCCGGCAACGACCCCGAGGCGGCTGCCGCCGCGTACGCGGAGGAGCTGGCGCGCGCCGCCCGACCCGGGCACGCCGTGCTGCCGCACTTCGACGTGCTGATGCTGGGCGTCGGGGAGGACGGACACGTTGCCTCGATCTTCCCCGAGCACCCGGTGCACTACGAGAGCCGGCCGTGCAGCGCGGTGCGGGGCAGCCCGAAGCCGCCGCCGGTGCGGACCACCCTCACCCTGTCGACGATCAACACCGCCGAGGAGGTCTGGCTGGTGGCTGGCGGCGCGGACAAGGCGCGGGCGGTGGGCATGGCGCTGGCCGGGGCCGGACCGGTGCAGTTACCGGCCGCCGGGGTGCACGGCGTGGACCGTACCCGCTGGTTGCTGGACCGGGCGGCGGCCGCCGACGTGCCCGCCCGCCTGCGCAGCCTGCGCTGACCGCTGCGCACCCCGCGCTGAAAGGAAGGGTCCCTTATTAACGCGTAGCGTTAATAAGGGACCCTTCCTTTCATTCGCCCCGCCGGCGGCGCAGCGCGGCGAGCGCCTCGGCCAGCAGCGCCTCGCCCTCCTCGGCGGTACGCCGCTCCTTCACGTACGCCAGGTGGCTCTTGTACGGCTCGGCGCGGGCCCGCCCGGGCGGGTTCTGCGCGTCCTGCCCGGCGGGCAGACCGCAGCGGGGACAGTCCCACAGCGGCGGCGCCACGGCGTCCGCGGCGATCCGGATGCTGGTCCGGTGGTCGTTGCGGCACCAGTAGGTGACGTCCTGTCGGGGGGCGGGAGGGTGTCGCTCGTCCGGACGGACGGGTGCGGACCCGATCCGGGCGCCGCGGATGACATTGCCACTCGGCACGGCTGCTCGCTCCTGTCGTCGGAGGGACCCGCCGTCTTCAGGGGGTGGGCGGCGGGCGACGCGGTGCAGCGGAGAAAAGCCTGCGCGCGGCCCGTCTGGTGACGGACCGCGCGCAGATTGTACGACTTTACGGGCCTGCTCAGGCGCCGCTGTTCATCTGGAGGCGGAGCCAGAGCCCCAGCCCGATGATGGCGGCGAACCAGACGACACTCACCAGAACGGTGTAGCGGTCCAGGTTCTTCTCCGCCACCGAAGAGCCGGCGAGGCTGGAGCTGACGCCACCGCCGAACATGCTCGACAGACCGCCGCCCTTGCCGCGGTGCAGCAGGATGAGCAAGGTGAGCAGGACGCTCGTGATGATCAGCAACACGATCAACGTGTATGCGAACCAGATCGGCATGGCTGGGGTCAGTCCTCTCGTAGCGATCCTCGCCCGGTCTGATCGGGCACGGCGGCACCGACCGGCGGACGGGCGGGGTCAAGGATACCGAGCGATCAGCGGGCGATGTGCTCCGGGAACCGGCAGATCTGCGCGAATTCCTCCGCGTCCAGGCTGGCACCACCCACCAGGCCCCCGTCCACGTCCGTCTGGGCCATGATCGTGGCGATGTTGGACGCCTTGACCGAGCCGCCGTAGAGGACCCGGACCTGGTCCGCGGTGTCCTGGCCGAAGCGCTCCACCAGCCGCTGGCGGACCGCGCCGCAGACCTCCTGGGCGTCCCCCGGCGTCGCGGTCTTGCCGGTACCGATCGCCCAGACCGGCTCGTACGCGATCACCACCTGCCGCACCTGCTCGGGGGTGAGCCCGGCGAGGCCACCGTCGAGCTGGTCGGAGCAGTGCGCCACGTGCCCGCCCTGCTCGCGAACGTCCAGCCCCTCCCCCACGCAGAGGATCGGGGTCAGGCCGTGCGCCAGCGCCGCCTTCACCTTGGCGTTGACCAGCGCGTCGTCCTCGTGGTGGTAGGCCCGCCGCTCGGAGTGACCGACGACGACGTACGAGCACCCGAGCTTGGCCAGCATCGGACCCGAGATCTCCCCGGTGTACGCGCCCGACGCGTGCGGCGAGAGGTCCTGCGCGCCGTACCCGATGAGCAGTTTGTCCCCGTCCACCGCCGTCTGCACGGTGCGCAGATCGGTGAAGGGCGGCAGGACGACCGTCTCCACCTCGGTGAGCTGCTTCTCGGTGAGGCTCGCGGCCAGCTTCTGCACCAGCAGGTTGGCCTCGAGGTGGTTGAGGTTCATCTTCCAGTTGCCGGCCATCAGTGGCCGGCGGGCGGTGCTCGCCATTCAGTTCTCCAGGGCCGCGATGCCGGGGAGGGTCTTGCCCTCGAGGTATTCCAGGGAGGCGCCGCCGCCGGTGGAGATGTGCCCGAAGGACGTCTCGTCGAGGCCCAGCGCACGGACCGCCGCCGCCGAGTCGCCGCCACCGACGACGCTGAACGCGTCGGCCTTGGTGATCGCCTCGGCGACCCCCCGGGTGCCCGCCGCGAACGCCGGCATCTCGAACACGCCCATCGGGCCGTTCCAGAAGACCGTCTTCGCCTGGGACAGCGCGGCGGCGAAGCCGGCCACCGTCTCCGGGCCGATGTCCAGACCCAGCCGGTGGCTCGGGATGCCGTCGACGCGGACCGTGTCGTGCGTGGCGTCCGGGGCGAACGCGTCCGCGACCACCACGTCGACCGGGAGCATGATCTTGCCTGCGGCCCGCTCCAGCAGGTTGCCGCAGGTCTCGACCATGTCCTTCTCCAGCAGCGAGGTGCCCACCTCCAGGCCCTGGGCCTTGAGGAAGGTGAAGCACATGCCGCCGCCGATGAGCAGCCGGTCGACCGTGGGCAGCAGCGCCTCGATCACCGCCAGCTTGTCGGAGACCTTGGACCCGCCGAGCACCACCACGTACGGGCGCGCGGGGTCGCTGGTGAGCGTGGAGAGCACCTCCACCTCGCGCAGCACCAGCCGGCCGGCCACGTGCGGCAGCCGGGCCGGCACGTCGTACACGCTGGCGTGCTTGCGGTGCACGGCGCCGAACGCGTCGTCGACGTACGCGTCGCCGAACGCGGCGAGCTGATCGGCGAAAGCGCCCCGCTCGGCGTCGTCCTTGCTGGTCTCACCCGCGTTGAAGCGCAGGTTCTCCAGAAGGGCGACCTGGCCGTCGGCCAGGCCCGCGACGGTGGAGCGGGCGGAGTCGCCGACCGTGTCGGTGGCGAAGTGCACCGGCGCGCCGAGCAGCTCACCGAGCCGCCCGGCGACCGAGCGGAGGCTGAACTGCTGGTCCGGCGTGCCCTTCGGACGACCCAGGTGCGAGCAGACGACCACCTTGGCACCGGCCTCGACCAGCGCGCCGAGGGTCGGCAGCACCGCGCGGATGCGCCCATCGTCGCTGATGGCGCCGGTCTGCTTGTCGAGCGGGACGTTCAGGTCGGCGCGCACCAGCACGCGCCGACCCGACACCCCCTCGGCGAGCAGGTCGTCGAGGGTACGGATGCTCACAGCGACGAACCCACCAGCTTGACCAGGTCGACCAGGCGGTTGGAGTAGCCCCACTCGTTGTCGTACCAGCCGACGACCTTGACCTGGTTGCCGACCACCTTGGTCAGCGGCGCGTCGAAGATGCACGACGCCGGGTCGGTGACGATGTCGGTGGAGACGATCGGGTCCTCGTTGTAGACCAGGATGCCCTTGAGCGGGCCGTCCGCGGCGGCCTTGAGCGCGGCGTTGACCTCGTCCACGGTGGTCTCGCGACCCACGTTGACGGTGAGGTCGGTGACCGAGCCGGTCGGGATCGGCACCCGCAGGGCGTACCCGTCGAGCTTGCCCTTGAGGTCCGGCAGCACCAGGCCGATCGCCTTGGCGGCGCCGGTGGAGGTCGGCACGATGTTCAGCGCGGCGGCCCGGGCCCGGCGGAGGTCCTTGTGCGGGGCGTCCTGGAGGTTCTGGTCCTGGGTGTACGCGTGGATCGTCGTCATCAGACCGTGCTGGATGCCGAACGTGTCGTGCAGGACCTTCGCCATCGGGGCGAGGCAGTTGGTGGTGCACGAAGCGTTGGAGATGATGGTGTGCTTCGCCGGGTCGTAGGTGTCCTGGTTGACGCCCATGACGACCGTGACGTCCTCGTTCTTCGCCGGGGCGGAGATGATGACCTTCTTGGCCCCGCCGGCGACGTGCGCCTTGGCCTTGGTGGCGTCGGTGAAGAAGCCGGTCGACTCGATGACGACGTCGGCGCCGACCTCGCCCCACGGCAGCGACGCCGGGTCCTTCTCGGCGTACGCCTTGATGGTCTTGCCACCGACGGTGATCTCGTCGGCGGTCGCCTTGACCTCGTACGGCAGGCGACCCAGGATGCTGTCGTACTTGAGCAGGTGGGCGAGCGTGGCGTTGTCGGTCAGGTCGTTCACCGCCACGACCTCGATGTCGGCGTCGGACGCCAGCACTGCCCGGAAGAAGTTACGGCCGATCCGGCCGAAGCCGTTGATGCCAACCCGGATGGTCACAGGTCCCATCTCCTCGCGTTCTGGTCCGCCGGCTTCAGACAACGGGCCGGCGGAGTGGTGTGCGCCGACCGTTGGAGCCGGCCGTTGACGGTTCATCTCGGCCACCCCGCCGCGGTCTGAGGACCTGACCGCCCGAGGCGGTGGGCACGACGAGGAGTGCCTGTGTCGGCCCCCTTGCCGTACGCAGCGACCATATCCGAGCGTGCGCGGCCACGCTGCGCCGGGTGGTGTTCCCGGGCGCACCGTGCGACCCCACCGTCCTATCAGACCACGAGCATGTCGGGCGTGACGGCCGCTTCGGTATCCGGGATGCCGAGGTCCCGGGCCCGCTTGTCGGCCAGCGCCAGCAGCCGGCGGATCCGCCCGGCGATGGCGTCCTTGGTCAGCGGAGGCTCGGCCAGCGCGCCCAGCTCCTCCAGCGACGCCTGCCGGTGCTCCAGGCGCAGCCGGCCAGCGTCGGTCAGGTGGTTGGGCGCCTCGTCGGCGAGGATCTCCAGCGCCCGGGTCACCCGGGCGGCGGCGGCCACGGCGGCGCGCGCCGAGCGGCGCAGGTTGGCGTCGTCGAAGTTGGCCAGCCGGTTGGCGGTGGCCCGTACCTCGCGGCGGACCCGGCGCTCCTCCCAGGCCAGCACGCTGGAGTGCGCGCCGATCCGGGTGAGCAGCGCGGCGATGGCGTCACCGTCCTTGACCACCACCCGGTCCACCCCGCGCACCTCGCGGTTCTTGGCGGTGATCCCGATCCGACGGGCCGCGCCGACCAGCGCCAGCGCCGACTCCGGCCCCGGACAGGTGATCTCCAGGGCGCTGGAGCGGCCGGGCTCGGTGAGCGAGCCGTGCGCCATGAAGGCGCCCCGCCAGGCGGAGACCGCGCAGCAGACGTTCGCCGCCACCACGTGCGGGGGCAGCCCGCGTACCGGCCGGCCGCGTACGTCCAGCAGGCCGGTCTGCCGGGCCAGGGCCTCGCCGTCCTTGACCACGCGGACGATGAAGTGGCTGCCCTTGCGCAGGCCGCCGGAGGCCAGCACGTGGATCTCACTGGAGTACCCGTAGACCTCAGCGATCTCCCGGCGCAGCCGTCGGGCCACCGCCCCGGTGTCCAGCTCCGCCTCCACCACCACGCGGCCGGAGACGATGTGCAGGCCCCCGGCGAAGCGCAGCAGTGCCGCCATCTCCGCCCGCCGACAGCAGGGCTTGGGCACGTCGACCCGACTCAGCTCGTCCTTGACCGCAGCCGTCATCGCCATTGTGCGTCCCCTCACGGACCGGTTCCGGCGTGTCGCCGGAGATTACGTACGTGTCTAACGATCGGCGCCCAGGACAGGCACCAGCGCGGCGCCCAGGGCAGCCGGATCATGGCGGGGAGTGCCGTCGATGACGGCGACGGGGGCGAGGACCAGGCGGGCACCCAGCGATTCTGCCGCACGTTCGACCGGTTCGGGGTCACCCACCGCCTTGGCGTCGGCCAGCACAAGATCCACCTTGAGCTCGGGAAGGTACCAGTGCAGCGCCGCGAGGTGGTCGGCGACGGAGAGCCCGAGGGTCTCCTTCTCCGCGGCGAGGTTCAGGGTGACCAGTCGCCGGGCCGGGCTGGACACGATCGCGTCGGCCAGCTGCGGCACCAGCAGGTGCGGCAGCACGCTGGTGTACCAGCTGCCCGGCCCGAAGATCAGCCAGTCCGCCGCGCCGATCGCGGCCAGCGCCTCGGCGCAGGCCGCCGGGGCGGTCGGGCTGAGCCGCAGCGACTCGACCCGCCCGGTGGTGACCGCCACCTGGTGCTGGCCGCGCACGGTGCGCACCTCGTCCGGCGCGGCCGGGTCGGCGCCCCGCACCCGGGCCTCGATGCCCACCGGTTCGCGGGACATGGGCAGCACCCGGCCGACCGCGCCGAGCATGGCGCCGGCGTGCTCCAGCGCGGCCACCGGGTCACCGAGCAGCTCCATCAGGCCGCAGAGCACCAGGTTGCCGACCGCGTGCCCGGCCAGCCCGTCGGCCCGGGCCTCCGCCCGGCCGGCGCCACCGTCCGGACCGCCCGCCGCCGGGTCCGCGCCGGTCGCCGCGTCGGCGGGCGCGGCGGCGAAGCGGTGCTGGAACAGCCCGGCGCTGCGCCGCGTGGCGGGATGGTCCCCGGCCAGCGCGACCAACGCCTGCCGCAGGTCACCGGGGGGCAGGCCACCCCGCTCGGCGCGCAGCCGGCCGCTGGAGCCACCGTCGTCGCCGACCGTGACCACCGCGGTGATGTCCAGATCAAGTTTGGGGGCGCAGTGGCGCAGCGCGCGCAGCGAGGCGGAGAGGCCGTGCCCACCGCCGAACGCCACCACTCGGCGGGCCGTCATTCCCGCCCCAGGTCGCGGTGCTGGGCGTTGGCCGCCAACCCGGACTGGCGCAACCGGCCGGCCAGCTCCTCGGCGATGGCCACGCTGCGGTGCTTGCCGCCGGTGCAGCCCACGGCGACCGTCAGATACCGCTTGCCCTCCCGCTCGAAGCCGGCCGTGGTGGCGTTGACCAGGTCGGCGTACGAGGCGACGAAGGCGTCGGCACCCTCCTGGCCCAGCACGTACGCGCTGACCGCCTCCTCCCGCCCGGTGTGCTCGCGCAGCTCCGGCACCCAGTACGGGTTGGGCAGGAACCGGGCGTCCAGCACGAAATCGGCGTCCGGTGGCAGGCCGTACTTGAAGCCGAACGACAGCACGGTGACCCGCAGCCGGCGGGCGTCCTCGCCGCCGAACAGCTCCTCGATGCGTCGGCGGAGCTGGTTGACGTTCAGGTGGCTGGTGTCGATGATCACGTCGGCCTGGTCGCGAGCCTCCTCGAGCAGCCCACGCTCCACGGCGATGCCGTCGGCCAGCCGCCCGTCGCCCTGCAACGGGTGCGAACGCCGGACGCTCTCGAACCGCCGGATCAGCACCTCGTCGTCGGCGTCGACGAAGACCACCCGGGGTGAGAAGCCGCGCTCCTTGAGCTCCCGGATCGCCCCGGCCAGGTCCGTGGAGAAGGCGCGCGAGCGCACGTCCAGCACCATCGCGGTACGCCGGGCAGCGCCGCCGGCCTTGAACGCCAGCTCGGCCATGTCGAGCATCAGCGCCTGCGGCAGGTTGTCCACCACGTAGTACCCGACGTTCTCCAACGCCCGGGCGACCGTGCTGCGGCCGCCGCCGGAGAGCCCGGTGACCACCACGAGTGTGGTCTCCGACTCGGCCGTCGGCGGCCCGTCGATGGCCTCCGGGACGTCGATCCGGTCACTGGCTGTGCGCGCCTCGCTCACCCGTACCCCCAAGCCGTGGCGCCGCGGCCGCCATCGGCCGCGATTGGTCAATCAGCGACTCTATCCCGCCGCCCGGCCCAGGTCGGGCACCCGTCACCGGTCGGCCCGGCCCGGCCCGGTCACCCATCTCTCCGGGTGCGCCGCGCGTGCGCTGTCGGGGTGGGCTCGTAAACTCCGCGGATGGCTTCCCCCACCGACCTGCGTACCGAGGACGCGCTGCCGGTGCTGCGCCGGGTGTTCGGCTACGACGCCTTCCGCGGTTTTCAGCAGGAGGTGATCGACCACGTGGTGGCCGGCGGTGACGCGCTGGTGTTGATGCCCACCGGCGGCGGCAAGTCGCTCTGCTACCAGATCCCGGCGCTGGTCCGTGACGGCGTCGCGGTCGTCGTGTCCCCGCTGATCGCCCTGATGCAGGACCAGGTGGACGCGCTCACCGCGGTCGGTGTGCGGGCCGGCTTCCTCAACTCGACCCAGACTCTCGACGCCCGGCGCCGGGTCGAGGCGGCCTTCCTCGCCGGCGAGCTGGATCTGCTCTACCTGGCGCCGGAGGCGCTCGGCGTGCGGTCCACCCTCGCCCTGCTCGATCGGGGCAGGCTCGGGCTCTTCGCGATCGACGAGGCGCACTGCGTGTCCCAGTGGGGGCACGACTTCCGCCCCGACTACCTGGCGCTGTCGATGCTGCACGAGCGGTGGCCGGAGGTGCCCCGGATCGCGCTCACCGCCACCGCGACCAGCGCCACCCGCACCGAGATCGCCAGCCGGCTCAAGCTCGACGACGCCCGCCACTTTGTGGCCAGCTTCGACCGGCCCAACATCCAGTACCGGATCGTGCCCAAGCGCGAGCCACGCAAGCAGTTGCTGACCCTGCTGCGCGATGAGCACCCTGGCGACGCGGGGATCGTCTACTGCCTGTCCCGGGCCTCGGTGGACAAGACGGCCGAGTTCCTCACCGCCAACGGGATCGCCGCGCTGCCCTACCACGCCGGCCTGGACGCGGCCACCCGCGCCGCCAACCAGCAGCGCTTCCTGCGCGAGGACGGCCTGGTGATGGTGGCCACCATCGCCTTCGGCATGGGCATCGACAAGCCCGACGTCCGGTTCGTCGCGCACCTCGACCTGCCAAAGTCGGTCGAGGGCTACTACCAGGAGACCGGCCGCGCCGGCCGGGACGGGCTGCCGTCCACGGCCTGGCTGGCGTACGGGCTCCAAGACGTGGTCCAGCAGCGCAAGATGATCGAGACGTCCGACGGCGACCTCGCGCACCGCCGCAACCTCGCCGCGCACCTGGACGCGATGCTCGCGCTCTGCGAGACGGTGCGCTGCCGGCGCGTCCAGCTGCTCGAATACTTCGGCGAGCCGGCGACCGCCGCCTGCGGCAACTGCGACACCTGCCTCAGCCCGCCGGAGTCCTGGGACGGCACGGTCGCCGCGCAGAAGTTGCTCTCCACCGTCTTTCGTCTCGACCGCGAGCGCAACCAGCGGTTTGGCGCCGGGCAGTGCATCGACATCCTGCTCGGCAAGCAGACCGACAAGATCAGCCAGTACGGCCACGACGGGCTCACCGTCTTCGGCATCGGCACCGAGCTGAGCGAAGCGGAGTGGCGGGGCGTGGTCCGGCAGCTGCTCGCCGAGGGGCTGCTCGCCGTGGAGGGCGACTACGGCACGTTGGCGCTGACCGAGGCGAGCGCCGAGGTGCTGGGGCGCCGGCGCACCGTCACGATGCGCCGCGAGCCGGAGAAGCCGGCGTCGAGCCGGTCGACGAAGCCGCGCGGCGCGGCCACCGTGGTCGCGGACCTGGGCCCGGCCGCCACGGCGGTCTTCGAGCGGCTGCGCGGCTGGCGGGCGGCCACCGCAAAGGAGCAGGGCGTCCCGGCGTACGTGATCTTCCACGACGCCACGCTGCGACAGATCGCGAGCGACGCGCCTGGCTCGCTGGCCGATCTGTCCCGGGTCAGCGGGGTCGGCGAGAACAAGCTCGCCAAGTACGGCGAGCAGATCCTGGCGGTCCTCGCCGCCGACACCGCCCCGGCCTGACGTCGAGCTGGGCATGACGAAAGGGCCGGACCCTGGTTGGGGTCCGGCCCTTGTCGTTGTTGGTGGTTGGGTCAGCTGGTGGCGTAGCCGCGGGTGGCGATCCAGTCGGC
>NZ_JBSFYQ010000070.1:0-20079 GCF_053599855.1 Micromonospora sp. NPDC005161
GGGGGGCGGTCGGGATCGAGCCAGGCTGGTGGGACGAACTCGGGTGGCCGTCGCCGCTCTGTCGGACGGTCCAGTCGTTGTGGTGGATGTGTCGGTGGTGGTGTGCGCAGAGCAGCACGGCGTTCGTCAGGCTTGTGTCGCCGCCGTCGGCCCAGTGTCGGATGTGGTGGGCGTCGCACCAGCGGGGTGGGCGGTCGCAGCCGGGGAAGGCGCAGCCGCGGTCTCGTAGGACCAGGGCGCGTCGGAGGGGGCCGGTGATGAGGCGGCGTTGTCGGCCCACGTCGAGCGGTTGAGCGGCGCCGCCGAGGACGGCGGGCAGGATGCTTGCGTCGCAGGCGAGTCGGCGGACCGTCTCTGGGGTGAGTTGGAGGCCGGTGTCCAGGGTGCCGGCGTTGAGGTGTCGGGCCAGGGCGTCGAAGCTGGTGGTGATGACGATCTGGGCGGGCTCGCCGCCGTGCTCGGGTAGCTCACCGGTGCGCAGGGTGAGCCGGCAGAGGTCGGCGAGCGCGTCGTGTCGGCGTTGCCCGGGGGTGCGCGGGTCGTGCGGGCCCGATGGCGCGGTCAGCGGGTCGATCGCGGCGCGCAGCAGGCCGGCGGTCTCGGCGTCCAGGCTGCCGGTCAGCCGCAGGCGGCCATCGTGCAGCTCGGACAGGGTGACGTGACGGTCTTGGGCGGCTCGGTGGGTCTCGGCTTCCAGTGCGGCGCGGGCGGCGGCTTCGGCGGCTTCGGGAGCGACGTGGTCGAGGATTCGTGCGCTCAGCCTGCGGAGTAGCACGGGGTCGAACTGCCCTGCCCAGTCGACGAGCACGCCGACGGCCTTGTCGGCGGTCTCGGCGCCGGCGGTGGCGTGCACGGTGTTGATGGTGTCGCCGATGACCCGCGCCTGCTCCAGGCTGATGGCCCCGTCGGCCAGCGCGCGGCGCACTCCGGGGGCGCCGGCGTCCAGGGTGCTGGCGAGGTCGACCAGCCGCCGGGCGGTGGGGACGGTGAGCCGTAGTCGATCTCGCAGCCAGAGCGCCGTCGAGGACGCGCCCTGCGCGCGGGCGGTGCCTCGGCCGTCCAGCTCGCGCACGAGGGTCAGTTTGACGGCCGCCAGGCGCTGCTCGAGCCGGTGTGTGGCGTCGAGCGCCGCGACGAGGTCGTGCTCCGCGACGGCCCAGGTGGCCACGTCGAGGCACGCCGCCACCGCGTCCTCCGCCTGCGCCAACTCCTCGACCACGACCAGAGACTAGAACAGGTGTACGACAATCTCAGTCATCATGATCGATTGGACTGCCGCTGTCGTTTGGAGAGGCAGCGAGGCAGCGACCGCGACCCAGCGACCCCGACCCAGCGGCGGGGCCGGCCGGCGAGCGGAAACGCCGTGCCGGCCGGCGCGCGCCGCCCACTGTCCTAGAAGGTGTGCTCGGCGGCCGGGAACTCGCCGCCGCGGACCTCGTCGGCGAATCGACGGGTGGCGTCGGTGAGGGAGCCGGCGAGATCCGCGTACCGCTTCACGAAGCGTGGTGCCTTGCCGGTACGCAGGCCGGCCATGTCCTGCCAGACCAGCACCTGCGCGTCGGTGGCCGGGCCCGCCCCGATGCCGACCGTGGGGATCGGCAGCTCGTGGGTGACCTGCTTGGCCACCTCACCCGGCACCATCTCCAGCACCACCGCGAACGCGCCCGCCTCGGCCACCGCCCGCGCGTCGGCCAGCACCTCGTCGGCCGCGTCGCCCCGGCCCTGCACCCGGTAACCGCCCAGGGTGTGCTCGCTCTGCGGGGTGAAACCGATGTGCGCCATCACCGGGATACCCGCGCCGACGATCGCGGCGATCTGCGCGGCGCAGCGGCGGCCACCCTCCAGCTTCACCGCGTGGCAGCCACCTTCCTTCATGAACCGGACGGCGGTGCGCAGCGCCTGGGTCGGGCCCTCCTCGTACGAGCCGAACGGCAGGTCACCGACGATGAGTGCCTGCCGGGTCGCCCGTACGACGGCCCGCACCAGCGGGAGCAGTTCGTCGGCGGTGACCGGCAGGGTGGTCTCGTAGCCGAACACGTTGTTCGCGGCCGAGTCGCCGACCAACAGCACCGGAACTCCGGCCTGGTCGAAGATCGCCGCCGTGTACTGGTCGTACGAGGTGAGCATCGGCCACCGTTCGCCGCGCTCCTTGGCGGCGATGAGGTCGCGGGTACGGACTCGTCGCGTGGCCGGCCCGCCGTACAGGGCGGTCACCTCGTTCGGAGTGGACTCCACCATCACTGTCTCCTTCCTCGAGGCCGCCTGCGCGGTCCCCGGGTTCCGCAGCGATCGTCGCACCGCGGAAGGGGGTGACGGCAGGGCGCAGTGCGAGATGTCACTCCACCGCACCCGGGCGACTCAGCCGTGCTCGCGCCACCGGCTGGTGATCGGCAGCCGGCGGTCCCGCCCGAACGCCTTCATCGAGATCTTCGCGCCCGGAGCGGACTGCCGTCGCTTGTACTCGGCGGTATCCACCAGCCGCAGCACCTTGTCCACCACGGCCGGGTCGTGACCCGACTCGACCAGCCCGTCCCGGCCGAGGTCGCCGTCGACGTATCCGATCAGGATCGGGTCCAGCACGTCGTAGTCGGGCAGGGTGTCGCTGTCCAGCTGGCCCGGGCTCAGCTCTGCGCTCGGCGGCTTGCCGATCGAGTTCTCCGGGATCGGCGCGGTCTCGCCCCGCCGCATCGCGTCCGCGTTGCGCCACTTCGCCAGCCGCCAGACCAGCGTCTTCCAGACGTCCTTGATGGGGTTGAAGCCGCCCACCGAGTCGCCGTACAGGGTGGAGTAGCCGACCGCCAGCTCGCTCTTGTTGCCGGTGGTCAGCACCAGGTGGCCCTCCTGGTTCGACAGGGCCATCAGGATCACGCCGCGTACCCGGGCCTGAAGGTTCTCCACCGCCACCCCGGAGAGCGACAGGTTGGCCAGGAAGCCGTCCACCATCGGCTGGATCGGTTCCACCCGGTAATCCAGCCCGGTGCGCTTGGCCAGGTCGGCGGCGTCCTCCCGGGAGTGCTCCGAGGAGTGCTGGCTGGGCAGCGACACCCCGACCACCCGGTCCGGGCCGAGCGCGTCGACGGCGAGCGCGGCCACCACCGCGGAGTCGATGCCGCCGGAGAGGCCGAGGACCACCGACGGGAACCGGTTCTTGTTGACGTAGTCGCGCAGGCCGAGCACCAGCGCCTGCCACACCTCGGCCTCGTCGGCCACCGGCTCGATCGACCCGCCGATCGCGGGCGGCCCGGACGGCGTGGGCGGGATGACGTCCACCGTGCTGTGCACCACCCGCATGGCGTCCGCGACGGCCTCCACGGCCGGTATCTCGGCGGCGGCCGGGAGCTCCACGTCGTGCACGAGCAGGTGCTCGACGAACTGCGGGGCCCGGGTCAGCAGCTCACCGTCGGCGCCCACGATCATCGAGTCGCCCTCGAAGACCAGCTCGTCCTGGCCGCCGATCATGTTGACGTACGCGATGGCGGCGCCGGCCTCGGCGGCCCGGCGGCGGACCAGCGGCAGCCGGATGTCGTCCTTGTTCAGCTCGTACGGCGAGCCGTTGATGTTGACCACGAGGCCGACCCCGGCCTGCCGGGCGGCGGCGAACGGGCCGCCGGCCTGCCACAGGTCCTCGCAGATGGTCAGCGCGACGTCCACCCCGCCGATCCGCACGACGGTCAGCGTGTCGCCGGAGACGAAGTAGCGATCCTCGTCGAAGACGCCGTAGTTGGGCAGGTGGTGCTTGAAGTAGCGGGCGGCCACCGCGCCCCGGTGCAGCAGGGCGGCGGCGTTGCGGGCGCCCCGGCCCGGCTCGGCGTCCCCGCTGACCTGCGGCGGCCCGTCGGCGTCCAGGTAGCCGACCACGACCGGCAGCTCGCCGAGGCCGTCTGCCGCGAGGTCGGCGGCGAGCCGCTCCAGGGCGGCCCTGGACGCGGCGACGAAGGAACGCCGGAAGACCAGGTCCTCGACCGGGTACCCGGTCAGCATCATCTCCGGGAAGAGCACCAGCTGGGCGCCGGCGTCGGCGGCCTGGCGTGTCCAGCTGCGGACCAGGTCGGCGTTGCCGGCGAGGTCGCCGACGCTCGGGTTGACCTGGGACAGGGCGAGACGCAGGGTGGGCATGCCCTCATCTTGCCCCAGCCGCTCGGGGCGGACACGGCGCCCGGCGGGAGATGCGGGCCACGCGCCGCTGGGCTCGGCCACCCACCGGACGGCCGGCCCACGTCGGGCCGCCGTCCGCGCACGGGCACCTCGGCGGGCACGGCAGGACGGCGGCCGGGCGTTGGCGTAACGTCGGCGTAACCGGGCCCGTGGAGACTGGTCGGTCAGGCCCGGCCAGCCCGGCCGGTGATGGCAAACAGGTGTCGCGAGGGGTGGAAGTGGACCGTCAGCAGGAGTTCGTCCTCCGTACGCTGGAAGAGCGGGACATCCGGTTCGTCCGGCTGTGGTTCACGGACGTGCTGGGCACGCTCAAGAGCGTGTCGGTGGCGCCCGCCGAGCTGGAGGCAGCCTTCGAGGAGGGCATCGGCTTCGACGGCTCGGCGATCGAGGGCTTCGCCCGGGTCTTCGAATCCGACATGGTCGCCATGCCCGACCCGACGACCTTCCAGGTCTTCCCGTTCGAGGGCGGGGTCAGCGGCGAGAGCGCCCGGATGTTCTGCGACATCCTGCTGCCCGACGGGGGGCCTTCCTGGGCCGATCCGCGACACGTGCTGCGCCGGGCACTGTCCAAGGCCGCAGAGAAGGGCTTCACCTTCTACACCCACCCCGAGATCGAGTTCTTCCTGCTGGAGAACGGCCCCCAGGACGGCTCGGTGCCCATTCCGGTGGACACCGGCGGCTACTTCGAGCACACCACCCACGCCGTCGCCCGGGACTTCCGGCGGCAGGGCGTGCTGGCGCTGGAGCGGATCGGGATCTCGGTGGAGTTCAGCCACCACGAGGTCGCCCCCGGCCAGCAGGAGATCGACCTGCGTTACGCCGACGCGCTCACCACCGCCGACAACATCATGACCTTCCGGCACGTGGTCAAGGAGGTGGCGCTCTCCACCGGCGTGCAGGCGAGCTTCATGCCGAAGCCGTTCACCGACCAGCCGGGCAGCGGCATGCACACCCACCTGTCGCTGTTCGAGGGCGAGCGCAACGCCTTCCACGATAACGGCGACCCGATGAAGCTCTCCAAGGTGGCGAAGTCGTTCATCGCCGGCCTGCTGGTGCACGCCCGCGAGTACACCGCGGTCACCAACCAGTGGGTCAACTCGTACAAGCGGCTCTTCCCGCAGCACCTGCCGGACCGGATCACCGAGAGCCCGGCGTACGTCTGCTGGGGGCACCTGAACCGGTCCGCGCTGGTCCGGGTGCCGGCCTACGGCAAGCCCAACTCGGCCCGGGTCGAGGTCCGTTCGCCGGACTCGGCGGCCAACCCGTACCTCGCCTTCGCGGTGCTGCTCGGCGCCGGCATGAAGGGCATCGAGGAGGGCTACGAGCTGCCGCCGGGCGCCGAGGACGACGTCTGGTCGCTGACCAACGCCGAGCGGCGGGCGATGGGGTACGAGGCGCTGCCGGAGAACCTCGCCGAGGCGATCGACGTGATGGCCGGGTCCGAGCTGGTCGCCGAGGTGCTCGGCGAGCACGTCTTCGACTTCTTCCTGCGCAACAAGCGGGCCGAGTGGGAGCAGTACCGCCGCGAGGTCACGCCGTACGAGCGGCAGCGCTACCTGGCGCTGTAGCCACGGGGGCTGACGCCGTTGCGCGCTGCCGCTATCGTCTCGATCACCGCGCCGGTACCCCTCCGGGCGGAGAGTCGGGAGGCAGTCGGTGCTGGAGGATCTGCTAAGCGGTGCCTGGCAGAGCGTCGTGTTCGGTGTCGTCGGCGTGGGGCTGATGGCGGCCGGGTTCGGGCTGGTCGACCTGCTCACTCCCGGCCGCCTGCGGGACCTGATCTGGGTGGACCGCAACGCCAACGCGGGGCTGCTGCTCGCCGCCAACCAGCTGGGCATCGCCGGGATCGTCTTCACCGCGATCCTCACCAGCTACAGCGACTTCGGCAAGGGGCTCGCCTCCACCGTGGTGTTCGGGCTGCTCGGTCTGGCCATCATGGCGCTGGCCTTCGTGGTGCTCGACCTGCTGACCCCGGGCAAGCTCGGTGAGGTCATCTGCTCGCCGGAGCCGCACCCGGCGGCCCGGGTCAGCGCGGCCACCCACTTCGGCGCGGCGCTGATCGTCTGCGCCTGCATCGCCTGAGGGCGCATCGCCTGAGCGCGGTCGTCGTACCCCGGCCGTAGCGTGCCGGGCATGAACCGCACGGACCGCCTCTACGCCCTGGTCGAGGAGCTGCGGGCGATGTCGCCCCGGCCGCGCAGCGCCCGCTGGCTGGCCGCGCGTTTCGAGGTGAGCAGCCGGACCATCGAGCGCGACATCGGCGCCCTGCAGGAGGCCGGCGTGCCGATCTGGGCGGAGCCGGGGCGCACCGGCGGCTACGTGCTGGACCGCGCCCGCACCCTGCCCCCGGTCAACCTCACCGCCGCCGAGGCGGTGGCGATGGCCGTCGCGCTGCACCGGCTCGCCGGCACGCCGTTCGCCGGGCCCGGTGCCACCGCGCTGCGCAAGCTGGTGGCGGTCCTGCCGGCCGCCGACGCGGCCGAGGCGCACCGGCTCGCCGGCCGGGTGCACCTGATCGGCGAGGGGCCGGCCACGCCCGTCCCGGCCATCGTCGCCGACGCGGTCGCCGCGCGGCGGGTGCTGCGCATCCGGTACGCCGACCGCGACGGCGCCGATTCGGCACGCGACGTCGAGCCGCTCGGCTACCTCGGCAACCCTCGACACTGGTACCTGCTCGCCTGGTGCCGGCTGCGCGACGAGCTGCGCTGCTTCCGCACTGACCGGATCCGGGGCGTGCGGGCACTGCCCGAGGTGGTGGCCCGGGAGCTGCGGCCGGCGGATCTCGACATCCCGCAGGAGCGGGTCCGACGGCTCAGCCTGGTCTGAGTCCGACGGCCGGGCCGCGTCGGGCACGGCTCGGCCGGCGCGGACCCCGTCGGGTGATCCGGAAACACCGACAGGACGGTGTCGCGGACGGCCCCGAGACTGCTTTTGACGGCGGCCGAACGGCCGGCACGGGAAACCCTGGAGGCAGCAGATGTCCACGACGCCCATCACCTGGTTCGAGATCGGCACCGATCGGCCGGAGGAGGCGGAGCGCTTCTACGGCGAGTTGTTCGGTTGGACCTTCGAGGAGCAGGGCGCGGCCAACGGCGGGTCCTACCGGGTGACCGGCGCCGGTGGCGACACCGGAATCGGCGGGGCGATCCGGGCGACCGACGGGACGTCGCCGAACTACGCGGTGTTCTACGCCGAGGTCGCCGACGTGGCCCAGACCTGCCAGCGGGCCGAGGCGGCCGGCGGCAAGGTGCTGGTGGCGGCGCGTACGACCCCGAGCGGGCTCACCCTCGCCCATCTGCTCGACCCGGCCGGCAACCACCTCGGCGTGTTCACGCCCCCGCCCGCCCCCGCCGGCTGACGGTCTGGTCGGTGGCGGCCCCGCCCGGTCGGGCGGGGCCGCCGACGGTCACTTGCCGGCCGTACCGCCGGGGCCGCCGTGTCCGCCCGGCCCGCCGTGACCACCCGGTCCGCGGTGGCCGCCCGGGCCGGGGAAGACACCGGCCTCGACGGCCTTGGTGATCGCGTCGGCCTGCTCCTGGGTGAGCTTGCCGTCCTTGACCGCCTGGTCGAGCCGCTCCTTGAGCGCGGCCTGCCGGTCCTCGGTGGACGGCCGCTCCGGCCGGTCGGCGCGCTGCTGCTCGCGGACCTTCTCCAGCGCGGCGGTCACCTTGTCGGGGGAGACGCCCAGCTCCTTGGCGAGCGCCTCGGCGAACTCGCCCTGCCGGTCGGCCTTCGTGCCCGGGCCGTCGGCGGTGCTACTGGCGCTCGGCGTCGACGTGGCGTCCGCGGCGAACGCGATCGTCGGGGCCGCGATCCCCACGCCGAGGACGCCGGCGGTGGCCAGACCGGCCAGCAGGTGCTTCTTGCGGATGGTGCGGGACATGCTCTCCTCCAGATTCTCGGTGGTGCTGCGATGTCATCACCGACAGTGACCAGCCCGGCTGGGTGGAACCCGTGCCGAAGCTGTCCGCCAGCTGGCAATCCGGCCAGCCGAGTCGGACAAACGGGTTGCCTCGGTACGCCCGATGGGTGAGGGTGGTTCCTCGCCGTGCCCCGGTGGGCCGAGCCGTGCGGGCCCGGTCGACCGGGATCCACCGACGGAAGGCAGCCTCTCGTGACGTCCACACCGATCCGGGAACTCCCGATCACCGACCCGCAGGCCGGGCCGTACGGCATCACCACCGGCCCCGACGAGGCCCTATGGCTGACCCTGGTCCACGCCGGCGCGATCGCCCGGGTGGACGTGGATGGTTCGGTGCGCCGCTGGGCGGCCGGCGATCCGGGCAGCCGGCCCTTGATCGTCACGTCCGGTCCGGACGGCGCGCTCTGGTTCACCCGCTCCGGGGACGACCGGATCGGTCGGATCACCACCGACGGGGAGCAGCGCGAGGTCGCGTTGCCGGCGGGCACCGGCCCGTGCGGCATCGCCGCGGGCCCGGACGGCGCCCTCTGGTACGCCGGGATGAACTCCGACACCGTCGGACAGGTGAGCACCGACGGGGTGGTCACCGAGGTGCCGTTGCCGGTCTCCGGGGCGTTCGCCTCGATGGTGGCGGCCGGCCCGGACGACGCCGTCTGGTGCACCCTCAACCAGGCGAACGCGATCGCCCGGGTCGGCATGGACGGCGCCGTACGGGTGCACCCGTTGCCCACCGAGCGCGCCGCACCGGTCGGTATCACCGCGGGCGTGGACGGGGCGCTCTGGTTCGTGGAGATCGGGGCCGGTCAGGTCGGGCGGATCAGCCCCGACGGTCAGATCGAGGAGTACCCGCTGCCGGACCGGACGGCCCGGCCGCACGGCATCGTCGCCGATCCGTCCGGGGGCGCCTGGTTCACCGAGTGGGCCGGAAACCGCATCGGCCACGTCGACCCGACCGGCCGGGTCGACACCTACGAGCTGCCCACCCCGAACTCCGAGCCGCACGGCCTCACCGTCGCCCCCGACGGCAGCATCTACGCGGCCTTGGAGAACGGCCACCTGGCCCGCCTCACCTTGTGACGCGGGCGAGGGGAGCGGGTCAGGCGACGGCGGGGGAGACGGTGAGGGTGGCCGTGGTGGTGTCGAGGGTGGCCTGGGTGCCGACGGGGACGGTCAGCTGGCCGGGGCCGTGGCCGATCGGCAGTCCGCCGAGCACCGGTACGCCGAGGCCACCGAGGCGTTCGCCGAGTACGTCGACGATCGTCGTGTCCCAGCCGTCGGCGCAGTCGGTGAACTGGCCGACCGCCACCCCGGCCAACCCGTCCAGCGCGCCGGCCCGGCGCAGGTGGGTGAGCATCCGGTCGACCTTGTACGGAGGTTCCTGCACGTCCTCGATCAACAGCACCGCCCCGGTCAGGTCGGGCAGGTCCGGCGTGCCGATCGACGCGGCGATCATGCACAGGTTGCCGCCGAGCAGGGTGCCGGTGGCCCGACCCGGGACGCGGACCGGATAGGTCTCCTCGCCGGCCACCGCGGTGACCGTCACCGGTTCGGTCGTCATCAGCGCGGCGTGCAGCGACTCGGCCGAGCGCAACGGGGTGCGTTCATCCCGCCAGGCCGCCCCCGGGCCGTGCACCCCGGCGAGTCGGGCGCCCCGCCAGAGCGCGAACTGCAGCGCGGTGATGTCGGAGAAGCCCGCCACCACCTTCGGGTCGCGGCGGACCGCGGCCATGTCGATGGCGTCCACCACCCGCTGGGCCCCGTACCCGCCACGGGTGCAGATCACCCCGCGCACCTGCGGGTCGGCGAACGCGGCGTTCAGGTCGGCGGCGCGCAGCTCGTCCGCGCCGGCCAGGTAGCCCTGCCGGGCGTACGCGTTCGGCGCCGGCACCGGCCGCAGGCCCCAGCCGGTGAGCAGTTCCACCCCACGGGCCACCCGCTGCGGCGAGGTCGGCCCGGACGGCGACACCAGCAGCACCGTGTCGCCCGGGCGCAGCGCGGGCGGGCGGATGACGGTCAGGTCCTCGCTGATCACAACCGCAGAGCCTATCGACCCCGCTGCCTCGGGGCCGGCGCACGTTGGCGGCGGCGGAGCGCACGGGGCCGTGGCGGGGCGTGGCGCCCGGCGGCGCACCGGCTAGCCTCGACGGGTGGCAACCGCGCTGGTGATCGAGAACGACCCGTCGGACGACCTGCGCCGACTGGGCGAATGGCTGACCGAGGCTGGGCTGGAGCTGTGGGTGGTCCGCCCGCACGCCGGCGACGAGCTCCCCGCCGACCTGGAGGGGTACGCGGCGCTCGTGGTCCTCGGCGGCGAGCAGCAGGCGTACCCGCTGCCGGACGGCTCGCCCGGCGCACCCTGGTTCCCGGCGGTGGAGGGGCTGCTGCGCAAGGCGGTCCGCCACCGGGTGCCCACGCTGGCCGTCTGCCTGGGTGCGCAGCTGCTCGCCACCGCGCACGCCGGGCTGGTCGAGCGGAGCCCGTCCGGGCCGGAGATCGGCCCCGGCGTGGTCGGCCGGCGGGACGCCGCCGAGAACGACCCGCTGTTCCGGTACGTGCCGCTGATCCCGGACGTGCTCCAGTGGCACTCGGACGAGATCACCGAGCTGCCCCGGGGCGCCACCCTGCTGGCCGCCTCCACCCGCTACCCGAACCAGGCGTTCCGGCTCGGTGACCGGGCCTGGGGGCTGCAGTTCCACATCGAGTGCGACACCGCGATGATCGCCGACTGGGCCGCCGACTCGACGCTCCTCGCCGACCTGGGCTACGACCCGGAGCTGGTGGTCGCGGCCTGCGCCTCGGTGATGGTCGACGTGGAGGAGGTCTGGCAGCCGTTCGCCGCCCGGTTCGCCGCGCTGGCCCTCGGTGAGCTGGACGACAGCACCGTGCGGCGTGGCCTGCCGCTGCTCGGGCACTGATGAGCCGGCCGACCAGGGCGTCGGGCCGGCTCGCCCGGTACGGCTTCGGCACCGCCGAGGGCGACGGCGGGGCGCGCGCCGCCGACCTGCTCGGCCCGGACGGGCTGCGGTTGTGGCGGCCGGCGGAGCAGGAGCCGGTCGACGAGCCGGCCGTGGAGCTGCTCGCCGCGCTGTCCCGGGCCGCCGACCCGGACCTGGCGCTTCGCCAGCTGCACCGCATCGTCGAGGCCGAACGCCGCACGAACGGCGGCACCGCGCCCGGCGTGACCGACCCCGGGTCGCCGCTGCTCGCGGAGCTGCACGCCGACTCCGGGTTGCGGCGGCGGCTGATCGCGGTGCTCGGCGCCTCGTCGGCGCTCGGCGACCATCTGGTGGCCCACCCCGAGCACTACGCGGCGCTGCGCACCGCCCCGGACGGGCTCGCCCCCACCGCCGAGGGGCGGCTGGAGCCGGCCGGCGACGGCAACCCGGTGGCGGTGCTGCGGTCCGCGTACCGGCTGGCCCTGCTGCGGATCGCGGCGGCCGACCTGACCGGCGGGCGCGGCCTGGAGCAGACCATGGCCGCGCTCTCGGCGCTGGCAGACGCGACGCTGGCCGCGGCGTACGAGGTCGCGGTCGCGGAGCTGCCCGCGGGCACCGCGCGGCCCCGGCTGGCCGTGGTGGCGATGGGCAAATGCGGCGGCGACGAGCTGAACTACGTCTCCGACGTGGACGTCATCTTCGTGGCCGCCGAGGACGCCGACCTCTCCGCCGCCACCCTGGTGGCGACCCGGCTGATCCACATCTGCGGGCTGGTCGCCTGGCCGGTGGACGCGGCGCTGCGTCCGGAGGGCAACCGGGGCCCGCTGGTGCGGACCCTCGCGAGCCACCTGGCCTACTACCGCCGGTGGGCGCGCACCTGGGAGTTCCAGGCGTTGCTCAAGGCCCGCCCGGCCGCCGGTGACCTGCCGCTGGCGAAGGAGTGGATCGACCAGCTCGCGCCGCTGGTGTGGCGAGCGGCGGAACGGCCCGAGGCGGTCGAGGACGTCCGCGCGATGCGGCGCCGGATCATCGACAACATCCCGCCGAAGGAGCTGGAGCGCGAGATCAAGCGAGGCTCCGGCGGGCTACGCGACATCGAGTTCGCCGTTCAGCTGTTGCAGCTCGTGCACGGTCGCGGCGACGAGACGCTGCGGGTGCCCGGCACCATCCCGGCGTTACGCGCGCTCGTCGCCGGCGGCTACGTCGGTCGTGCCGACGGCGAGGCGCTGCTGCGCGGCTACCGCTTCCTGCGCGGCATCGAGCACCGACTCCAGTTGCAGGGCCTGCGCCGCACCCACACCGTGCCCACCGAGCCGGCCGCGCTGCGCTGGCTCGCCGCCGCGCTGGACTACACGGCGACGCCGGGGCGCAGCGCCGTGGAAGCCTTCCGGGCCGAGTGGGTGACGCACGCCGCCGAGGTACGCCGGCTGCACGCCAAGCTGCTGTACCGGCCGCTGCTGGAGTCGGTCGCCCGGGTGCCGGCCGACGGGCTGCGGCTCACCCCGGAGGCGGCCCGGCACCGGCTGGAGATCCTCGGCTTCGCCGACCCGGCCGGGGCGCTGCGCCACCTCCAGGCCCTCACCGGAGGGGTGAGCCGCACCGCGGCCATCCAGCGAACCCTGCTGCCGGTCCTGCTCAGCGAGTTCGCCGACGCGCCGGAGCCGGACCGGGGGCTGCTCAACTACCGGCAGGTTTCCGACAAGCTGGGCAGCACCCCCTGGTATCTGCGGCTGCTGCGCGACGGTGGCCCGGTCGCCCGACGGCTGGCCCGGGTCCTCGCCCTCTCCCGGTACGCCGCCGACCTGCTCGCGCGGGATCCGGAGGCGCTGCGGCTGCTGGCCGAGGAGAACGAGCTGGCGCCCCGCCCACGCGAGGTGCTCCGGGAGGGGTTCCTCGCGGCGGCGGCCCGGCACACCGACCCGGTCGAGGCCACCCGGGCGGTGCGCGCGTTGCGCCGCCGGGAGCTGGTCCGGGTGGCGTGCGCCGATGTGCTCTGCCGGGCCGGTTCGCTCGCGCCCACCCCCACCCGTACGGACGGCGGAACCCGGCCGGCCCCCGGGCTGGCCGACATCACCGCCGTCGGCACGGCGCTCGCCGACGTCACCGACGCCACCCTGGCCGCCGCGCTGCGAGCCGCCCAGGCCAGCCAGCCGGCACCGCCCGGACTGCGGTTCGCGGTGATCGGCGTGGGCCGGCTCGGCGGGTACGAGTCGAACTACCTCTCCGACGCCGACGTGCTCTTCGTCTACGACCCGCCCGCCGGGAGCAACGAGAGCGCGGCCAGCGCCGCCGCCCACGCGATCGCCGAGGAGCTGCGCCGGCTGCTCGGCGTGCCCGCGCCCGACCCGCCGCTCGGCGTCGACGCCGACCTGCGCCCCGAGGGCCGGCAGGGCCCGTTGGTGCGCAGCCTCGCCGCCTACGCCCAGTACTACGCCCGCTGGTCGCGCGTGTGGGAGGCCCAGGCGCTGCTGCGCGCCCGGTTCGTCTGCGGTGACGCCGACCTGGGCGCCGAGTTCGAGGCGCTGATCGACCCGGTGCGCTACCCGGGCGAGGGGCTCACCCGCGAGCAGGTCGTCGAGATCCGCCGGATCAAGGCCCGGGTGGAGACCGAGCGACTGCCCCGCGGCGCCGACCCGGCCACCCACACCAAGCTGGGCCGCGGCGGGCTGGCCGACGTGGAGTGGGCGGTGCAGCTGGTCCAGCTCCGGCACGCCGGCGCGGTCCCCGCGCTGCGCGGCACGCGTACCCTCGACGCGCTCGCGGCCGCCGAGCGGGCCGGCCTGATCGACCCGGCGGACGCCGCCGAGATGGCGGCCGGCTGGTCCCTGGCCGCGCAGGTCCGTAACGCGTTGATGCTGGTCCGTGGTCGGGCCGGCGACCAACTGCCCCGGCACGGGGTCGAGTTGGCCGGGGTGGTCGCGCTGCTCGGCCGGGACGACCCGGGGGAGTTCCTCGACGAGTACCTGCGCACCGGCCGCCGCTCCCGCGCTGCGGCGGAACGGGTCCTCGATGCCTGACGCGCTGACCCAGCCGACCGGTACACCGGCCGGCCGGCGGACCGGACGCGCCCGATCCCCGTACGCGGTCTGGGCGCCGGCTGCCGGGGTCGCGGTGTTGCTCGCGGCCGTGTTCCTGCTCGCGCCGCGGATGGGCACCGACCTCGCCGCCCAGGTGGCCCGTGCCGAGTTCGCCGACCGGTACGGTGCCACGCCCCTCGACCTCGGCTGGTACGGCGGCGTCAACCAGTACGGCTACAGCCTGTTCACGGCCCGGTTGGGCGCACTGATGGGCGTGCGTCCGCTGGCCGCCGTGGCCGCCGTGCTCGGCGCGGCCGCGCTGGGCTGGCTGTTCCACCGGAATCGGGCTCGCCGGCCGCTGCTGGCCGGTGTCCTCGGTGCCGTGGTGCTGGTCGGCAACCTGGCGAGCGGCCGGATCACCTTCGCCGTGGGGCTGACGTTCGGGCTGCTGGCGCTCTGCGCGGTCAGCGCGGAGCGTCCACCGCGTTCGGTACGGCTGGCGCTCGCCGCCGGCTGCGCCGCTCTGGCGACGGCGGCGAGCCCGGTCGCCGGCCTGTTCACCGGGCTGGCCGGCGGGGCGTTGCTGCTGGCCGCCCTGCGTCGCGGTGACGGGCCGGGCCGCCCACTGCCGGGTGGCTGGCGGGCGGAGCGACCGCTGGCGGAGGGCGTCGTCCTGGCCGTGGCACCCGCGGTCACGCTGGCTCCGATCGCGTTGTTCTTCGGCAACGGAGGCACCCAGCCCTACTCGGCTGAGTCGATGCGGATCAACGTCGCGCTCGCGGTGCTGGTGGGCGTCGTGCTGCCCCGTCGTCGCCGGGTGCTGCGCGTCGGCGCGGTGCTCACGGTGCTGCTCCTGGTCGGGGCCTACTACGTGCCCAGCCCGATCGGTTCCAACGCGTTGCGCCTGCCGATGCTCTTCGCCCTGCCCGTGCTGGCCGGGTACGCCCCGCTGCCGGGGCCGTGGCTGGCCGGTCTGCTCGCCGCGACCGTGTGGTGGCAGTCCCCGGTGATGGTGAGCGACGTCGTCCGGGCCGGCGCCGCGGAGAGTGCCCCGGCGTTCTACCGGCCGCTCGTCGCGGAACTGGAGCGGCGGCAGCCGGTCGGGCGGGTCGAGGTGGTGCCGCTGCGGGACCACTGGGAGTCGGCGTACCTGCCACCGACCGTGCCGCTGGCCCGCGGTTGGGAGCGCCAGGTCGACAGCGATCGCAACGCGCTGTTCTACGACGGCGGCCTGAGCGCGGAGACCTACGAACACTGGTTACGCGACGTGGCGGTGACCTACGTGGTGCTCGCGGACGCTCCCGCGGACCGCTGGGGCCGCGACGAGGCCGAGCTGATCCGCGCCGGGCTGCCGTACCTGCGGGAGGTATGGCGTGATCCGACCTGGCGGATGTACGCCGTGGTCGATTCGACTCCGCTGGTCGGGGACCCGGGCCGGCTCGTCGCCGCAGACCGGGGCTCGGTCCGGTTGACCGCCGCGCCGAGCGACGTGCTGGTTCGGGTCCGCTGGTCGCGCTGGCTGTCGCTCACCGGCCCGGACGGCTGCGTGCGGCCCGGCGCGAACGGGTGGACCGAGGTGCGGGTTCGCGCGGCCGGTGACTACTCGATCTCCAGCGGCCTCGCACCGGCGAACCACTGCTGACCGGTCGGGGACGCTCTCCGGCCGGGTGCCTGCCGTCGGCTCCCCGCCGACGGGCTGGCAGCATGTCGGACGTGCCTCACCACCTCGTGCGCTGGACCGGCCTGGCCGGCTCGACGCTGCTCGCGCTGTCCGCCTTCCTCGGGGGCGCGTTTCCCGGCGGCCCGCTGCGCAGCACCCCGGTCAGCATCTGGCAGGGTCCGAACGGACCGCTGATCCTCGCCGCGTGGGCGGTCGGCACCGGCCTGATGGCATACGCCTGGTGGGCTCTGCGCGACGGGGGGCCGTCGACCCGCTGGGCCCTGGTCACCGTGGGGCTCTGGCTTCTGCCGCTGCTCGTCGCGCCGCCCACCGGCAGCCGGGACGTGTACGCGTACGCCTGCCAGGGCGCCAGCTTCGTCGGCGGCATCAGCCCGTACGAGCAGGGCGTCTCCGCCCTGCCCTGTCCCTGGCTGGACACGGTCTCCTACATCTGGCGGGACACCCCGGCGCCGTACGGTCCGCTCTTCGTGCTCATCGCGGGTGCGGTGGTCAAGGTCGCCGGTTCGCTGACCGCCAGCATCGTGCTGTTCCGGGCGTTGTCGCTGGTCGGCGTGGTATTGAGCGCGTGGGCACTGCCGGCGCTGGCTCGTCGAGCCGGCGTGCCGGCCAAGCGGGCGGTGTGGCTGGCGCTGGGCTCCCCGCTGGTCGCCGCGCACCTGATCGGTGGCCCACACAACGACGTGCTGATGCTCGCCGCGCTGGTCGGTGGGCTGGCCGTGGTGGCGTCCTGGCCGGGACGGCGTGGGCTGCTGCTGGTTGGCGGGGTGCTGCTCGGTGTCGCGGTGGCGATCAAGGTCACCGCCGTGGTGGTGGTGCCGTTCGCCGCGTTGGCGGCCACCGCCGGACCGTTCCGGATCCGGACTCTGATCCGCGACGGCGGCTGGGTGGTCGGCGGCGCGGTCGCCACCGTTGTGGGCGTGACCGCCGCCGGTGGGCTGGACTTCGGCTGGGTGGGCGGGCTGTCCCAGGGAGGCGCCGCCGTCGCGTGGACATCCCCGCCGACAGCGGTCGGACAGACGGTCGGCATTGTCGCGGCGCTGTTCGGCGGGCACGTCGACGCGCTGCCGGTGACGCGCGGGATCGCCGTCGTGCTCCTGGCCGTGCTCCTGGTCTGGCTCTGGTGGCGGGCTCGCACCCGCGATCCGCTGTTCTACGCCGGCCTCGCGCTCGCCCTCACGGTCGCGCTCTCTCCCGTGGTGCATCCCTGGTACTGGACCTGGCCGTTGTTCGTGCTGGCGGCCACCGCCCGGCGGACCCGGTGGTTCACGGTGGTGGCCCTGGTCGCGTCGTTCCTGGTGCTGCCCGATGGCACCGGCCTGCCCCGGTACACCAAGACGGTCGGGGCGCCGCTGATGACGCTGTTGGTGATCGTGCTGGTCATCCGGTTGGTACGGTCGGCTCGGGCGGCCCGCCAGCCGGTCGCCGCCGACTGAGGGAAGGTGCGCCGGTGACCGCTCCCGGCGCCCCACCAACCGCCGCTCCCGGTCCGCTGACGGCGCGTGCCGCCCGGTACGGCGGCCTGGCAGGCGCGGCCCTGCTCGCCGTGGCCGGGTACCTCAGCGGGGCGCTGGCCGACGCCCCGCTGGGCGCGACGCCGGTGTCGATCTGGCGCTCCCCGGGCGGCCCGGCGACGCTGATCTGCTGGCTGGGCGGCACCGCACTGCTGGTCGGGGCGTGGTGGTCGCTGCGCGAGGGCGCGCCGTCGACGCGGTGGGCGTACGTCACCGCCGGCCTGTGGGCGTTGCCGCTGCTGCTCGCGCCGCCGCTGGGCAGCCGGGACGTGTACTCGTACGCCTGCCAGGGCTGGACGTACGCGCACGGCCTCGACCCGTACGCCACTCCGGTGGCGGCGGCGGGCTGCCCGTGGCTGGACACCGTGGCGTCGATCTGGCGGGATACCCCCGCCCCGTACGGGCCGGTCTTCGTGTTGCTCGCGGCGCTCGCGGTCGGCCTCGGCGGCGGGCTCACCGGGGCGATCGTGCTGCTGCGGGTGATCGCGGTGGCGGGCCTGCTGCTGGCCGCGTTCTGTCTGCCCGCGCTGGCCCGCGCGGCCGGGGTGCCGACCCGACGGGCCGCCTGGCTGGCGCTGGCCAGCCCGCTGGTCGGGGTGCACCTGGTGGCCGGCGCGCACAACGACGCGGTGATGCTGGGCCTGCTGCTGTGCGGGCTGCTGGTGGTGATCCGCCGGCCGGGCCGACCTGCGGCGCTGCTGCTCGCCGGGGCGCTGCTCGGGCTGGCGGTGACGGTGAAGGCGAGTGCCGTGGTGGTGGTGCCGTTCGCCGCGCTGGCCGCGGTGCACGGCCGGTACACCGTGCGGGCGCTGCTGCGCGACGGCGGGTGGCTGGCCGGCGGGCTGCTCGCCGCGCTGCTGGCCACCTCGGCGCTGTCCGGCCTCGGGTTCGGCTGGGTGGGCGGGTTGACCCACAGCGGGGACTCCGAGCAGTGGACGTCGCCGCCCACCGCGGTCGGTTTCGTCGTCGACTACGCGGGCGCGCTGGTCGGCGGGGAGCCGGCGGCGGTGCCGGTGGTCCGGGCGGTCGCGCTGCTGCTGCTCGCCGGAGTGCTGGTGGTGCTCTGGTGGCGGGCCTGGCGGACGCTGCGCGCGTCGAACGACGTCCGGGTGGCCCGGATCGACGCGACCCGCCCCCGGGTGGCGCTGCACGGCGCGGCGCTGGCGCTGGTCGCCACCGTCGTCCTGTCCCCGGTCTTCCACCCCTGGTACGCGACCTGGCCGCTGGCGCTGCTCGCCCTCACCGCCATGCGGACGACGTGGTTCGTGCTGCCGGCGGCCGTGGCGGCCTTCCTCGCACTACCCGACGGCACCAACCTGGCCCGCTTCACCAAGGCCCCCGGCGCCGTGGCGATGACCGCCCTACTCCTGACTGTGCTCCTGCGCGCCCTGCGCCAGCATCCCCGACCGCGCTGATCATGAGGTTAGCGGCGGGCGCCGCAGGCAGGGCAGGAGGCGCGGGGTCGGGCCAGTCGGGCGCGCAGGGCGAGCGCCAGCGGCAGCAGGGCGGGGCCGACCAACGCGACCAGGACAGCCGTCGCGGCGAGCGCCGCCCAGCTCGGGACGAGCCTGCTCGGCAGGCCGTCCGCCGCCCCCGCCAGCGGCTGCAGGGCCAGCAGGCCCACCGGTGTGAGCAGGATCAGGCCGGCCCAGCCGCCCCGGTGGTCGCGGCGCAGCGCCAGCCCCGCGCCGAGCAGCACCAACACGGCGAGCACCGCCACGGCGGCGCTCGGCAGAACCGGGACCACGGTCCAGGTGTAGTAGCTCGAGGCGAACACGTCCGGGGGCAACAGATTCGTCCCCGCGAGGCTGGCGGCGCCAGCGGCGACCAGCGGCACCGCCCGCAGCGGCGCCGGCAGCCCGTCGGATGCGCCGAGCGCGACCAGGCCCAACGCGACCTGCGGTAGCAGCACGAACAGCGGCGGACGCGGCAGGCCGGTGAGTGCGGCGGCGGGGACGAGTGCGACCGTGAGGAGCACCGCGAGCGTGATGGCGCGCCGGGTCCACCGACCGGGCGTCAGGGCATGCACCACCGCGGCGAGCAGCCAGGCGGTCCACGCCATGATGCCGAGCGAGACGAACGGCCCGGCGGCTGGCTCGCCGAAGCCGGGCGGAGCGGGGCGTAGCTCCAGCACCGCCCAGACCCCGGCGAGCGAGGTGGCGGCGAGGAGGGCCAGGACAGCCGCGAGGCGTACGCCTGGCACCAGGTCGGCCGCGCCGGCAGCGCGCACCCGCTGGCGGAGCCCGCCGCGCAGGACGTCCGCGGCGTCCGCGGGCGAGGGCCAACGCCGACCGGGTGCGGCCAGGTCCAGGTAGGTGCCGACGATTTCGGCGCCGCGGGCGCGCCGGTAGTCGGCGGGGTAAATGCGCAGCAGCCGGAGGTAACGGCGTTCCAGGTCGTTCATGCCAGCCCTCCGGCCGTGCGCGGGGTGATCGGGTGGGCGGCGCGAGTCCGCCTGGACAGCCGCGCGGTGGCGGCTTCGACGTTACGGCGCAGCCGCTCGGTCTCGGCGCTCAGCGTGGCGTCGCCAGCGGGGGAGAGCCGGTAGTAGCGGCGCAGCCGGCCGTCCACCACCTCTTCCCGGTCGACCTCGACGAGGCCGGCGTCGACCAGCCGGTCGAGCGCCCCGTAGAGCGTCCCGGGGCGGAGGGACACGCGGTTGTCGGAGAGGGTGGCGACCTCACCGATCAGCCCGTAGCCGTGCATTGGCTCGGCGGCGAGCGCGGTGAGGATCAGGAAGGTGGGTTCGCGCAGCGGTGTTTCCACCGCCTCAATATATCGGAGACGAAGGTATATCGGGGGGCGTTATAAAGCGGCTGGGTCGGCTCCGCGATCGCGGAGCCGACCCCGCCCGGGG
>NZ_JBSFYQ010000071.1:0-19223 GCF_053599855.1 Micromonospora sp. NPDC005161
CGTGCACGTCATCGCAACGGCCAAGGAGACTGGAGACTACATCGTCTCGTACGCGGTGCTGATCGCCTCCTTCGTCCTGGAGTCGGTGTCCCTGATGCGCACGGTGCGGCAGGTACGGCGCCGGGCCAAGCGCTGGGGCATCAGTCCAGCCAGGGTCCTGCGGCGCACGCCCAACACCGCCATCAAGGCGGTGTTCCTGGAGGACATCGCCGCCCTGATCGGCCTGGGGTTGGCCGGTGCAGGCCTGGGGCTCGCCGAGCTGACCAGTAACCCGGTTTGGGATGGCATCGCATCGGTCGCCATCGGTGTACTGCTCCTCGTGGTGGCCACCATTCTGGCCCGCAACAACCTCGCCCTGCTCGTCGGCCGGCCAGCAAGAGAGCCAATTCAGGACGAGATTCGCCGGGAACTCGCCGCCCTGCCAAACGTGCAAGGCATCGTGGAGCTGCTGACCCTGCAGCTCGGTCCCGACGACATTCTCGTTGTCGCGAAGATCGACTTTGCCGACCAAGTCAGGGCGGCCGACATCGAGGACCTGGCCGACGACGCCAGACGACGGCTCACCGCGCGTAACCCGGCGATCCGGTTCGTCTTCCTCAGCCCGACGGGCGCCGGCTCCTAACCCGCGGGCAGTTGATGGCGCCTGGGCAGTCGACGTTCTGCGCGCTGCGCCGGCGTCGTCGAGCAGCCGCCGCGCTGCGTGGCAGTTATGCCGCAGTGTGGGGTCGACGGAGATCAGCTTCGTGGTGGCCTCCGCGGTTGTCCGCGTGATCTCCTCCAGCACGGAGGGCCCCGCGACTAGGTTCCTCGCTCTTGGACGTTACCGGCCGCGGATTCACGGATCTGGCGGCCGGCCGCACCACCATCAGGTCGCCTGTGCGCCCCAGTTGCGCCCTTTGGGCGGCACCGCGGCGGGCCGGCGGACAGTGAGGTGGTTTGCCCACCAGCAGAGCGGCCTTCCGTATCAGCCAGTCCATCCCCGCGGCTGAATTCCCTGGTTCTTGACGCGGAGCCGCCCAGGTCAGAACGGCGGGAGATGACCGGGGGTATACCGCGACCACCGCCTCGCCCGTCCTCGCAGCTGGGCCGACCGTGGACGGGATGCCGCCGGCGCCCGTGGTCCCACGGGGTGCTATACCGGCTGCGGGCCGTCCGAGAACCGCAGGTGGTAGCGGCTCCCGTCCCACACTCCGAAGCGGCCGAGCGCCTCAGCCTCCGGCCCAGCAAGAAACTGCGCCCCGCGGGCTACCTGGCCAGCAGGACCACCACCATCGCCAAGCACCCGAGCAGTAGGGTCACTGCGCCGAACACCGCATAGGGCCACCACTCGCCTGAGCGTTGCGGCTGTTGGGGAAGTGGCTGGGTTGGCAGGTTCCAGACGGCAGGTGCGGCAACGCCGTTGCGGCTGCCCGGCCAGCGCGGCGGCGGGGTACGAGGTGTCGAATTCGCCATAGGGATATCTCCCGACGGGCTTCATGGTGCGCTGTTCGGACCAGGTACCGGGCGAGATCGCGGGGGTGGTGCGGTCCCGCCCGTTCGTCAGGCCGCGCACCCGACCTTTCCATCATTTACAGGCGTCGCGGGAATGTGGGGCGTTACATCTACACTCGTCCGGCGTCGCCCCCTTCGCCGTCTTCGCCGCACTCACCGTGTGCGACCTTGGCCCGGGTACAGCCAGGAGCGGCAGGGCGTAGCGGTGGGCACAAGTGTTGATCGGTTGCTCCGTTCCGCCGGGGCTGGGGGCGTATCAGTCGCACACCACGCCGTCCTTGTTCCGGTCGATGTACCAGGCGTACTCGGGTCGAGGCCGCGGTAGTACGGGCCGTAGCCGGCGGTGTTGGCCTCTTTGCAGGTGCCGAATCGCGGGTCGGTCGTGGGCGCGGGTGGAGGCTTCGGCCGGGAGCTGGTGGGCACCGGCCGTGGCGTGGTGCTGTAGGTGGCGGTCGGCTTCGGCCGGGCTGAAGACGGGCTCGGCCGGGCCGCGGACCTGGTCGGGGTAGCTCGTGTCGGTGTGGGCAGTTGCTGGAGGACGTGACCTGCCCGTGCAGGTCCTCGCTCGGATGCGCTCAGACCGGGTACTACGCCGAGCAGTGCCAGCCTGGCAGCCTGGCAGCCCGGGACGATCGGCAGACCGGGCAAGCACGGCGACGAGTTCGTCTTCGGCGATCTCACCACCTGGGGTGAGCCGGACGTTGCCACCGCCGCCGACACCCGGCTCTACGGCGCGGCGTGGGCCCGAGCCTGGAACCGGTTGCACCCACGGTTGACCCACCCGATCCGCCTAGACCGCTGAGTGCTGCCGGTCATCGAGGGAACCGTGATCCGTTTGGAAGTCGACCACTACCCAGCGGCGCGACCCCGAAGCCGGTCTGGCTGTGGTGGTCCGGCGTCGACGCCACCCCGGACGACGTGAACCTGCTCTGGCAGACGTTCCTGCGTCGCTTCGACATCGAACACACGTTCCGCCTGTTCAAGCAGACCCTCGGCTGGACCTGCCCCAAGATCCGCACCCCACAAGCCGCCGACCTATGGACCTGGCTGATCCTCGCCGCCTACACCCAGCTCCGTCTGGCCCGCGCCCTCGCCGCCGACCTGCGCCGCCCCTGGGAGAAGCCCGCACCACCGCGGCGTCTGTCACCCGCCCGCGTCCGCCGAGGGTTTCGGCACCTCCGTGTGAAGGTCACCTGTCGGGCCGGCGCACCGAAACCCTGCTGGCCAGGCCCGGGGCGACCACCCGGCCGCCGCAACAACCAGCCCACCCCGCGCTACGACGTCCAGACCGCGACCACCACGAACGCCAAGACAGCAGCCGCAAGAAGACGAAGTCCGTCAATCCCCGTCCACGCCGCACGGGTTAAAGATCAAGTTAGAAGCGATGGCTGGGCCGGCTCGCCGGGCGCCGGACTGGCAGTGTGTGAAAGGCCTTAGCCAACGGTTTTGGCGATGATGCGATCCATCTCCTCTCGACCGAAGGCCCGCAGGGTCGTGGTACGGACGTTACCCGCCCCGCCGAGCTGCAGGAGCGCCGCGGTGGCGGTTTCGTCGTCGGGCGCCTCGACGACGGCCACGAGGTCGTACGGACCGACGGTCCAGTAAATGTTCAGGAGATTCGCCCCGAGCGTCTGTGTCGCTGCGGCGAAGGCTTCGGCGCGCTTCGCGGTGTCCTTGTAGCCTCGGATGCCCTGATCGGTCCAGCTCAGCAACGCGATATACGTCGGCATGGTCCGTGCACCTCCATGAAGAGACCTCATCGTAAGGTTAATTCAGGGCATAATGGCCGTAATCTGGTCACCCGCCGGCCTACCGCCCGCGGCGGGCCCGCACCTGCGCCGCGTGCTCTTCGGCCACCTGCATGTCGGCGCTGGGCGCCTCCAGCAACTCCACGGTCCCGCCGCTGATGCCCTGCGGGTCGGCCATGGCCACGCCCACCTGAGTGCCCAGCAGCCACGCGTCGGTCGTCACCTCGCGCACCGCGGCAACCGCGTTGTCACGCGGCGCGTCGCGGCCACTGCCGGTTGGCCAAAGTGCCGGGCGGTAGCAGCGATTGCGGCTGAACATCTCTCAACGGCAAAGCGGTTCACCGTGAGGCCGGCTGGGCGTAGGCCGGCGCCGCCACGAAGCTGCGTGCTCCCAATCTGCTCCCAATTGAAGGGCAACAGCGCGAAAGCCCGTTACCGGTGGTTCCGATGACGGGCTCGCTACCTGCATATATTCATGGTGGGCGAAACTGGGATCGAGCCAGTGAACTCTACGGTGTGAAACAGGACGGCTGCACCGACTCTGACCTGCGGAAACGAGGAGCCGCAGGCAGGGGTGGGTGCCGCCGCTCGACGCCGTTCGGCGCAGTTCAGGGCCGTTCAGCGCACCCTGTTGCTCCCAACCTGCTCCCCCGGGTCGGGTTCGCGCCGGTACTGCTGTCCGCTGTCCACGCGGTTGAGGGCGAAGATGTCCGGCCAGCGGTGGGCGTCGCCCAGGCACCGCTCGGCGATCTCGGACAGGGTGTCCCCACGCTGCACGGTGTAGGTGTCTTCCCGGCCGGCCGTGACACGCGCGAGTTCGGTGCTGCTCGGCGCCGCGTGGCTGGCCAGGGTGTGACCGTCCTGCCGCCCGGTGTGGTGCACCGCGTCAGGCGAGTTGCTCATGTTGGCGTTGGCGGGCGCGGCGGCGTGGGCGGGGATGGAGCCGCCCTGGCCTGCCTTTCCGTGTTCGAGCCGTACATGGGATACCAGGCCGGATGTGACACGTGGTTGATCTGAGCGAGCTGGAACGAGAAGGCCGCTCCCAATCGACGGGAGCGGCCTTCCAGCCGGGATGAGCTGAGCAGATATCAGACGGCTGGGGCGGGCGCGCGTCGGCGGCTGACCGTTCGCACCAGGATGATGACCCAGGCCACGGCCGCGATCACGCCCGCGACGACGAACCCCGTCAGCAGCAGCCAGGTGGATCCACCCGCCGTGGCGAAGACGCCGTTGCGTGCACCGGTGTCGCGCACCGGAACGGTGTCGCCTGCCGCCAGCCCGTCGGGCTCGTCGTAGAGGATGACGTCGGTCCGCTGGCCACCACCCTCGGTAGCGGCGAAGTCGCCGTACCAGGTGCAGTTGCGCCGCCCACAGTCCTCGCGGACCGCGGTGAAGGTGCCCGGCGTACCCTGGCCGGCCTTTGCCTGCCATGTCGGAACCAGATCGAAAGCGCCGAACATCAGCCCCGCGATGGCGATGACGGGCAGGCCGATCCAGACAAAAATCTTGGTCCGCCACTCGCTGATCTTGTTGGAGGTAGCCATGAGGGCGGAGGGTAGCGGGTCCCGTGAGAGCCGCGCTACCCCGAATGGCGCCCGGCGAGACCGTGCCCTCCGGGTCGCGGGGCACTCGGGTCGAGCGAGTTCACCGCTCCGCGACGGGTGTAGCTTGTTTGCCGCGGCGGGGTCCAACAACGATCGCGACGCGGGCCCGCCGGACCGGCGATCCGCCGCCGACAGGGGCTACCTGTGGGGTTCCAAACCCTGCCACTTGGCTGGCCTGGGCTTCTATGCCTGCTCGCCGGAGAACACCCGCATCTCCGAGATCCTGGCCGCCGGCCGGGCCGCCACCGAGTCCGCCCTCGAAGAACGACTGTCCCGCGCGGCGAAGGAAGGAGACCTCCCGGAAGGCATGGATGCCAGGGCGCTGGCACGATTCGTGATGGCGCTCAGCGAGGGCCACGCCGTCCACGCCGCCGCCGGCGCGAGCTGCGAAGACCTCCAAGCCTCCATCGACATCGCCCTGCGAGCCGTCGCGCTCCAGTCTTGATTGCCGTTGCGGCCCTAAGCCTTGACATCGACGGTGACCTTCCTGGCGTTATTCGCTCCTTCAGGTCTCGATTGATGCCCGAATCCTGATGTCGGTCGCGTCCTCAACTCGGCTACTTGTTCAGCCCAGGTGATCGGGGCTCTTGTGGCGGTGGGAATGATGGTCGCCGCCGGGTGCGCCGTGGTGTGGCGCTGGGCCCGAGCAGCCGCCGACGTTCGCCGAACGGAGGTTGACGCGCTCCAGGCCGAGACCCGCACCCGGCAGGCGACCGTTGACCGGCTCGCGCGGGGTGCCCAAGGCGGTCGACTGCCGCTGCTAGGCGAGACCACGCTGGAAGTGCTCGGCGTCCGGCGTCCGCGCCACGGCGCGGACGGCTCCGAGGAACAGCTTCCCTACGCTGCGCGGCACCAATTGGACCCTCAGCTGCGCGCGGTGCTGGCTGCGCATTCGATCGTGCTGGTACACGGCCCCTCGGCCGCAGGTAAGTCCGGGTCGGCCGCTGAGGCCGCCCGCGGCCTGTACGACCGGCGACCCGTGGTCGTACCCGAAATCGAGCACGATGCGCTGCAGGTCCTACTTGACGCCGGTACCGTCCCGCCCGGCGCGGTGATCTGGCTGGATGACCGCTGGACGTCGCGCACTCGCGCGTGCCGTCAACGGCGACCCAAGCCGTCGCCAAGCGATGGCTACGGCTTGCCCGTCTACGCCGTCCTAGGAGGCTGGGTATCCAGGGGTACCCGCAAATGGACGCGAATCGCCCTCGCGTTGCTCCGGACGCGACTACGGTCAGACCAGTGGTCGATGACCTCAGCGCGGTGGAGGCACTCAAGGCGGACCCGACCCTGTCCGGGTTGCGCCGCTCCCTGCAGGCGTACTACGGCGACCCGGCCCGCGAGGCGGCGATGGACGCGTTCTACGCGCCCCTGGTCCGCCCAGGGGACTTGGTCTTCGACGTCGGCGCGCACGTGGGCGACCGGCTCGGCAGCTTCCGGCGCCTCGGCGCCCGCGTGGTGGCCGTCGAGCCGCAACCGCTCTGCACCCGGGCCCTGCGCGCCCTCTACGCGGACGACGACCGGGTGACCGTGGTGGAGGCGGCGTGCGGGGCGTGTACCGGGCCGGTGCGGCTGCACGTCAACTCGGCGAACCCGACGATCTCCACGGCGTCGGCGGATTTCCTGCAGGCCGCCGAGGGGGCCGGCGGCTGGGAGGACGAGATCTGGGACGTCGAGATCGAGGTGGCCGGAACCACACTCGACACCCTGGTCGCGGCGCACGGCGTGCCGGGCTTCGTAAAGATCGACGTGGAGGGATTCGAGGACGCCGTGCTGGCCGGGTTGAGCCGCCCCCTGCCGGCGCTGTCCTTCGAGTTCACCACCATCGAACGGGACCTGGCCGCGCACTGCCTGGACCGGCTCACCCGGCTGGGCTTCACCAGGTTCACCGTGGCGCTCGGTGACGAGATGGCGTTCGCCCTCGATGGCTGGCGGCCGGCGGGAGAGGTCGCGGCGTACCTGCGGGCGCTGCCCCACGAGGCCAACTCGGGCGACGTCTACGCCCGCGCCCGGCCCGCCTGACCCTGCCCTTGCCGGAAACCTCGTCCGCCCAGGTCAGCGGCATGTTCGTACTCGTGAAGGATTTCTGGCTGTGATCAGCCTCTATCGGATTGTTCGCGTACTGCTCGACGTGGTGCCACGCCGACGGGATCAGCTCACCCAGCACGCCGGGGTAGACCGCAGCGGCGTCGGTGACGACCTCCGCGGGCGTCACCTTCAATGTCGACAGCGCCCGGCGGAAGAACAGCCGAGCCGCGCCGGCGTCCCGGCGGGCCGAGACGAGCACGTCGATGACCTGCCCGTACTGGTCGACCGCGGTACACATACCGCCAAACTCCGTTGACCTTGACGTACGTCTCATCAACGAGCCACCTGCCGCCTGGCGAGTGCCGGCAAAAGCGGGCCGCGTCGCCCGGCAGCGGCGTGAACCGCTGCACCCACCGGTAGACGGTGACATGATCAACTCCACGCCGCGCTCGACCAGCAACTCCCCAACGTCGCGATAGGACAGGTTGAACCGCAGATACCAGCGGACCGCGACAGTTCGGGCCGATGACGTCACTGTTCAAGCCAGCCTCGATCTTCCCACCGCTCAGCGCACCGGAGCCGTAGGCGCCGGCACTCCCCGCTGACGACCCGGCTTCCTCGCATCGACGCTGGCCACACCCTGGATCGGCCGCGCTGTCCATGGGCACTTTTTTCAGGTGTCGAACTTAGCCATGTTTCGTTACCCGTCCGTTATTGACGTGACCGCCGCCACTTCGGTTGACTGCGACGGAACCGGTTCCGCAACCGGTTCCGACACAATCCCCTCACCCCTTCGACCCGGGAGCGTGACGTGCCGATCACCATCGCCGACGTGGCCGCCCGCGCGGGAGTGAGCAAGACGACGGTCTCCCGGGTGCTCAACGGCAAGGGCGAGGTGCGCGTCCGCACCGCCGACCGGGTCCGCGCGGTCATCAACGCCCTCGGGTACGTGCCGAGCGCCCGCGCGGTCGGCCTGGCCCGCGGGCGTACCCGGGTGGTCGGCATGCTGGTGCCCGCCCTGACCTGGCCCTGGATGGGCGAGGTGCTCCAGGGCGCGGCCGACGTGGTCGAGGCCGAGGGGTACGGCATGCTGCTGTTCACCTGCACCCACGGCGACGAGTCGATGCGGCGGTTCGCCTCCCAGGTCTCCGCGAAGTCCTTCGACGGCCTACTCGTGGTCGAGCCGGAGGGCACCCTCGACTACATCACCGAGCTGCACGAGCGCGGCCTGCCGGTCATCCTCATCGACGACCGCGGCCACCAGCCCGGCTTCCCGTCGGTGCGCACCACCAACGAGTCCGGCGCGCGAGCCGCGGCGGCGCACCTGCTGGCGCACGGGCGGAAGCGGCCGCTGGTCGTCACCGGCCTGAGCCGCTTCGGCTGCACCCGGGAGCGGCTGGCCGGCTTCGCGGACGGCTACGCCGACGCCGGCCTGCCCATCGACCCCGCCCTCGTCGTGGAGGGCGACTTCACCTTCGAGTGCGGGCGGGTCGCGGTGGAACGCCTGCTCGCCGACGGCGTGCCGTTCGACGCCGTCTTCGCGCACAACGACCTCTCCGCCGCCGGGGCGCTCCAGGCGCTGCGCGACGCCGGCCGGCGGGTCCCGGACGACGTGGCGGTGGTCGGCTTCGACGACCTGCCCCTGGCCGGGCACACCCACCCACCGCTGAGCTCGGTCCGTCAGCCGTTGCGGGAGATGGGGGCGGCCGCCGCCCGCACGCTCATCGCCCACCTCGCCGGCACGCCGCTGCCGGACACCCCGACCGTCATTCCCACCAACTTCACCGTTCGCGCCTCGACCGGCGCTACCTGACCTCGCCACCGCTTATCCACCACCCGCACCGGCGGGAGCACCGCGCCCACCGGTGGCAACACCGCACACCCTCCATCCACCACATCCCGCTCGAGGATTGCGGGAGCACCGAGGGAGACCTCCATGAGAAGAAGGCAGTTCCTCGCCGTCGCGCTGGCCGGCGCGATGGCCACCGGCGTCGCCGCGTGCGGCGACAGCCCGAACGCGAACAAGAAGAACGACCAGGCGGCGACGGTGCTGAACGTCGGCATGCCGAACGGCCCGCAGGCCGAGAACAACAACCCGTTCCTCACCACGTCCGCCGCGGCCTCGCTGGGCTACCGCTGGCAGATCTTCGAGCCGCTGATGATGTGGAACCCGGTGAAGCCGGCCGACCCGTTCAAGCCGTGGCTGGCGACCAAGGCCGAGTGGTCGTCGGACTACACCTCGGTCAAGGTCACTATCCGAGACAACGCCACCTGGTCGGACGGGCAGAAGGTCACCGCCGAGGACGTCGCCTTCACCTACAACCTGGTCAAGAAGTACCCGGCGCTCAACGACCAGGGCGTGCCCTACACGGACGCGACCGCCAGCGGCAACGAGGTCACCATCAAGATGGCCACTCCCCAGTTCGTGAACCAGCAGAAGGTGCTGTGGCGGGTGCCGATCGTGCCCAAGCACATCTGGGAGAAGATCGGCGACCCGACGACCGACACCGTCAAGCAGCCGGTCGGCAGCGGCCCGTACACCCTGAAGTCGTTCACCCCGGCCAGCATGACCCTGGCGGTGCGCGACAGCGGCTACTGGCAGGACCTGCCGAAGGTCAAGGAACTGCGCTACACCTCCTACACGGACAACAGCGCCCAGACCACCGCCCTGGCCAACGGCGAGTCGGAGTGGAGCTTCGTCTTCATTCCCAACTACCAGACGGTCTTCGTCGCCAAGGACCAGGCCCACCACAAGGTGTGGGCCCCGCCGGTCCTGGGCATCCACGGCCTTTACCTCAACACCACGAAGAAGCCGTTCGACGACCCCACGCTGCGCCGCGCCATGAGCATGGTCATCGACCGCGAGGACATCTTCACCACGGCGGAGGCCGGCTACTTCCACCCGCTGGTGAAGAGCGTGACCGGCCTGCCCAGCCCGGCCGGTGACTCGTTCATCGCACCGGAGTTCAAGGGCCAGGACCACAAGGTCGACGTCGACGGTGCCAAGGCGCTGCTGACCGGCGCCGGCTACAAGCTCGACGGCAACACCCTCAAGGACAAGACCGGCAAGGCCGTCACGGTCAAGCTGACCGACCCGGCCGGGTGGTCCGACTACCAGACGAGCCTCGAGATCGTAAAGGACAACCTGTCGAAAATCGGCATCGCCGCCACGGTCGACAAGGCCAACCAGGACGCCTGGTTCCGCAACGTCGAGCAGGGCAACTTCGAGGCGACCTTCCGGTGGACCGAGAGCGGCGCCACGCCGTACGACATCTACCGGACGGTCATGGACGGCCAGCAGCTCAAGCCGATCGGCACCGCCTCCCCCGCGGGCAACTTCGGCCGATTCAACAACTCCGAGGCGACCGAGGCGCTGAAGGCGTACGCGAACGCCACCGACGAGGCGGCCCGCACCGCCGCGATGAACACTCTGCAGAAGGTCTTCGTCGACCAGATGCCGATGATCCCGGTCGGCGCGGACAACATCGGCGGCGCGTACAGCACGAAGAACTGGACCGGCTGGCCGGACGACTCGAACCCGTACGGCGCCATGCAGCCCACCCAGCCCAACGCGCTGGACGTGGTCCTGCACCTGGAGCCCGCCGGTAGCTGACCCCCGCACCGCCTCCCCGGTCGGCCCCAGCCGACCGGGGAGGCGGCACCCGATGTTCGTGACCCCGCAATCCCAGACAGGAACACGGCATGACGTTGAGCGAGAGCGTGGCGGCGCCGGCCAACGAGGTGGTGCTCGAGGCCGTCGGCCTGACCAAGCACTTCCCCGTCCGCAGGCGGCTGCGTGGCCTCTTAACCCGGACGCCGGCAGTCGTGCACGCCGTCGACGACGTATCGTTCGCGCTGCGTCGCGGCCGGGTGACCGCGCTGGTCGGGGAGTCCGGCTCCGGCAAGTCCACGGTGGCCCGGCTGCTGGCCCAGATCTACCCCCGCACCGCCGGCGACCTCCGCCTGCATGGCACGTCGACCAGGGTGCGCGGCGGTCGTCCATTCCGGTCGTACGTGCGGCGGGTCCAGCTGATCCTGCAGGACCCGTTCGCGTCGTTGAACCCGGTGCACACCGTCCGTTACCACCTCACCCGGTCGCTGCGGATCCACGGCAACGCCGGGCGCGGCGCCGAGGAGCTGGACGCGGCCCTCAGCAAGCTGCTCACCCGGGTCAGCCTCACCCCACCCGAGCGCTACCTGGACGCCTTCCCGCACGAGCTCTCCGGCGGCCAGCGGCAGCGCGTCGCCATCGCCCGGGCGCTCGGCGCCGACCCGGAGGTGCTCCTCGCCGACGAGCCGGTCTCCATGCTGGACGTCTCGATCCGCCTCGGCGTGCTCAACCTGCTCCAAGACCTCAAGGAGCGGCTCAACATCGCCATCCTCTACATCACGCACGACATCGCCTCGGCCCGCTACTTCGCCGACGAGACGATCGTGATGTACGCCGGCCGGATGGTCGAGGGAGGCGACAGCGAGACCGTCACCCAGAACCCGGCCCACCCGTACACCCGGCTGCTCACCGATTCGGCGCCGGACCCCGAGCGCATCACCGGCGACGGCGCCGGCGTCGACGCGGCCGCCGGGGAGGACCGCGGTCAGGGCGAACCGCCGAGCCTGATCACCCCGCCCGCCGGCTGCCGGTTCCACCCCCGATGCCCGCACGCCATGCGGCGCTGCACGGCGGACCTGCCGCCACGGCTGACCATCGGCGACCGGCTCGACCACTGGGCGGCCTGCTGGCTTTACGACCCGGCCACCGTCGCCGCGGACACTCCCGGCTCCGCCGCGCCCGACGCCGACCCGGCCGTGCCACCGCCCCCGGCGGCGATCGAGCGGGACGACACCGCCGCCCCGGGGGAAACACGATGAGATTCCTCCTGCAGCGCACGGCCTTCTACCTGTTCACCGCATGGGCGGCCATCACGCTCAACTTCTTCATTCCGCGGCTGGTCCCGGGCGACCCGGTGCAGTCCCTCATCTCGCGCAACCAGGGCCGGATCAGCGCCGACGCCATCGAGTCGCTGCGCGTGCTGTTCGGGCTGGACGCGAACGAGAACGTCTGGGAGCAGTACCTGCACTACTGGGGACAGCTCCTCCACGGCGACCTAGGGCTGTCGTTCACCTTCTTCCCAGCGCCGGTGTCGGCGGTGATCGGCGACAGCCTGCCGTGGACGGTCGGCCTGGTCGGCATCACCACGATCATCAGCTTCCTCCTCGGCACCGCGCTCGGCGTCGGCGCCGGCTGGCGGCGCGGCTCCTGGGTCGACGGCCTGCTGCCGGCCACCACGTTCCTGTCCTCGATCCCGTACTTCTGGCTGGGCCTCGTGGCCATCGCCCTGTTCGCCGGCCCGGGAAGCTTCTTCCCGTCCTCTGGCGGCTACGAGGCGGGCCTGGTGCCGGCGTTCGACCAGTACTTCGTCCCGAGCGCGATCCAGCACAGCATCCTGCCCGCCGCCACCATCCTGGTCTCCTCGATGAGCGGATGGATCCTGAGCATGCGCAACATGATGGTCACCGTCTCCTCGGAGGACTACATCACGGTCGCCCACGCGAAGGGGTTGTCCGAGCGCCGGGTCGCCCTCAGCTACGCGGCCCGCAACGCGCTGCTGCCCAACGTCTCGGGCTTCGCCCTGTCGCTCGGGTTCATCGTCGGTGGCACGCTGCTGGTGGAGATCGTCTTCTCCTACCCCGGGCTCGGCTACCAGCTCTTCCAGGCCGTTGGCGCCAAGGACTACCCGCTGATGCAGGGCATCTTCCTGATCATCACGATCTCCGTGCTGGTGGCGAACCTGCTCGCCGATGTCGCGTACCTGCTTCTCGACCCGCGGACCCGAAAGAGCTGAGCGATGACAATCTCACCGTCGAGCATCGAGCAGGTCATCCCCGGTCAGGGGGCGATGGCGCAGCCGTCGGCCGCGCCGGGCCGGGCGAAGCGGCGCCGGTTCCGGTTCATCGCCAATGCCAAGGCCGCCACGGGGCTGGTCATCCTGGGCATCTACTGCCTCTTCGCGGTGATCGGGCCATGGGTGGCGCCGTACAACCCGGACGCGCGCAGCGGCGACGTGCTCCAGGCGCCGTCGCTGCGGCACTGGTTCGGCACCACCCACCTCGGTCAGGACATCTTCAGCCAGATCCTGGTCGGCGCGCGCAGCGTCATGGTGGTGGGACTGGTCGCCGGCGTGCTGGCGACGATCCTGTCCATCCTCATCGGCGTGACCGCCGGCTACATCGGCGGCGCGGCCGACGAGGGCCTGTCGGCCCTGTCCAACGTGTTCCTGGTCATCCCCGCGCTGCCGCTGATCATCATCGTGACGTCGATCGTCGAGCAGGCCAGCGACACGCTGGTCGCGCTCATCATCGGCTGCACCTCGTGGGCGTGGGGCGCCCGGGTGCTGCGCGCCCAGACATTGTCCCTGCGGCGCCGCGACTACGTCGAGGCGGCCCGGGCCACCGGCGAGCGGACGTGGCGCATCATCCTGTTCGAGATCCTGCCCAACCTCACCGCGATCATCGCGTCCGGCTTCGTCGGCACCGTCATCTTCGCCGTCATGTCGGAGATCACCCTTGCCTTCATCGGCATCTCGTCGATCTCGTCCTGGAACTGGGGCACCATCCTGTTCTGGGCCCAGGGCCAGCAGGCCCTCGCGCAGGGCGCCTGGTGGTGGTTCGTCCCGGCCGGGCTGGCCATCGCGCTGCTCGGCACCGCCCTCGCCCTGATCAACTTCGGCATCGACGAGTTCGTCAGCCCCCGGCTGCGCAGCGCCGGCAGGACCCGGATCCGCACCGCCGACGGCCGCAGCGTGCGGATGCGGGTCGGCTTCACCCCCGTGCTGGCCCCGACCCCGTCCGTCCCGACGCCACGGGCTGCCACCACCCGAGAGGACGTTGTGCGATGAGCGATCCGGTGCTGGAGATCCGTGGACTGCGCGTCGACTACGGGCTCGGCGACGCGGCGGTGCACGCCGTCCGCGACGTCGACCTGACCCTGCACCGGGGCGAGGTGCTGGGGCTGGCCGGGGAGAGCGGCAGCGGCAAGTCCACCCTGGCGTACGGGCTGACCCGGCTGCTGCCGCCGCCCGGCGTGGTCAGCGGCGGCCAGGTCGTCTACCACCCGGTCGACGGCCCGCCGGTCGACGTGCTGACCCTCAGCCCGGCCCAGCTGCGGCAGTTCCGCTGGGCGGAGACCTCCATCGTGTTCCAGGGCGCGATGAACTCGCTGAACCCGGTGCACAAGGTCTCCACCCAGTTGCTCGACGTGATCAAGGCGCACGAGCCGCGGAGCACGGCGGCGAGTCGGCTGGCCCGGGCCCGGGACCTGCTCCGCCTGGTCGGCATCGCCGCCGACCGGCTGGACAGCTACCCGCATCAGCTCTCCGGCGGGATGCGGCAGCGGGTCATGATCGCCATGGCGCTGGCGCTGGAGCCACAGGTGGTCATCATGGACGAGCCGACCACCGCGCTGGACGTGGTGATGCAGCGGCAGATCCTCGGCCAGCTCGCCGAGCTGCGGGATCGGCTGGACTTCGCGGTGCTGTTCATCACCCACGACCTGTCGCTGCTGGTCGAGTTCTCCGACCGGATCGCCATCATGTACGGCGGCCGGATCGTCGAGGAGGCGCCCGCCGCGCAGCTGTACAGGCAGGCCCTGCACCCGTACACCGAGGGGTTGCTGCACTCCTTCCCGGCGCTGCGCGGCCCGCGCCGCGAGCTGACCGGCATCCCCGGCTCCCCGCCGGACCTACGGGCCATGCCGGAGGGCTGCGCGTTTCACCCGCGCTGTCCGAAAGCGTTCGACCCGTGCAACAAGAAGGTGCCGGCACTGGGAGCACCCGGCAGCGACCGAGACCGGGCCGTCGCCTGCTGGCTGCACCCCGGCGCCACGCCGGTCCCCCACTGACCTCCCTCGTCCGACCGAACTACCCGCAACCGCGAGGAGAACCATGGACACCGACCTCACCCGCCCGACCACCACCGGGCAGGCCGACCCGATCGACACCCTCCCGCCGACCTTTCGGTGGGGGGTGGCGACCTCGTCGTATCAGATCGAGGGCGCGGTGGCCGAGGACGGCCGGACGCCGTCGATCTGGGACACCTTCTGCCGGGTCCCGGGGGCGGTGGCCAACGGCGACCACGGCGACGTGGCCTGCGACCACTACCACCGGATGCCGCAGGACGTCGCGCTCATCGCCGACCTGGGCCTGGACACCTACCGCTTCTCGGTGGCCTGGCCGCGGGTGCAGGCGGGTGGGCGCGGGCCGGCCAACCCGGCCGGACTGGCCTTCTACGACCGCCTGGTGGACGAGCTGCTGGGCCGCGGGGTCGACCCGTGGGTGACGCTCTACCACTGGGACCTGCCGCAGGAGCTGGAGGACGCGGGCGGCTGGCCGAACCGGGACACCGCCTACCGGTTCGCCGACTACGCGGAGCTGGTCTTTGGCGCCCTGGGCGACCGGGTGAAGACCTGGACCACGCTGAACGAGCCGTGGTGCTCGGCGATGCTCGGGTACGCGTACGGCAACCACGCCCCGGGCCGGCGGAACCTGGGCGATGGGATCGCCGCGGCGCACCATCTGCTGCTCGGGCACGGGCTGGCGGTGCAGCGGCTGCGTGCGGCGGCGGCCACCCCGATCGAGCTTGGCCTGACCGTCAACCTGTCCACCGCCGACCCGGCCACCGACAGCGCGGCCGACCGGGACGCCGCCCGGGCCGCCGACGGGCTGGGCAACCGGCTCTACCTCGATCCGGTGTTCCGCGGCTCCTACCCGCAGGACGTGGTGGCCGACCTGGCCGCCGAGGGGGTCCGCGTCCCGGTGCAGGAGGGCGACCTGGAGGTCATCTCTGCCCCGATCGACGTGCTCGGCGTGAACTTCTACTTCGGGCAGGTCCACTCCGGGGTGGACGAGCAGGGCCGGGACCGGGACGAGCACGGCAAGCCGGTGCGCCGGGTGATCCGCCGGGACCTGCCGCGCACCGCGATGGACTGGGAGATCGTGCCGGAGTCCTTCACCGAGCTGCTGGTCCGGCTGCACCGGGACTACCCGGGCGTGCCGCTGGTGATCACCGAGAACGGGGCGGCCTTCGACGACAAGCCGGATGCCGACGGGTTCGTGGCCGATGACGACCGGGTGGCGTACCTGACCGAGCACCTGCGGGCGGTGGCCCGGGCCCGGCAGGCCGGCGCGGACGTGCGCGGCTACTTCGCCTGGTCGCTGCTGGACAACTTCGAGTGGGCGTACGGCTACGACAAGCGGTTCGGCATCGTCCGGGTGGACTACGACACCCAGCGGCGTACGCCGAAGCGCAGCGCGCAGTGGTACCGCGACACCGTCCGGCGGGTGCGCGGGGAGCGCTGACCCGGCCGCTCGGGGCGGCCGCTCGGGATCTCCCGGGCGGCCGCACTGGCCGGCATCCGCCTGCCAGCCCGTCCAGGGTGACAATCATCAAGGATGCGGTCGGTCGATATTTCGCCTCGTTTGTGGTGACCGCCACGGGCGAGCCCGCTGCCGCCGGACAAGGCCGAGGTGGGCCCAGCAGAAGCCCTCCCGTCCTGAACCGGGGCCGGGTCGGCGGCACTCCCGCCGCGGGCCTGGTGGCTCAGCGGGTCCGCGACCGGGGCCGCCGCGCCGGCCGCGCCGGCGCCAAGGTCACCCGGGCGGCCGGCTCGCGCGGCACGCCGCCGTCGCGCAGCAGCCGGGCCATCGGCAGGGTGGCCGCGCCCATCGCGACCGCGTCCGGTCCGAGCCGGCACAGCTCGATCGAGGTCTGGGCGTACGGCTGGCGCAGCGCGTGCCGCGCGGTGACCTCGCGGATCTGCGGCAGGTAGCGCTCGCCCAGGGCCAGGCCGGCCCAGCCGCCCAGCACCACCCGCTCGGGGTTGAACAGGTTCACCAGGTTCGCCACCCCGGCGCCGAGGTAGCCGACCGTCTCGTCGAGCACCTTGGCGGCGGTGCGGCTGGTGGCGCGCAGCAGTTCGCCGAAGGCGGTCTCCTCGTCGCCGCCGGTCGCCGGGCGACCGCGGTTGGCCTGGCGGAACCGGTCGAGCACCCCTTCCGCCCCGACGTACGCCTCGAGGCAGCCGAGGTTGCCGCAGCGGCAGCGGCGGCCCCCGTACACGATGGTGGTGTGCCCCCACTCGCCGGCGCTGCTGTGCGCGCCGCGGTAGCCCACGCCGTCGGCCATCACGCAGGCCCCGACGCCGGAGCCGACCAGGGCAACGACCGCGTGTCGGACGTCGCGGCCTGCGCCGAACCACATCTCGGCCTGGCCGAGGGTCTTCGCGCCGTTGTCGATGTGCACCGGGATGTCGGTGCCGGCGCGCAGCATGGCGCCGAGTGGCACGCCGTCCCAGCCGAGGGTCTGCGCGTGCACCACGGCGTCGGCGGCGCGCTCGACGGTGCCGGAGACGGCGACGCCGAAGCCGAGCACCGCCGCCGGGTCGATGCCGGCCTGCTCGATCACCGCGGTGAGACCGTGCAGCAGGTGGTCGGTGACCTGCCGGGGGTCGGGCTCGGCGGCGGCGATCGGGTACTCCGCCTTGGCGAGGGCGGTCATCGCCAGGTCGAAGAGTTCGACCTGCACCCGGGTCTCGCCGACGTCGGCTCCGACCAGGTAGCCGTAGCCGGGGGCGACCCGCAGCAGCACCCGGGGGCGGCCGCCGTCGGACTCGACCAAGCCGGCCTCCTCGACCAGGCCCTCGGCGATCATCTCGCCGACCAGGTTGCTCACGCTGGCCAGGCTCAGCGCGGTGGACTGCCCCAGCTCGTGGCGGCTCAGCGGGCCGTCCAGCCAGATCCGGGTGAGCAGGACCGACCGGTTAGCACGACGTATGTCGCGCACGGTGGTGCGTCTGGCGTCCACGTCCGCCGCCATCCTCTCCCGGCCGCCCCGGCGGCCTGCTTCACGCCGTGAACCAAGTGCTGACAGATTACTGCGCATTCACATTTAACAAAGTTAACTGCTTGCCTCCGGCGCATTGATCAGGAGGTATGTCATGCGACTTAGACGTGGGTTGATCGCCGCGCTCGGCGGCGTCGCGCGGCTCGCTACACCGGGCTCGCCGCCACGCAGACCGCCTCGGTGGCCTGCTCCGCGCCGGCCTAGGCTAGGTCGCGTTTCAGAAGTTGTCGAGCTCTTGCATCGACCCGCTGTTGTCTACTGTGCCGATCATGAGCTGTTGGGTGTGTGACAACAATGACCGGTTTGACGTGCTGCCGGAGTGGGAGCGGATCGCTGCAAATGAGTACTGGCGGGTGGCGCATGCGATCGACACTGCACTGCCAGGATGGCTGGTCCTCATCCCACGCAGGCATGTCACGTCCATCGCCGACTTGACCGATGCCGAAGCTGCGGACCTCGGCGCCTGGCAGGTGCGCCTGTCTCGTGCGTTGGGGACGGTGACTGGGTGCATGAAGACCTACGTGGTGCAGTTCGCTGAGAAGGAAGGCGTCAGCCACGCCCACTTCCATGTCGTCCCGCGGATGGCCGATCTTCCTGACGATCGGCGTGGCGGTGGGGTGTTCGGGTACCTGGATCCCTCACGCGAACTGCGCGTGGGCGACGAGCACAAGAGCGAACTCACGCTGGCGTTACGGGCACATCTCCAATCGGTTGGTATGGCTCGCAGTGCTACAGCCACTCATTGACCGCGGCGACGTGGATGGTCGCTGGTAGCGGACTGTGAGTTTGTCGTACCGGGTGGCCAGGCCGCCGTGGCGCTTGAGCCGATTGATGTCGCACTGGACGGCGTGCGCTGCTTGTAGATCTCAGGGTCGAAGGACGGTGACCGACCGCCCTTCGACCCCTTCTTGCGCCTGTTGGCGGCCTGGTCGTCCTTGATCGGGATCGTCGCCTTGATCTCGCGCTTTCGCAGGTGCTCGCGGTTGGCGGCCGAGCTGTACGCCTTGTCGGCCAGGACCCGGTCCGGGCGGGTCCGCGGACGCCCACCCCCGGCCCGCGGCACCCGGATGCGAGCCAGGACCCGGGCGAACTGGGGGCTGTCACCGCGCTGCCCACCGGTCACCACCACCGCGAGAGGTTTCTGGCCTTGCTCGCCGCCCAGGTGCAGCTTGGTGGTCAGCCCGCCGCGGGAACGAGCCCGGGCGTGGTCGGCGGGTTCGTCCTCGACGCCGCCGGGCGGCTCCTGCTGCTCCTGCAGCCGGGTCCGGGCGCCGGCGGCTTGCCGGTGAGCACGGGTGATCGTGGAGTCGACGCTGACGTGAGGCTCTCCAGGTTGGCGACCTCGCCACCCCGCACCCACCGGCGATCGAACACTTGTACGATGCGCTGGTGGAGGACGTGGCGGGACGCTGGTGGAACGGCATCTGGGGGCGCTTGGGCCGCCGGGATGTGTGGCTGA
>NZ_JBSFYQ010000072.1:0-17953 GCF_053599855.1 Micromonospora sp. NPDC005161
CTATCCACCCATCATGCAAGACGAGCATCGAGGGGAGGGAGCGGCGTTACCTCCCGGCCCTAAACGGCCGGGTTTCCACGCCGCGATCCTGATGAAGGTCGTCGACGTCCGCAGCTACGCGGTACACGCCAAGCCCGCCGAGACGTACTGGGGCGTCCGCGCGTGGAGCGCCGACCACGGCAGCGCCTTGGTGGAGTACCCGCCGATGGAACGCCGCCGCTACGTCTACAGCGAGACCATCGACGCCGTGCTGGTGCGGGTCGAGACCGCTGACGGGGTCGTCGGCTGGGGCGAGGCCAAGGCACCCGTCGGGTCCCGCGCCACCGCCGCGATCCTCGACGATCTGATCGCACCGCTCGCCGTCGGCTCACGGCTCGACGAGATCGGCCGCACCTGGGACCGGGTCTACACCGCCATGCGGGTCCGCGGTCACGACAGTGGCTTCTGGCTGGAGGCCCTCGCCGGCCTCGACATCGCTCTGTGGGACGCGTTCGCCCGCACCCTCGGCCAGCCCCTGCACGCCCTGCTGGGCGGCCGCTACCGCACCACCCTGCGGCTGTACGCCTCCGGCGTACCCGCCGCACCCGCCGGGTCCGGCGCCGATGGCCAGCGGAGGGTGCGCCAGGAGGCCGAGCGGCTGCGCGACCTGGGGTACGACGCCGTCAAGGTGGCTATCGGCGCCCGCCCCGAGGACGACATCGCGTCCGTGCAGACCGTACGCGAGGTGTTCGGCGACCAGGCCGCCGTCTACGCCGACGCCGCCGGGCAGTACGAAGTCCCGCAGGCGCTGCGGGTCGGCCGCGCCCTCCAGGAGGCCGGCGTCGGGTTCTTCGAGATGCCGCTGCCGCCGGAGGACCTCGACGGGTACGCCACCCTCGCCGCCCGCCTGGACATCCCCCTCGCCCTGGACTCCCTGGCCACCCGGCACCGGGCGCTGGAGTTCCTCCGCGCCGGCGCGCTCCGCGTGCTCCAGCCCGACGTGTGTCGGGCCGGTGGCATCACGGAGACGATGCGGATCGCCGCGCTCGCCGACGCGTTCGGCGCGCAGGCCACCCCGCACGTCAGCATCGGTTCGGCCGTGCACTGGTACGCCAGCGTGCAATGCGCCGCCGCGATGCCGAACTTCGCAGTGCTCGAACACTGGATCGGCACCAACCCGCTCACCGCCGTCGCCCCGGACGCGGTCGCGCCGGTTGGCGGGCGATGCGAGGTGCCGGGCGGCGCTGGCCTCGGCATCACGGTCGACGAGGACGTCGTGCGGGCCTTGGCGGGCGCCTGACGGCAAGCCCGTTGTCCGCCGGTCCCGTTGAGACCCCACGGGGGACGGCATCCGGCCGGCGGCAGCTCCCGCCGCCGGCCGGGGATCTCACCTGGCCCAGGGTGCCGCTGCGGTGGCGTCCAGGAAGGCACGGGCGCGGCGCCGGAGCGCCGGCCAGTCCCCGGCAGCCACGTCGGTCGGATCGACCAGTGCGCTGCCGGCGCCGACGGCGACCGCGCCGGCCGCGGCCCACTCCCCGACCGACCCAGGCGTGATCCCGCCGGTAGGCGCGAGCCGCACGTCGGGCAGTGGGGCACGCAGTTCCCGCAGGTACGCCGGGCCGACGTGACTGGCGGGCAAGAGCTTGACCAGGGTGGCTCCCGACGACCAGGCGACGTCGACCTCGGTCGGCGTGAACGCGCCGCAGATCACGGGCAGGTCCGCGGCCGCCGCCTCGGTGAGAACCCCGACGCGGGTGGTGGAGGTGACGAGGAACTCGGCCCCGGCGTCACGGGCGGCGCTCACGTCCCCGGGAGTACGGACGCTGCCGGCACCGACGGCGCAGGTGCCGGCCACCGCGTTCCGCAGCTCGGCAATGGCCTCGAGTGCCGTGGGCGTGGTGAGGGTGACCTCGATGCTGTCCAGGCCCGCCTCGGCGAGTTCCCGGCCAGCGCGGACGACGTCCTCGGGGCCGGGGAGCCGGATGATGGCGATGACGCGGCCGAGCTGAACGGTCATGACACGACCTCGGAGGCGACGGCCTGCTGGGGCACGACGTGGGCTGGCCCGACGTACCCAAGGTTGATGCTGACGGAGTCGGCCGCCTCGATCACCGACTGGACGAGTTCGGTCTCGCGGTTGGGCAGGTCGATGGCGGAGAGCGGGCCGGACACCGAGAGGGCCGCCACCACCGCGCCCGAGCCGTCGCGGATGGCGGCGGCGATGCAGGCGCGGCCGAGGGCGAGTTCCTCGATCTCGGTGGCGTAGCCCCGGGCGAGGGTGCGGGTGAGTTCCTCGTCGAGCTGTTCGTGGGTGGTGATGGTGCGGTGGGTGTAGGCGTGCAGGGCCGCGTCGGGTAGCAGGGTGCGCCGCTCGTCCCCGGTCAGCCCGGTCAGGAGTGCCTTGCCGAGCCCGGTGGCGTGGAGCGGGTTGTACTGTCCGGCGAGGAGGAACGGGCGGGGCGCCTGCCGGCCTTCGAAGTTGAGCAGGTAGAAGAGCCGGTCGCCGCGGCGTAACGCCACGTTGACACCGAGGCCGAGTTCAGCGGCGAGGTCCTGGGCGGTCTGCCGGGCCTCGCGGTGGACGGGGTGGTTGTTGAGCACCGCGCCGCCAAACGAGACCATGTCGAGTCCGAGCCGGTACAGGCCGCTGACGGGGTTGCGGTCGACGAAGCCCATCCCTTCGAGGGTGGCGAGGAGCCGGGAGGCGGTGGAGAGGCCGAGTCCGGTGGCTTTGGCGACGTCGGAGACGCGGAGTTCGGTGCGGCCGGCCGCGAGGGCGCGGAGCACGGTCAGGGCCCGCTCGACGCTCTGATTACTGCCCGGTTCGGCCGCCATGCCGACCCCTCCCTGGAAGCTGCTTGCGATATGTGACACCTAATTCTGCACTGTGCACGAGATTGACCATGGTACGGGGTGAGACGGGTGACGCGAGACGGGCATGGCGCCGGACCTGGAGGTCGCCGGGCTGGGCGAGGCGATGGCGTTGTTCCAGCCGCCGCCCGGCCAGGTACTCGCCGAAACGGCCACCGTCGAGGTGCACGTCGCGGGCACCGAGCGGCAGGCCACGGACGTGCGGGCGCGGCGGCGCGCTCGCCGCCGGCGTGATCGCCGCCCCGGCGACACCACCGGCCTCCCCGACCGCGCGACCGCAACGGCGCTGCTGGCGCGGGCCGTCGACCGCTGACCGGCGACCGCACGGCGGTACGGATCCGGGCGGCCCAGCCGCCCGGCACCGCGAGCGGGTCAGGCGTCCGGACCGTCCTGGTCGATCTGGTCGGTCCCGCCGCCGCCAACGACCACGTCCCGGTCGGCGCCGCCGTGGAGCCGATCGTCGCCGGGGCCGCCGACGACGACGTCCGGGCCCGGCCCGCCGAGCAGGGTCGCGCCGCCGGGTCCGCCGACCAGCCGGTCCGCGCCCCCACCGCCGCAGATCACGTCATCGCCGCCGAGGCCGACGAGCACGTCGTCGCCACCCCGGCCGGCGATCACGTCGGCCCCGGCCGTGCCCACGAGCCGGTCCGGGCCGTCGGTTCCGATGATGGTGGGCTCCCGGCCCGCGCACAGCGGCGCCGCGACGGTCACGGTGACCTGACGCGCGAAGTAACCGAGGCCGTAGGAGACGCTCACCGTGTCGCCGAGCGTCGCGCCGAGAGCGGCCAGGTCCAACTCTGCCGTGTACGTGGTGGCGTTCAGCCCGTCCTGCACCGCGACCAGCCGCTGCGGTGCGCGGTCGCCGACCCGGACCTCAAGGTCGCCCCGGTCGAGCGCGGCCGGGTCGAGGTTCAGCGGCGCGGTCAGGCGTACGCTCGCGCGGCTACCCTCCGGCACCCGGTCCACCGGCCCTCCGGCGGTGTCCACCACCCGTACCGTGGTGGTGTCGACGGCCCGCCAGGCCAGTGTCTCGTTCCAGGCGGTGTTGAAGGTGACCCAGCCCTCGGAGTGGCCGATGTTGCCGACGCCCGGATTGTATGGGTACTGCCCGTTCTTGGGGCTGCCGTCGAGCACCCCGCGGGCGCCCTGGAGGCGACCCGCCCCGCCCTGGAACTCCGAGTACCAGCCGCGTTCCACGCCTTCGAAGCCCCACTGCTCCGTCGGCCCGCGGTACGAGGCGTGCCGTCCGGTGGGGTTACGGCCGAAGGCGTTGTCCACATGGGCCACCGCGATCTGCCGCAGCCGCGCGGCGAGCGGATCGTCGCCGAGCACCTGCGCGGCGGCCAGGGCCGGGGCGGCGAAGCCGGCCACGTTGCCCGTCTCGTTGGGGTCGCTGGCCGAACCACCGCCGGTGAAGGACGGGATGGTCCACCGGTCCGCGGAGTACCTGCGGAAGTCCCACAGGTTCGCCGAGCGTTCCGCAACGACCTCGGCCCAGCGGCGGATGAAGTCCCGGGTGCCGGGCGGCGCCTGGTCGCGGTGCGACAGCAGCAGCCGTGCGAGGCCGGTGACCAGGTGGTACTCGCCCTGCCGCTGACCCTTCGTGACGGTCGGGTCGGCGACGTCGAGGTTGCCGACCAGCCAGGTGGCCTGGGCCTTCGCGGCGGCCAGGTACCGGTCCGCGTCAGCGCGACCCTCCCGCTTGGCGACCTCGTACATCATCACGTTCGGCCACACCGAATGGCCGGGTGGCAGCTCCCCCTTGCCGGAACCCACCTGGGTGTAGACCTGCAGCAGGTCGGCGGTGTGGGGAGTGGTGTCGTACCAAGCGAAGCGGTCCTTCGCCGGGTCGTCCCAGATCGGGAAGAGGTAGTCGCGCGCCCGCTCGTAGACGCTGTGGGGAATGTAGTCCGCCAGGTACGGATAGGCGTAGAGGAAGGCGGCCATCTGTTCCTTGAGCAGCGTGTGGTTCACCCGCCCGCCCAGGTACACCTCGACGGCCCAGTGGATCAGCCGGACGATCTCCGGGGTGTCCGCCGGCAGCTGCACCGGTAGCCCCACGTACCGCGCCTGCGGGTCCTTGATCTGCGCGAACGCGGAAGGGTTGGCCAGGTACATGTCGATCAGCGACGGCAACTCGAAGGACATCTGGTGCGAGTCGCGCCAGCCAACACCGAGGTAGCAGTTCTGCGGATCGGTGCCACCGTAGACCATCCTGCTCAAGTCGCCGTAGTAGCAGCGCACGTCGGTCATGAACTGCACCGCGCGGCGGTAGGAAACGCGCTCGATCCAGTCGGCGCCGATACCGAACGGATCGGACCGGCCGGTCCCGGCAGCGCCCTGAACCTCCACCGTGTACGGCCCGGGCTCCGCCGGGTCGAAGTCGGTGAAGTCGCCGACCTGGCCGCGGACGGTGCCCTCGTGGCGAACGTTGCCGGCGGCGTCGATGATCCGGAACTGCTCACCGTCGACGGCGCGGGGTGCAGTGAACCGCTTGACCTGGCCGAGGTTGTAGCCGCTCTGGTTGACCAGGATCGGCTGGTCGACCTCGGGCTCGCCCGGCTCGGTCCAGGAACAGCCCGATGCCGTCGTGGGGTGGTCGGCGGGCACGGTGGGCAGCGCGGTGACCGCGACGGCGGCGAACGACGCCCGGGCGTGGTAGACGCCAAGGCCGATCGTCCCACCGGCGGCGGGCGCGGCCACCACGGCGACCCGTTGGGCGTCGATCTCCACGACCGAGATGTTGTTGGCCCGGCGGATGACCAGCTCGTGCCACTCCCCCTGCCGCACAGGGGCGGGGCCGCGGCACACCGTCTGCGTCACCGGGCCGGAGATCTGCACTCCGGACCAGCCGGTCAGCTGCGCCGCGAAGTTGTTCTGGGTGACGGCGTACGGTTCCCGGAAGTCGGTGAGCACGGAGACGGCGGGTGAGTCGCTGGCCGCATCGACGCGGACCCTGGTGCGCAGCTCGTACGCGTCGGGCAGGCCCACCGGCGTGAGCGGGGTGATGTACCGGCCCGACGGCTGGGTGCGGGTGTCGATCGAGACGTAGGGGAACTCGGCGGTGGTGGCCGTCCACTCCGTCAGCGCTCCGGTCAGCGCCCGCCACCGGCTGAGCCCGGTGGTGAAGTCGTCGGTGAACACCGGTGCCGCTGCCGCTTCAGGGGCGGCGGCCGCGGCGGACGCCGCCGTCAGACCCACGGTCGCCATCAGAATCGGCGCCATAGCCGCACCGGCCCACGCTCGCGCAGGTGTCGTCAACAGAATCTCCTTGTCAGCCTGTCAGGTGACCTTCACGGTGAAATGCGCCAACCGGCGCCCGTCCGCCGCCTTCACGACGACGACGTAGGCTCCCGCGCCGCCGGCCTGCGTCCTCAGGACGGTGTGGACCCGGTTCTGGTCGTCCGTCTCGAACTCCAGTTGCCGTTCGGCGCCGTCCGGTGCCGCCTGCACCACCTCGGTGACGACGCGGCCGGCGGGGGACCCGGACTGATCCACAAGTCCGAACTGCACGGGCACTGCCGGTCGGTGACGACCGGCCCGGCCGGCCGGACGTCGACGACCTCGAGGCCCCACTCGGGAGAATCAGCGTCCGAGACCACGTAGTCCAACCCCGCCTCGACGGAAAACTCGATCGCCCCGGTGACCGGGTTCCTGCTGAAGGCGATGTCGGCGCCCGACGAGTCCCGGACGACGATGTCCTCCGCCGACCACGAGGTGTTCTTCGCGGTGATCCGGCTTCGGGCGTGTCCGTCGCTGCTGATGCAGGTGAAGGTGGCGCCGGGTGCGGCGACGGGGTAGACGCTGGCCCGCACGTCCCCGGCGGCGACGGCGTCGCCCGGATCCCGCGCTCCGGGATCGTGGACGAGGATGCCCGTACCGCCGACGAAGGCGGGAATCTTGCCGAACGGCTGCTGGTAGGCGGTGAGGGTGATGGGGCCGGAGAACCGCTCACCGGTCTCGATGTCCATCCACTCACCGGCCGGAAGGTAGACGTCACGGGACATGGCCGTGTCGGTGTCGCCGCCGTACAGCGGTGCGACCAGCAGTGACGGACCGAACATCCACTCGTACTGTTTCCTGGCCGCGGACGCCAGGTCGCGGACCCGGGGGTCGTCGGGGAACGCCACGGGCAGCGGCGTCGCCGTCGAGGGGAAGCCGGTCTCGTACGAGGTGACGGCCGCCGAGTAGATGTAGGGCTGATACTCGGCGTGCCACTGTGCGGCCTTCCGGGCGGCCGCCACCAGGGCGGGGTCATTCATCCGCCACGGCTCGTTGCCGAAGGACATCGCCGGCGACATGGCGGCCATCATGGCGTTCCGGGTCAGGTACCGCTGCTTCGAGGTGTTGGTCTCCAGGTCGCCGATGATCCGACCGCCGATGATGTCCGGATAGAAGTTGGGCTGACCGCTGGCGGCGTAGGCGAGCCCGTTGACGACCGTGCGGTCGCGGTCCCCCGGCCCGTGGTTGTAGTCGGTGTCGTTGATCCGCAGGATGGAGCCCGCCACCGAGAAGGCGCTGTTGCGCACCATCATGAGCTTGCCGTCGTCCTCGAGGCCCACATTGATCGGGTTCACCAGCGCGTTGTTGACGTACCGGTTCGCGGTGCCGTCGAACATGTGGTCTTCCTTGTACCCGTCCGCGCCCCACTCCCGGCTGCGGGCCACGAACCACCGCACAGCCTCCTCGTTGTGCGGATCGATCAGGTACATCGCAGTGTTGGGGAACGACACCGGCCGGAACACCCGCGGCTTGCCGTTCGCGTCCTTGATGAAGTAGCCCCGTTCGATGCCCACGGCGGTGCCGTCACCGTCCAGAGCGGGGTCGTACGTGCCGCCGTCGGCCGGCAGCGCGCGGAAGGACTGCCGGGCTCCGAGCAGCAGCTTGATCCCGTTGTCGTGCAGGAACTTCTTGTAGCCGTCGGGATCCGGGTACTTCGCGCCCCAGAGGCCGAAGCTCGAGGTCGTGCCCTGGGCGCTCCCCGAACCGTACGGCCAGAACCCCGAGCCGGTCACCACCCAGCTGAGGGGGAAGCCCTTGTCCAGGTATGTCGTCACCGAGTCGGTGATGGTCTGCTGGTTGGTGTTGTAGCCGAGCGCCCCGTAGGACTCGTAGCCGACGCCGAAGAGCGTGTAGTCCGGCTTGGAGTCGACATAGCCCGCGCTCCGCCGGACTTCGGCGTAGCGCCGGTAGATCGTCTGCATGTCCCCGAAGAAGTAGTGCAGTCCGGACATCTGCGGGCCGTTGACACCGAGCAGGGTGGCGGCACTGTCGACCTGCACGGCCAGGCTCTCGTCCGAGAGCACGACCTGGGCGAGCTTCCGGCCGGGGAAGACGGTGAACGTCGAGACGAAGCGCTGGTTCGTCGTGCCCGCGCTGTTCTGGGCGTAGTAGTCGAGGTTGCGGATGCCGTAGACGTTCAGGTCGGTCCGGAATCCGCCCAGGTCACCGAGCCCGTACGCGGGGTTCATGCCGCCGGCCACTTGCGCCCGCACGCTGCCGGTGCTCACGTCCGCGGCGGTGACCCGCAGGTTCACGGAATGGTCCTCCGGCACCACCGCAACCTCTGCCCGGCGGCCGTTGGAGAAGGTCACGGAGAACCGCGCGCTCGACGCGTCCGCCGCCGTGAGCGTCGCCGCGACGGCGTCGCACGGGGCACGGCCCGGAACGGCCAGTTGCAACCCGGCTGTCGGATGCGGCGCCGCGGCCGACGCGCCGTCGACCTGGAGTCCGTAGCGGAAGCCTCGACGGTCGATTGACACGGTCCAGCCGTCGCCGGCCAGCGAGACCATGGTGCCGTGCTGCGACAGCCGGTAGGAGGGGAAGCGCTGTTCCGCCGCGTCGACGATCGGTGCCGCCGTGTCGTCCGTACCGCAGTCGGCGACCGGTTCCTCGTCGCCGGCCACCTCGAGCAACCGCACCGCGTTGGCCCGGGTGATGACGTTGAGGTTGGGAGTGGTCACCGCCGGACCCTCGGTCGCGGTGACGGTCAGGGTGAAGCTCTGCCCCTCGTCGAGGTAGGTGGAGCCGATCTGGCGCCAGGCGTTGCCGCCGACGGCCTGGTTGACCACCGTCGGGGTGTCCGGTCCTCCGGTCCAGGCGTACTCCACCTTGGCGTTGTCCACGCTCGCGCTGTAGTAGACGGCCAGGTCGTACCTGGCGGAGGCGGGTGCCACGACGGTCCAGGTGGCCGTGGAACCGGGGGTCCGGCTGTACCGCGAGGGAGAGCCGTCGTGACCGGGGTCCCGGGCGTTCGCCCAAGTTCCGGTCTCGGAGTAGGCGCCGGGAGTCGAGGGGGTGACGACGACTGCCTCGGCGGCCGCTGCCGGGGACGACGGGACGACGACTGCGAACGGCACCAGGAGCGCCGTCATCATCGTGAGAGGGACGCGAAGTGGTGGACGGGCGAACATCTGTTTACTCCATCCTCAGGCGATGGGCTACCGTCGGGCGCGCCGCACCGCCCGGTTGAGCGAACGGCCGCGGTGGGACGGTCATCCGGTCGGCGTGAAGCGGACTGCATCGGCGCGGGTGGTGCCCGAGCCGGACGTCAGGGTGACCGGCGTGATCCCCTCGGTCAGCTGATGCGTGCCGATCGAATGCCATTCGCCGCCGGTGGCGCACTGGTCGACGGGGACGCTCGTGCCGGCGACGGTGTACGTCGTGCTGGTGCTGCAGCTGGTGTGCTTCGGTGACCAGACGTCGACCTGGTAGGTCCCCGCAGGCAGGTCAGCTCGCCAGGTCACGGTCAGGCCGGCGGTCGAGGTGTAGCGGGTGCCGGAGCCGTCGAAACCTTTCAAGCTGCTCGACAGCCAGCGTCCCTCCTCGCTGTAGGCCGGATTCTCGGCATCGCAGGTCGGCGGGGTGCCTTCGTTCGTCACGACGACCGCCGCGGCACCGCCCCCACCGGTCGTCGGTGCGATCACGTGAAGCGCGGACGGCGGTCCGCTGCCCGCGCTGTTCGTTGCCGTCACCCGGTACGTGCCCGCCAAACCGTCGCTGCCCAGTACCAGGCTCGTGCCGGTCGAGGAGCCGATGATCCGTTCCGGGGCGACGACGCACGCCTGCTTCAGCGATGCGGTCACGACGTAGCCCCGGGCGTTGTCGGTGGCGTCCCAGTTCAGTGTCGTGATCCCGTCGACCGTGCGGTGCCCGACTCCGGTGACCAGCCCGGGAGCGGTGGTGTCCAGCCCGACGGTGTGCTCAGCGGTCCCACCGCCCACAAGGCGGTAGGTGTGGCCCACGGTCACCGGGAACCGCAACACGCCGGTGACCTGGTCGACCCGGTACGCGACCGACTGCCCGCTCGTGCGGTCGACGACGGCGAGGGAGCCGGTGTCCCAGCCGGTGTTGGCATTCTCGATGGTGATCGCGTCATCCCCACGCGCGGCGGTGTAGCGGGATCCGGTCGACACCGGGTACACCTCGGCCGTCAGCGCTCCAGCCTGCGTGGTCACCAGAACGCCCTTGCCGCCGGCGAACGCTGGGATCCGGTCGGTGCCGATCGCGTAGTTCCGCAGCGTCGTCGGCCCGTGGAACACCGCGCCGCTCTGGACGTCGATCCACTTGCCGGCCGGCAGGTACACGTCCCGGGCCTGCGCTGTTTCGAAGTCGGCGCCGAACACCGGCACGGCGAGCAGGGACTCGCCGAACATCCACTCGTACTGGCGGGTGGTGTCGTTCGCCAGCCTGTAGGTGTTCGGATCGTCGGGATAGGCCAGTTGCAGCGGGGTCACGGCGGTGGGGAACCCGCTCTCGTGCCCGTCCAGCACCGCGTCGTAGATGTACGGGCGCAGCGCCTCGTGCCACAACGCCATCTTCTTCACCGCTGCCGCGTAGTCGCTGCGGCCGAGTTCCCACGGGCCCTTGCCGAACGCCATCACCGGCAACATGGCGCTGAACTGCGCGTTGCGGACGAAGTACTGCTGGTACGCCGGGTCCTGCATCGACGGCCCTGGCGTGCCACCCACGTAGTCGCCGTACAGGTTGCCGGCACTGGATGCGGCGTAATTGAGGAGGTTGACCGGCATCCGGTCCGGGTCCTCGTGGTAGACCTCGCCGGTGCCGTAGATGGTGTCGTTGATCCGGATGATGTCGCCCGGCACGGAGTACCCGGCGTTCCGCACCATCACCAGGTCGCCAGCATCGTGCATCGCGGTCTGCACCGGGTTCCAGTTGCCGTCTAGGTGGAGGTTCGGGTCGTAGAGCATCGTGTCCTCCTTCCACCCGTCCACACCCCAGGCGCGCAGCCGGTCGACGAACCAGCGCACCGCCTCCGGGTTGGATCCGTCCAGCATGTAGCTGGCGCCGGCGGGGAACTGCGCCCGAGTCACGACACGGGGCGTTCCGTCGCCGTTGCGTAGCAGGAAGCCGCGCTCCAGCGCCTCCTGCAGGAACGGCCCGTCGTACCGCAGGTTGTAGTTGCCGCCGTCGGCTGGCAGAGCCTTGATGTTGTTTCGCGCCCCCAGCAGCAGCTTGATGTCGTTGTCGGCGAAGAGCCGCTTCAACGCGTCGGGATCCGGGTATCGCGGGTTCGGCAGTCCGTCCGCGCGCCCGTCCTCGGCGGTGTCGTCCCACATGCCAAAGCTGTTCGTGGTGCCCTCGACCTTGTTGCCGCGGGGGCCTGGCCAGAAGCCGGATCCGACCACGCCCCAACTGAGCGGATAGCCGTGCGCGAGGAAGTCCTGCAGCGTCTCGACGACGGACGACTGGTAGGTGTCCCAGCCGAGTGCGCCGTACGCCTCCCAGCCGAGTCCGAAGAACGACTCGTCCGGCCGGGAGTCCAGGTAGCCGTGCCGGTTGCGGACCTGCTTGTAGTCGGCGTACACCTGCGGCAGGTCACGGCCGACGAAGTAGTACAGGCTGTCGACGGAGTCCACGTCGGCGGCGCCGAGCCGGTTCTCGGTTCCGGTGAGGCCGACTCGCTTCCGCCCGTCCTCGAACCACACCTGAGCGAACCGCTGCTTTGGGAACACGGTGAAGTTGCTGACGAAGCGCTTGCAACTGCCCTCGTTCGTCAGGTTGTCCAGCACCAGCCCCGTCAGCTCCGTACTCGGCCTGGCCTCGACGTTTCCACTGCACGGCGTCCCCTGCTCAGGTTGGCCGTCGGCGAACGACCCGTAGTCCCCGAGCCCGTACGCCGGGGCGACCGCACCGGTACGGAAGTCGATCGTGCTGCTGGATCCGGGCAGGTTCGGCACCAGGATCCGCGCGTAGCTGTCGGATGGAAGCACGTGCACTTTGACCTGCGACCCGTCCGTCATCGTCACGTCCAGCACGGCCGTGCCGGACCTCGGACCGGAGACGAGCCGAGTGGCCTCGGCGTCGCTGACGTCCTGCCCGCCGGCGTACCTGATCCGCAGACCCGAGTCCGGATGGGCCGGTGCAACCGTGGCGCCGGAGGAATTGTCGAACGAGTACCGGAAGCCGTCCTTGATGATCCGCATCCGGTAGGTCTCGCCGGTGATCACGATGCTGTCACCGGCGTCCACCACTCGCTGGCGCGGCGGGTCGCCGCCGGTCCGGCCGGCAGCGGGGACCGCCCCGACCAGGCCCGACCCGACGGTGACCGCGGCGACGAGGAGAACCGACAGTGCGGGGCGTTTCAGCATGGTGGCTCCTAGCTGAGAGCGTCGCGATGCGGCAGGGCGGGTTCACGCCGGGCGTGGTGCGAAGTCGGCTGCGGTAGGGCGGCGACGGTGGGCTGTGCCGGCGCGTGGGGGCGGAGCTTTCGGTGCGAGGGACCTGGCAGTATCCAATCTGGAATTCGCTTGCCTGGTACGGAAAGATATCCCGCATGCTGCATGTGGTCAACCGCGCCGTGGAAGTCTCGGTGAGGATTGAGCGCGTCGAGACGTAGAGAGGCTGGCGGAACAGGCCCGAGCCGATTCGTGGACGCACGAGGAGTTCCTCGCTGCCTGCAGCTGGTTGACCGCCTGGGTCCGGGACTTGACCGCGGATGTTCTGGCGAGTTTGAACATGCGCAGCATCTCCACCGGCCCGTCAGCGGCCTTGGCCGTGGTGTTCGCGCGGCCGGACAAGACGGCGTGGGCGGCCGCGGTGGCGTCGACAGCGTCGGTTTTGCCCTTGCGGCGCCGGGCAGCCCGGTCCGGTCGGTTGACCTCCACGACGGTGATGTTCTGCCGGCGGAGGTGTCGGGTCAGGGCCGACCCGTACGAGCCGGTGCCTTCCACCCCGGCGCGACATAACACGCCGAAGCCACGCGCCCAGGCCAGCAACTGCCGGTAGCCGGCCGCCGTCGTCGGGAACGCGGCGCTGGCTACCAGCACGCCGAGCACGGTGATGACCGCGGCGACGTGGGAGTCCTTGTGGGTGTCGACACCGAGGACGATCTCCTCATCGCGCGGGTGGCTCTGGCTGCTCTCACTTGGGTGCGGCATGCTGGGCATCGGTGGTTCGTCTCCTGATCGGCTCGGGTGGCGGATGGCCATCGCCGGGCCGGCAGGGCGGTCAGAACTGTGATGGTGCCCTTGTTGCAGCAAGGCCCCTATTGGGACACGCCCCACCGGTCCGGCGACAGCTTGTACTCCCAGAACCGACAGCCGACAGATCGGCGCGAAGGCATCAACCGAGCCAGTTGCGTTGCGGGTCAGACCGCGGCCCCGGGAGAACGGCTCCACAATCCCAGAGCCGCAAACCGAGACTCACAGTTGCGTTGAGGGATCGGCGGACGTGTTGAACCCGTGTCGGTCCGAGGTCAGATCGCCAGGGCGAGGGCGGGGAACGCCGCAGGCACCCGCGTTGCCGGCGGGGCTTCAACGGGCGAGTTCGTAGTGTCCGCGGCGCAGGTTCTGCATGAACGCGTGTCCGGAGATGATGACCTGTGCTGTCTTGTCGGTTCGTAGCCCGCGCATCGGTCTCAATCGCTGTTTGAGCTGGCTGTGATCGGCTTCTATCAGGTTGTTCGCGTGTTGCTCGACGTGGTGCCATGCCTGCGGGATCAGCTCATCCAGCACGACGGGGTAGATGCAAGAACGCCACCTCGACCGACTCGGCCATCACGACGATCAAGCAGCTGAGCAACCACCAGTTCTGCCTCAACAGCAGCGGCGGCCACGGCTGCATCAGCACCAGTGCCGCCGGCGACATGCACACCAAGCTGTTCACCTTCACCAGCACCACCGATCCGAACGACGTCGCCCGCAGCAACGTCGTCTGGTTCGGATCGAGCAACCTGACCTACGCCACCGGCCCGGACGCGTTCAACAACGCCATCACCGTCTACGGCGACGCCGCGCTCACCGCAGGGCTCAACGCCAACTTCACCGACATGTGGAACCGCCGGCACTACAGCGGCAACGACTACTACGACAGCGCCTCCGGCCGCGGCTACTACCAGGCGACCGCGCCCGACGCATACGCCTCCCCAGAAGGCGCGGGGCCGACCGACACCTTCGTCACCCGGCTCAACGACCTGACCCTCGACGCCAACTGCCGGTTGCGGGTGGGCATGGCGTCGGTGACCACCGGGCGCCCGCAGATCGTCGACCTGGTCACCCGGTTCCGGGCCGCCGGGTGCAAGGTCTGGATGGTCATCGGTACGAACGCCGACGGCGGCATCGCCATGAGCCAGTCGGTCTACGACGAACTGCTCGACGCCGGCGTGGCCATCCGCCGCAAGGACAAGGTGCATGACAAGTTGTTCGTGGCCTACGGCGAGTACCGCAGCGCCTACCAGTACCGCGTCTACACCGGCTCGCAGAACTGGACGCGGGACGCCCTCAACGAGAACGACGAGATCTTCGTCAAGATGGCGCCGGAGAGCGGCACCGCGCCCGCTCTACGACGCCTACTACACCCACTTCAACGACGCATACAACTTTGGGGTGACCTACTCGAAGAGCAGCTTCCCGTGCCGATCCTGACCACGGGGCAGCCGGCCTCGACCATCGGGATCGCCGGTAGGGCATGCGGGGACCGGACAGTCTCGATGTCTGCGGACGCGTCCGCTTGCGGTCTTCGTGCGGCCACCCGCCGGCAATCTCGGTCCCAAGAATCGGTGGTGATCTTCTATTACTCTGAAGGGACTGTCGCATGCCCGCTCTTAACCGGCGCGTATTCCTCGGGCTGACGGGCGCGGCCGGCGCGAATGCCGCCGCCGCCATCGCCGGCTTCTCCTCGGCACCGGCGTGGGCCGACCCCAGTTTCGCCGACAACCCGTTCACCCTCGGTGTCGCCTCCGGCGACCCGTCTCCCGACGGGGTGGTTCTGTGGACCCGGCTGGCGCCGGACCCGCTCGCCGTGGACGGTTCGGGCGGCATGCCGCCGCGGGTCGTTCCGGTGGCCTGGCAGATCGCCGAGGACGAGGGCTTCCAGCGGGTGGTCCGCGCCGGTGCGGAGCGGGCCACACCGGAGCTCGGACACTCGGTGCACGCGGAGGTCACCGGCCTGCGCCCCGATCGCGAGTACTACTACCGGTTCCGGGTGGGCACGCAACTCAGCCCGGTCGGACGGACCCGCACGGCACCCGCGTACGACGCGGATCGGCGGCGGCTCGCCTTCGGCTTCGTGTCCTGCCAGAACCTGCCGGCCGGGCACTTCACCGCCTACCGGCACCTAGCCGAGGAGGACCTGGATCTGGTCCTGCACCTCGGCGACTACATCTACGAAGGTCCGGGCGCCAGCGCGATCGGCCGCCCGCACCTGCCCGCCACCGAGATCTTCTCGCTCAGCGACTACCGGATCCGCCACGCCCAGTACAAGACCGACCCTGACCTGCAGCTGGCACACGCCCGGTTCCCGTGGGCGGTGACCTGGGACGACCACGAGGTGGAGAACAACTACGCGGACGGCACCTCCGAAGATCCGAAGCAGTCGCAGGAGGACTTCCATCAGCGCCGGGCCGCCGCGTACCAGGTGTACTACGAGCACATGCCGCTGCGCCGGCTCAGCATCCCGCAGGGGCCGGACATGCGGCTGTACCGGCGGCTCCGTTACGGCAACCTCGCCGAGTTCAACATCCTCGACGGCCGGCAGTACCGCTCGGACCAGGTGCCGGCCGGAATGGACAACCCGTCGCGGACCATGCTCGGCAGCGCCCAGGAGCAGTGGCTGCTCGACGGCCTGGCCGCCTCGACCGCGCGGTGGAACGTGCTCGGCAACCAGACCGTCATCGCCGAGGCGGACCGGGACCCGGGCCCCGGCAAGAAGCTGTCCGACGACAACTGGAACGGCTACGCGGCGGCCCGCCAGCGCCTCTTCGACGGCGTGGTCGAGCGCGGCGTCGAGAACATGGTCGTCGTCACCGGCGACGCGCACTGCAGCATGGTCGCCGACCTGAAGCAGAACTTCGACGACCAGTCGTCCCGTACCGTCGGGGTCGAGTTCCTGGGTACCTCGATCACCTCCGGCGGCAACGGTTCGGACCTGGACGTGCGGGGCACCGAGTGGCTGGCCAGCAACCCGCACATGCGGTTCTACAACGGCCGGCGCGGCTACGTCCGCTGCCAGCTCGACCAGCAGCAGTGGCGCACCGACTACCGGGTCCTGCCGTACGTCACTGAGCCGGGTGCCCCGGTGTCCACCCGGGCCAGCTTCGTGGTGGATAGCGGCCGTCCGGGCGCCCAGGTGGACGTCGCCTGACCGGCGCCGCCGCCGGGCGGCGCTGTCGTGGTGCGGCCGTCGCGCTGTTCGCCGGACCACGCGGAGCGCCGCTCGGCGGACGGACCCGTGCTCGGCCCGAAGGTGCAGGACAAGGCCGCGCTGGAGCTGCTGTCGCGCTGCGGCGGCCCGGCCGGGCTACGCAAGGCCGGCCGCCGCAAGCTCGTCGTCGCTACGTCGCATGCCCCTGAGCCTGTTCATCCGTATGCCGGGGGTGCTGCCCCGGCAGGGCCGGGTCAGTCGTCGCCCATGACTGGATCTGCCGCTGGCCGGCATCCGAGAGCTCGGACACCGCCGGCCGGCTGGAAGCCGGACCCGGCATGGGGCCCTGCGCCTCCGGGGTGGCAGCTCTGGGTCGACGAGGAAATCCCCCTGTTCGGGGCCCGCGGCAAGGCGCGAGAGTTGGCCGCCGAGAACGGTGAGCTGCAGAAAAAGCTGACCGCGTGGCATGCCCAGGCCACCAGGCTGCAGGGCGAATTGGACGGGCGTCAGGGTGAGCTCACCCAGCTGCGAGGCGAGCACGACCGTCTGCAGTCCGAGATGCGGCGCCTGGGGCAGATGGCGGCGTTCGAGCTGGAGCAGTACCGCGACCGGCTGACGCAGCAGACAGCCGAGCTCGAACAGCGAGTGGGCACGCTGAGCCAGCAGGTGGTCGTCACCGAGGAGACCGTGCTGCTGCAGGAGGCCGGGTGTACGAGTACCGGCACCCGCTGACCGACGCCGTCGCCTACCAGGGCAAGCTCGCGACGGCCCAGGACCGGATCAAGGCCATGGCCATGAAGGATGGCGGCGCCGTCCAGGCGGACACCCGCGTGACCGTCTCCGGCTCCGAGGCCAAAGGACGGGCCATGGTCCGGGACTACTCGAAGCTCATCCTGCGCGCTTTCAACGCCGAGGCCGACAACTTGGTCCGCGGCCTCAAGCCCTACCGGCTGGACTCGGCCATCGAGCGCCTGAATAAGGTGGCGGAAACGATCGCGCGGCTGGGCAAGTCGATGGACATCCGGATCTCCAACGACTACCACCGCCTGCGCAGGAAGGAGCTCGAGCTCACCGCGGACTACCTGGCGAAGGTTGCCGAGGAGAAAGAGCGGGAGCGGGAGGAGAAGGCGCGCCTGCGCGAGGAGCGGAAGGTTCAGCAGGAGATCGAGCGCGAGCGCGCCCGCCTGGAGAAGGAGAGGCAGCACTACGCCAACGCGCTCGCCGCCCTTCGGGCCAAGGGTGACGCCGAGGGCGTGGCCCAGATGGAGGAACGCCTCGCCGAGGTCGAGGCGGCGGCCGACGCCGTGGACTATCGGGCCGCGAACGTCCGCGCCGGGTACGTCTACGTGATCTCCAACGTCGGGGCGTTCGGCGAGGACATGGTGAAGATCGGCATGACCCGACGGCTCGACCCGCTCGACCGGGTGCGGGAGCTCAGCGACGCCTCGGTGCCGTTCAACTTCGACGTGCACGCCCTGTTCTTCTCCGACGACGCCGTCGG
>NZ_JBSFYQ010000073.1:0-17364 GCF_053599855.1 Micromonospora sp. NPDC005161
CAGCGCGCTGATCTGCTCCCGCAGGGCGGTAAGCCCAGCCACCAACGCAGCGGTGACGTGCGCCCGGGCGGTGGCTTCAGGACCGGTGGTCCCGCGGGTAGCCGCAAGCAGATGGGCGTGCAGCAGCCCGGCTCGTGCCGGGTTGGGGTAGGAGACGCCGCGCAGCCAGTTCTGCAGTCTGCGTGGCGACAGCCAGTCGACCTTGTCCTGAGTCGCGAACCGGGTGAGGAAACTCAGGGTGATCGCGGAGTCGATGTCGCGGAACATTCCGATCACGCCGGGCAGAACATGTTCGAGGTGGGCGCGGAGCTGATTGGCCATCGCGACACGGGCGGCGATGAGGTCCTTGCGGGCGCGGACGGTCATCCGCAACGTGAGTGTCGCGGGAGAGTCGACGGTGAGGGGACGCAGGCGATGGTGATCGGTGCGGACGGTGTCGGCCAGGACGTAGGCATCGAAGCGGTCGTCCTTGTTGCCGGCTGCGCCGTAGCGGCGGCGCAGGTGCTTGATCTGGTTCGGGGCGATCACGAACACCGTGAGCCCCGCATCGAGCAGGGCCTCGACGATGGGCCCATCGGGGCGTTCGATCCCGACCTCGAGCACACCGGTCTGCTGCAGGCATCGCAGCAGCTTCCGCAGCCCCTCAGCGGTGTGCTCGACGATCATCCGTTGAACCTCGACACCGTCGGGGCCAACGACCGCGAGGGCGTGCTCAGTACTGGCCCAGTCGACGCCCGCAGTTGGTCGACGCATCGAGGGGTGGTGTCCGACACTCATAGTGTCCTGCTTGCTGTTGCAGCAGCAGGTGGGCACCCAGTGGTCTCAGGACACGGAAGCCGGTCGCTCACTGATCGGCGCTCGACGGCGCGCAGCCCTGTCGCCAGTCATACGTGCCCTGGGACCACCGGGCCCCGCGGAACTCATGCCGGACCTCTCACGGTCGAGCGGACGAGGCGGTGGCCCGGTGGGGACCAGGTGCGCCGACGACCCGAGATCGCCGACACCAGACACGGTGCCCGACGAGACCGCCGACAGGAAGAGTCTGCGCAGTGAGCGGAAGCCGCCGCCCTCAGGAAAGATGCTGCCATGACCGAGATCTCGCTCTCCGTGCCGGCGAATGACCCCGCGATAGGCGTCGTGGCGCCAGCTGAAGGCGGCACCGTCACCGTCGAGATCTTCGGTGACCCTGCCGGTCTCCGGGACCTCGCACGAATGTGCCTGGCGTTGGCAGACCCGCGGGCACCGGACGGCGCGCATATTCACCTCGACCCCGGCATCAACCCGCTTGATCTCGGTTCCGCCTCCCTCATGCTTGCCCGCCACACGGCGCCGTCGAAGCCGTAGTCCCCTATCCGCGGCTACTTATCCGTGCGTAATCTTCGGTGCTTCCGCTCGGTTCGCCGTGAGCGGCTGCATGCCGTTGGCGGCCGTCAGGTCGGTGCGGACTGAAGGGTGTCCGCGACCGGGTGGCGTGCGGCGGTTAGCGCGGGGATGGCGGTGAGCGCGGCGACGGCGAGCAGGACTCCGAGTGCGGTGGCGAGCAGCCAGGAACCGGGTGGGTACTGAACCTCGTCGGTGCTGAGGGACGCAACAAGCCCGATGCCGGTCGGGATCCCCACGGCGACGCCGGGTATGGCGGGAAGCAGTTGCGCTGCCGCCAGGCCCACGCCGGCCTGCGCGGGCGTGGCACCGAGCGTCCGCGCGACGGCCAGCGGCTGCCGGGCGTCGAGTACCGCGGTCCAGGTGCTCACGACGGCGTTGATGAGCGCAAGGATGCACAGCACGACGGTGAGCAGGAGCATGGCCTGCTCGCCCCGTTCCCACCGGGGATTGGCGAGTTGCGTGTAGCCGAGGTCGAAGCGCACTACACGGGTGTTTTCCATGAGTATGGCGACGAGCGTGATCGTGGTGATCAGGGTGTTCACCATGACGAGTCGGGCGCGGCGCGGCCGGCGCGCGTTGATGCGCACTCCGATCAGCAGGGCGGTGGGCAGCCGGCGCGACAGCCAGATGCGCCACCGTCGGCGCCGCGGCGGCGTTGCGGCGTCGGCCAGTGCGTGGACGGTGCTGGTGGTGGCGGCGCGCACCACCGGTATCAGCGTCGCCGCCACAGCGATCGTGAGGGCGAGGGCGGTAACGGCGATCACTATGCGCAGCGCGGGTGGCTGGGCGTTGACGGAGCCGATGAGTCCGGCGCTGGGGCGGATCAGCACGGGTGCGGCGAACCAGCCGGCGGCCAGGCCCGTGGCGGCGGCGGCGAGCCCGATGACGAGGTACTCGGCGAGGTGGACGGCGGCGATCATGGCTGGTCCGGCGCCGACGGCCTTGAGCAGCCCCACCCGGCGGCGCTGGCCGATGACCCGGCCCGCGACGATGCCGGCGACGCCGGCCAGCGCAAGGCCGGTGAGCAGCCAGCTGCCGACGAGCAGCACCGTTCGCGCGTCGCTGTACAGCCGACCGTTGAGGTAGCTGATCTCCTGCCAGGTGGTGAGTTGTTCGCTGACGGTGTACGTGGTGCTGGCCGCCGGGTCGGCGAGTTTGAGGTTCAGGGTGTAGGACAGCGGCTGGCTGCCCGCGAGCGTGGCGATGTCGCTGTGGTCGACCCAGACCAGGCCGCCGCGCTCGACCAAGATGCTGCCGGAGTAGTGCCACCCGGCGTACGGATACGTCGCTCTCGCGGCGGTGACCGCGGTCCCGATCACGCGCAGCGGATGGCCGTCGATGTTGACCGTGTCGCCGGTGCGGATGCCGAGGGCGTCGGCGAAGAAGCGCTCGACGACCACGCCGCCGGGGCGTACCCAGGTGCCGTCGGTCACCGCGGGCCGGTCGGTCGATACGGGTATGGCGTCCCGGCCCTCGACGACGGCGTGCGCGGACTTGCCGCGGGCCGTCATCGTCAGGTAGGCGATCGGGAAGGGGCCGCTGTGATCGGTGACGCCGGCCGTGGTGGTCAGCGATGCGAGCTCGTCCAACGCGGCCTGGCCGGTGGCCCGGGGTGTCACGATCACGTCCGGGCCGGCGGTGGCGGTCCGGGTCTGCTGGTACGGCCGATCGGCGATTTCGTTGAGGGTGAGGCCGAGGGTCAGCGTCGCGGTGGCAGCGGTGATGGCGACCAGCAGCAGCACCGTCTCCGTTCGACGCCGGCGCAGGTCCCGCACCAGGAGCCGGCACACGAGCAACAGACGGCCGGCCATGTCAGCGCCACCCGCCGTAGACGGTACCGGTGGCGGCGCTGGCGAGCTGGGTGTCGTCGGCGAACGCCCCGTCACGCATGTCGATCACCCGGTCGGCGACCGCCGCGATACGGGCGTCGTGGGTGACCACCACCAGGGTCTGCCCAGCGGTGCGCAACTCCTCAAACAGCCGCAGCACCTCCAGGGTGGCGGCGCTGTCCAGGTTCCCGGTGGGCTCGTCGGCCAGCACCACCAGCGGCTCGTTGCTCAGCGCGCGGGCGATGGCGACCCGCTGGCGCTGGCCGCCGGACAGCGCCGAGGGCAGGTGCTTGGCGCGGTCGGCGAGTCCGACCCGGTCCAGCAGGTGCATGGCGCGTTGTCGGGCCCTGCGGGGTGACTGTCCGGCCATCAGCGCGGCCAGTTCGACATTCTCCACGGCGGTGAGTTCCTCCATGAGGTGGAAGGACTGGAAGACGAACCCGACGCTGTCGCGTCGCAGCCGGGCCAGGGCCCGTTCGCTCATCGTGTCGATCCGGCGGTCGGCCAGCCACACCTGCCCGTCGGTCGGGCGTTGCAGCCCGCCGAGCAGGTGCAGCAAGGTGGACTTGCCGCAGCCGCTGGGCCCCATCACCGCCAGCACCTGCCCGGCGGGCACGTCCAGGTCAACCTCGTCGACCGCGCGCACCAACGAGTTGCTCCAGCCGTACTGTTTGGTCAGCCCGCACGCCCGCAGCACCGTCGATCCGGTCACGCCTCCGCCTTCCGTCCGGTCCGATCACGCTCGGTCCACATGCGCTCGCACGCCTCCAACCAGTCCAGGTCGGCCCGCAGCCGCAGCACGACCCCTTCCAACAACAACCCGACGACCGGATCCACCGACCGCTCCAACGCAGCCCGCTGGGTGTCCCGCAGTCGGCGCAGCACCTCGCGCCGCTGCGCATCGACCAGCGCCACCGGATCGGCCAGCCGGGCAGCAGCAGCGGCCACCAGCTTGAGATGGAACTCGCTGAGGTCCGGCTTCGGCCAGCTCACCTCGGTCAGCCATGCGGCGACCCGCTGTTGCCCCGCCGGGGTCAGCGCGTAGACCCGGCGGTCGGGCCGGTCCGGCAGTCCCTCCGCCCGCTGCGACGTCACCAGCCCCGCCTTGGCCAGCCGAGCCAGCGTCACGTAGATCTGCCCGGCGTTCATCGCCTCGCCCAACGGGCCCAGCGCGCCGCGCATCCTGCTACGCAGCTCGTAGCCGTGCGCCGGCTCCTTCGCCAGCATGGCCAGCACCACATCCTGCACCCGGGCACACCTCCGTCGACCGACAATAGATAACCGCTAGCCATAGCGCTGTCAAATCGGAAGGGGCGGGGCGCAGCCAGACAGAGCCGGCCACCTACCTCGATGGTGTTCTGCGCGGATGCGCCAGAGGCGGCAGGATCACAGCCCTCGCTGATCAACGACGCCACGTGCTGGCTCATCGACAGAAGCGGATGCTGGTGACGCTGTCTGATGTCACCAAGGGTCACGTGCGGTTCCGTCCCCGCCTCTTCGAGGCGCTGGTCAGGGAAGTACCAGGACGAGCGCAATGCCGGCAACCAGGAACGATCCGAGCGGCAGGAAGGCTCCGGCCGCCAGGCGAGCGACCGCATGCAGCGGAGTCCGATTGCGGTGACAGTCGCATGACGGCCAGGCCAAACGAAGACGAGCACGATCATTCCGGGGCGTGCTGCCCACCATGCGAAGGCGGCCTGTATCGACCTGGTCCGGCCCGACAGTGGGAAGGCGACGTCGGCCAGCGCGGTGGCGGTTTCGACGGTTTACGGGGCGCCGATGCGCAGGCCGCACGCGGTGCAGCGAACGAACGAGCGGATGGCGTTGATCCACAGAGGCTGTCCGCATGAGCATGCGACTCGCCGTGGCTGACTGTCCGGCACGCCTTGCAAGTCAATGGCCAGCGGAGGATCGGCACCAGCGCTCAACTGGCGTGGCAAACGTGCGCGGGGCGGCCTGGCGGGGACGGTCAACTCTCGTCCAGGCTGTTACGCAGCTGTGTGGCGAGCGCGATCGTGTCTTCCTGCGGTTCGGCGTCGAGGTCGGCGAGGGCTTTGGTCAGGGCGCGTAGCAGGGTGCGGATGCCGTCGGCGTCGCCGAGGGCGTTTCGGGCGTGCATCGCCTTGGTGTGAAGGGCCTCGTTGTAGCGGTCGAGTCCGATGGCCTTGTCGAGCAGGTCGGATGCGGCCTGCGGGTTGCTGCCGAGTAGGTCGTCGGCGAGCAGTAGGTGGGCTTCGGTGCCCCAGCGGCGGACCGTCTCGCGGTGGGGCTGCAGCCACTCGTAGTCCTGGCCGTCCGCGAGGGGTGCGGTGTAGAGGTCGCAGGCGGCGGTGAGGAGTTCGCGGCGGCGCGGCTCGGTGGCGATCGTGGCCCTGCGCAGCAGGTCGCGCAGTGTCCACACATCGACGTCCACGGTCGCCGGGTCAAGCAGATACCGTCCGGCGGACTTGATGACGTAGGCGTTCTTCGTCTCGGCGGTGCCAGCGCGGCCGAGGACGTGCCGCAGGTTCGAGGCATTGGTGTGGACACGTTGGTCGGCTTGGCTGATGCGTGCGTCGGGATCGAGGTATTCGCCGATGTCGCGGGTGCCCGCTCCGTCTGGGTGCACGGCGAGGTAAACCGCCAGTTCCAGGGCTTTGGCTCGCAACGGCCGACCTTCCGCGGTAATGCCTTCGATGCGCGGTGCGCCGAGCACGCGCAGCCGCGCCCTTCCCGACACGGCGTCGGCGGTGGGCTTGACGGCGGTCGGGGTGGCCGGGTCCGTGGCGGTGGGCGTGATCTCGGTGCGGCTGGCGTGCAGGGGCACGATCGTGACCGGCACGGCTGGTGAGGTGATGGCGGGCGGTTCGCCGGTCTGCGCCTCGCGGAGCGTGGTCAGGATCTGGAGGGCGGCAGCCGGTTCGAGTACAGGCAGGCGCGGCGGCACCGGTTCGGCGGGCTGCCCGGAGATGAGCGTGGTGTGTCCGTCCGAGCCGACCTCGACGGTGGGACCGTGGGCCCATTCGCCGAGCAGCAGCGCGCACACGTGCAAACCCTCACCCAAGGCGAGGGCCACCTTGGCGCGCAGGTGGGCACTGGCAGGCGGGGTCTCGGTGATGAGCATGACGGGTGGTAATGCTTCCTCGTCGGGCACTGTGCGCCGCAGCTCATCCAAGTCGGTCAGGGCGTGCTCATCGAGGATGCGGCTGCGGTGCAGCAGCCGGGACTCGATCACGGTGAGCGAGTCGTTGATGCTCTCGGTCACGTGCAGCCGCGGCCATGAGCTGAGGGTCACCACGTCCGAGCCGAGCAGCGTGGTCAAGCTCGCGGCGTCGATGACGACCTCGCCCCGGGCGTCGGGGTGGTGCGGGCCGCCGGAGGCAAGCACGGCGACGAGGGCGGCGCGGGCGGCAGCGTGCGCGCCGTCTCCGACGACTCCGCATCCGCCAGTCGGCAGTAACCCAAGGTCGGGTACAAGAGCGAGCGGCGGGCAGTCGTCGCTGCTCGCATCCGACGGCTCGGGGTTGCGGCCGGCCACGGCGCGGCGGACCTGGACCACGGTCGGGGGCAGCTCGGTGGGCGGATCATCGTCAGGCTCGCCGGTGTATCGACGGCGGCGTTGGAGCCAGAGCATCGCGGCGGCGGCGCTGATCGCGGCGGCGAGCGACCAGGGCAGCCAACCGGAGTCCGACAGATCAACACCCTGGTCGTCTGTGGCCGCCGTAGGACTGTTTGTGGCCAGAGGCGACGTGGCGGGGTTGGGGACCCCCGACGACGGCGCTGGCGACGAAACGAACCCGCTTGGGGCTGCGGACCGCGTGGTAATGGGAGTGGCAGCCGACGGCTGGGGCGCGGGGGGCGGCACGGCGGGGTCGGGCGGGTCCGGGGCGGCGCTCGGCGATGGGGGCGGTGTCGCGGGCCGGCCCGATCGGGTCGTGGGGGGCGTGGCTGGTGTGGCGGCTTGTGGTGGGCGGGCATCGGCAGGTAGGCGAAGCTCCCAGCCGGGGTAGATGAGGTCGCAGTCACGCAGGACACCGCCGACAGGAAAGTGGCGGTGCTTGTTGAGGCCGCAGACCTCCGGCCACCGACCCGCGTCGCCGAGCCACTCCTTCGCAACCTTGGACAGGGTGTCGTGTCGCTCGACCGTGTAGAGGTAGCGCTGGTCGGCGACGTGGATGATGGCGGACCCACGGGCTGCGGCTTGCCGGGGAACATCGGCACGCTCGGTCGCGGCGACGGGCGTGGACGGTCGATCCGGATGCGCCGCCGCGTCGAGGGAGCCGGCGGGGGCGACGGCGAGCGCGGCCGTGCCGGCCAGACCGAACACGAGCCGGTGCAGCGGGGCCGGCAGCCGCAGTATGGGGATACGCCACCGTGTCACCGCGGCGAGGATCTCGGCCAGCAGGAGCAGTGTGAACACGCCCCACAGCAGCCACATCGCCCAGAACGCCGCCCCGATAAGGAAGTCCGGGGTGAACCGCCCGCTGGAGCGCTCGAACCAATCCGGGATCTGCGACCAGGCCGGCAGCCGGCGGAGAGGGTTCCCACCCGCGGCCCACAGCAGCGCCGGAACGGCGACCAGGAAGAGGCCTGCTCCGATGACGCCGCGAACAGCCCCTTCAAGTGAAGGCCTCACGCGGCGCGGCGGCGAATCGGGTGGGATGCGGACGGTGGCTCGCGCACCGTAGTCGGCGAGTTTGTCGTCTCTGCCCCGGCGCGTCTGCGGCACTTGTCCCCCTGTGGTTGATCCCCGATCTTCTCCGGATACACGAGGGTGAGTATCTTCGACTATCCCATCGAGAGAGATTCTCACCATCCGCGTACAACGAGTCACGTTCAGCGGGTCACGGTTGACACCCACTCGCCCTCAGGGGCGAGACTGCCCCTCATGCCAAGCGGGGGCACCGTGTTGTCGATCGACCTGAGCTCGTCGGCCATCGCGGCCACTGTCAGCCGCCATGGCCTGAAGATCCCCATCCTCATCGACGGTCGCCTCGTCATGCCGCCTGGCGTCGTCATCGGGCCCGCAGGGGAGATTTACGTCGGTCTCGACACCATGGCCGCGATGTCTTTGCCGGTAGACCATCGATTCGTCGATAACCCAACGGACCTCCTCGGCCCGCCCACCAACGCCGCCGACGGGGCACAACCTGATTCGGTGGATCTGCTCGCCGCCGTGCTGCGGCACGTCACCCATCATGCCGCCGTCCACGTCAACGGGCCGATCACCGCGCTCACCGTGACCGTTCCGCCGAGCTGGGGACCACGCCGCTGCGGACACATCAGCGAGGCAGCAACCCGCGCAGGATTTCCACCTCCCGCCCTGGTCACCGCACCCGCCGCCCTCGCCGCCTACGCCACGACGCTCGGCGTCACCGTGCCGGAAAGCTCCTGCCTGCTTGTATGTCAGGCAGACCGCGATCCGGCGATCCTCACCGTCCTGCAGACCGTCGCCGACGGCTACCGCGAACTGGCGACACAGCAGATCAATCTCGTCCAAAGCCTCGACCACCTCATCGCCCAACGCGTCATCCAGACGGCAACCGCCGACAGCGACCCGCTCCGAGCGGTGACGACTGCGCCCGGTAACGACGACGCAGACGCCGGAAGTGCCCTCCTGGAATCTGTCCGGACCGCCAGGCGTCTACTCGCGACCCAAGACCAAGCGCCGATCCTGCTGCCCGCGCCCCGCCAACCCGCCGTCATCACCCGCATCGACGTCACGGTCGCCGCCCAGCCCCTCCTCGACCAGATACCCGACGCAGTCGACGGACTCCTCGACGCGGCCGACGTCGATAAAACGCACCTCGCCAGTGTCGTCCTCAGGCCAGCCCTCGGCGTACCAGCGCTGGCCGAAGCGCTCACTGCAGCCACCGGCAAAACCCCCACGCTCATCGACCACCCCCACGCCCTCGCCGACGGGGCCCTCTCGCTCACCACCACCCACCAATCAGGCCCGGCAGCCGCCGCACGGCTACCCCGCGTTCGCCTACGCATCAGCGACCTCACCGGCGCGCTGCTCCTCGGTGCCTGTTCCCTGGCCCTGCTCCTGCAAGCCGTACTCACCGCTTACATCTCCACCTACAGCACCTGGGTCGTCGGCGTCCGCACCTCCCTGCCGCAACTCGGCGCCGCCGGCGCACTCGTCATGCTCACCGCATTCGCCGTGGCGCACCTCGCCCCGACCACCTGGCTCGCCGGAACGCCCACCGCATCAACACCCGAACCCACCACAGGCAGCCTCATCCGACGCGGATACCTGACCGCCGCCGTCGGCGGCACCATCACCGCGGCGCTCTATGGCCTCGCCACCGGCACCGCCGTCGAATTCGACTACACCCCCTACCTGAAATGGACCCTCGGTGCCGCCCTACCGCTGGCCGTCTGCGCCGCCCTCATCGCGGCCACCGCACCCCGCATCCCCGCCGACGACCTGCCCACCTGGCTCGCCATGACCCGCCCCGCGATCACCCACGCGATCACCGCCACCGCGGGCATCTACCTCATGCGCGCCGCACTCACCCTCACGACACCCATCTCCACGAACAACATCGCCGGCATCGCCGGCAGCATCGGCGCAGCCCTGGTCGGCATAGCCACCGCCCTAACGATGAGCCACAGCCGCACGATCCGCGCCATGACCGCACCCGGCCTCGCCATCGGCTACGCCCTCGTATTCACCATCGACACCAACAGCGCGCTCATCGTCGGCTACCTCGCCGCCCTCACCTGGTGGGGCATCCGACTCACCGCACACACCCTGCGGCTCGCCTTCTTCCAGCCAGGAACAGCGCTGCGCCGCCTCACCGACCGACCAAGCGACTGAAAGGGCTGAAGAAGCCACCTCCGGCCGCTTGGAGGTCCTCGTGTCAAACGCTCCCGCAGCGCTGACTCCGCGCGCCCGGCTGCGTCGGGCCAAGCTCGTCGTGGAGGAGGGCTGGCCCGTCGCGCGGCCGGCTGAACGCTACGACGTGTCATGGCCGACCGCGAGGCGTTGGGCCGACCGCTACCGCCGCCCGCACATTGGCCGACGCCGCGTCCGGCATCGCCAACCTCCACAACATCATGACGTGCAGTCGGACCTGACCGAGGAGTATCTAGTCACGACGGTGCCGGCCGCCAGCGTGGCGCCCCCCGGCAGAGGTAGAGCACCCCTTCGCACCCGCTGTCGCCGCGCGGCGGCGGTCGGGGGAACCGGATCTCTCTATGACCCAGCTGGAGCAGCGCTGCCGTCGCCTCCTGCATTGCCTTTCGATCATCGACCAGCAATCTGCCGGCGTGCTCGGCTCACACGAGGTTGTCCGCGCGGCGTACGAGCGGTAGCCGGCCACCACGGCACACACGGCAGCAGTGACGACGACCGTCAGGCGGTGCCGTACCCCGCCGCGGGCGCGGGGATCCGGCAGACCCGCCAACGCCGCAGGCAGCCCGGCAGCGGCTTCGGGCACGGTGACAGCCGGTGCGTCGGACAAGGACGAGATCAGCGATGATGGCAGCGCGGGCATGACTCACTTCGGACGATCAATAAGGCGTAGGAACCTCGATGATCATCTGAACCGGTCATGCCCGCTCTGCTACCACCAGCACGGGCGCGTCTACACCAACCACATCAGGCCGGGCACCTTCACGACTTTGCCGAGGCCCTGCACCGCGCATGCCCTCTCGTGCGCGGTGCAGAACGTCCGGTTCACACGCGTCACACGAGGGAGATCGACCGCACCTGGGTGTTGCCCTTGGTTTCGACGTATACCTTGTAATCGCCGACGGTGTAAGTGCCAGCAGCGTTGTTGTCGATGGTGAACGTGGCCGTCACAGGAGACTCGCTGCCGTCGATGTGGGTCTGCTTCACCGTGACGGTCAACTCGTTCTTGTTGCCCTTCAACTTCTTCACCACCGCCGACGGCTTCGCATCGATGACCGCGTTCGCGACTGTCACGTAGACCGCGTCGGGCGAAGAGAACTCCGCGTTCTTCTGCCCATCACCGAAGGTGAAGAAGCCCCGTTGTTCGATGGCCCCGCGACCGGGGAACGGATCAGGGTTTGAAGCCAAGTACGTCGGATTGACCGTGTACAGGTCCGTCTTGGAATCCGCGAGGATGCCCTGCACCCCGGTGTACGGGGCATCGGTGATCGCAAGGTTGACCGACAGGTAGATGGCGTCGGGGTTGTTGGCCGAGATGCGCGAGGAGAAGTACTTGTCCGCACTCTGCCCCGCAGGAACGGCCAGCGGCACAACCGCGTCGCCGACGAGAATGTTGAACTGGAAGTCGCCGTAGCCGCCGGCGACGAACTTCGCCCAAGCCGCGTCCGACATGTGGTCGGGGCGCTCCACCTTGAACTCCAGCCGCATCGGCGCCACGTACGTGTTGTTCAGGTACTCGGTATCGGTCAGGGGCAAGTAGACCCCTCCCGGGGCGTGCCCCAGTGCGAAAGCCGACGCCGTCGGGGCCGAGTTGCCGCGCCCGTTCCACATCGGGATGTTGAACGAGGTGGCGCCGAGCAGGGCCTGGGTGCCCAACTGGCTCGTGCCGACAGCGGCCGACGCGTCCTTGTAGGTTCCGATCGTGACGTCGAGCAGGTCGAGGTCCGCCCGGTCGGCGTTCAGCCCCGGGATGCTTGCCGACATGAACTTGGCACCGGCTGGCCCGGAGTAACGGGCCATCTCCAGCATGCCATCGGCCATGATCTTGGTCATCTGCACTGCCGAGTCGACCTTCATCCGCTCGTTGGCCGTGTGCCACCAGCGCTCGTTACCCGGGATGACGGCGCCGAAGGCGGTCATCTTATTGCGGAAGCTGCTGGCCAGGGTGCCACCGGTCGTGCCCTGCGGATAGACCACGTCCCTCAGGGAATATGGATCCGCGAACTCACCCGGGTTGCGGTCGATCGAGGCTTGGTAGCTCCCGAACTGAAGAGCCGTCAGCGGGTTGTCGTGAGTGACGTACAACCCGGCGCCGACGGGCGAGCCGAGGTTGCCGATGGTGAACCCCTTCGCCTGGAAGGCGGCCGTTACCGCCGCCGTTGCCTGGCCGGAGTCAGCCGCGGTGACGTGCATGCTGCGCACATACATCGGCATGCTGAGGCTGCCGGAGGCGTCCGTGTAGAAGCTCGTCGGGGTCTCTGAATTGATGCCTCCCATGAGGGCAAAGGTCAGGTTCGGCGTGCCGTTGCTCGGGTTGCGCAACAGGCTCGCCGGGATGCCCATGTACTTGCCGATATAGGCTTCGCCTTCGACACCGTCGCGGAAGAACAGGTCGGCGATGCCGTCGGCGGCTTTCTTCAAGTGCATGTCGGCGGCCGTGGTTCCCAATGCGCCGAGTCCCTTGGAGAGGAGGAACATTCCCCACACGATGGCATTCTTGCCGTACTGCGGGGTCGGCATCTCCATCGCCACATCGGTGTTGATCTCCAGCGTGAGCGAGTCGCCGGTGATCGTGGTCTGCACCTTGGGCGTGGTGCGGGGAGCAGCCGGGAGCCAACCCTTCGTGGTCGCGGCAGCGGTGATCGCCGACACGAATCGGTCGCGCTCGGCGGAGCCGGCCCCCGCCACGTCAAGGGTGAAGGTGGCCCGCGAGGCGATCTGCGTGGTGCTGCCGTAGGCGATGTCCTTGAGCGTCGGGTCGCCTTCGCGCTGGGTGACACCGGCTGTGGCATTCGTCAGCCGGAAGGCCTTGGTGCTGTCTGCGGACAAGCTCATCGACACCGACGGGGTCACCGATCCGGAGTTGCCGACGATGACCGGGAACCGCGAGTCGGAGGTGTAGCCCGCGATCGGGGTCTCCTCCCGGTTGAGGTTCTTGTAGGCCCAGTTGTCGTAGAAGCTCGGGTTCGAGTTGTACGGGATGGACTGGAAGGTGGCGGTGTTCGTCGTCGAGGGCGTGCCGGGACCGCCGTCTTCGTAGATTCCCATGACGATGCGGATGCGTCGGTCGAGGGGCAACCCCGCCTCGAGCAGCGCCTTGGCCGCGAGCAGCGTCGCCAGCGTCGGGCCGCTGTCGTCCTGCAGGCCCGCCCCGTAGACCCAGCCGTCCTGGACATAGGGCGAGTGGTACGCACCAGGAGTGCCGAGGTTGCCATCGGCGTCCCGCCAGCGCGCCAGCTGGGCCGGCGAAACGGAAGCCGTCGGCGAGTCGAGGTGGCTCAACGCCATGACCATCTCCGGGGCGTCCGGGTCACCGATCTCTGCGTAGACGTACTTGTCGGGCTGGCGTTGGACGACCACCGGGAAACCCAGGTCGGTGGCCAGCTTGACCACCCAGGCGAGCTTGGCGACCTTGCGGTCGTTCTCGTTCTGGTTGGTTTCGGTGTTGCTGACCGGGAAGGGGTACGCCGTCGCGGCCGTGCCGCCTCGGGAGATGGAGTCGTAGCTCGACCCGTCCAGCATCGCCCCGATCAGACTGAGCGGGTCGTAGGTGCCGTCCCCCGCCCGCGCGCTGTTGACGCGTCCAGCCAACGCCTCGACTTCCGCGTGGATCGCGTCGCGCTCGGCGTCGGTCACCGACAGATCGTAGGTGGCGCTCGGCTGGAAGGGCTCCTCGCCGAAGCTGGTCGCGGACGCGTTAGACGCCACACCCATGGACAGGAGCAGTGACATGCCAAGTGTCAGTGCAAGGGGTTTCTTCCGCATCACCGTGATCTCCCCGAATGGTCAGACCCAAAATACATCGGATGAATTTCGTTGTACGCGAGACCCTTTCAGGCGTTTCCCAGCTTGTCAATGAACCTTTCGGAGTAACGGTTCGTGGCGCTGCGTGAGCAGGTGGTGCGGTGCGGTCGTGTTCGAAGTGGAGGGCGACGAGCACGGCGGACACGAACATCGATACTTTTCAAGGGGTAGCTGAACATGGAGATTGCTCGATGTCTTTTCATCGAAAGTCATCAAAGGGGCCACCCTCATGCCCCCATCGATGTTTTTCGGGGGGCCACCTCATTCATTCAGGAGCCTCACAATAGAGGGCCGCCTCTTTTCTCGATGGCCCCCCATGAATCGGGGCGGTCTCTTGACGGCTGCACCGAGCAGACAGCCACCGCGCGCCTCATTGCGCGGCCCTGTAGTCAACGCTGCGGGCCGACCGTCGCCCGACACACCCGCAGCCACCGATCGGCGTACCGCTTGCCTCCGATATGGAAGTGCGAGCCGGCCGGGAACGTCCCTACCGGGCGCGGGTTCGGTGGGTCGACCCGACGACCAAGCGCCGCCCGTCCAAGTCAACATCGATGGCGACACCGGAAGAGGCGCAAGCGTGGATCGACGCAATGGTCAGCTCGGCGCATGAAGACGCCGACCCGGCGGCCGCGACAACGCGACTGGCCGAGTACGGCGAGAGCGTGAGGACGCTGGCGCTGCGCGACCTGGAGCGGAAGACGTTAGACCCGCACCTCGCTGGTTGGCGTAAGCGGATGGTGCCGGCCCTCGGCCACATTCCGATGCGACGTGACGATTTTCGCCGCGTGCACGGCCGCGCGGATCGGCGAGGTTTTCGGCGTCGGCGCCGAGGACATCGACCGGGAAACGTGGATGTGGACCGTCCGCCGGCAAACCACGCCCGGCCCCGGTGGCCTAATCGACAAGGGCACCAAGGGCTGCATCTCCGACGCGTTGGCTGGCCCCCGCGTGTCGGCGGGTTACTTCTTCTTGTTTCAGTAGTCCCAGCCTGGCCGGCTGCTACGCAAAACCAAGATTTAGAAGCTGAACGTCTGCACGACCAGGGTGTGGAGGCTACTGGTGATCGCCGGATGGCCGGTCGCGTTGATGACAACGATGCCGTTCACGGTGACGGCTCCCCGGCCGGCGTGCCTTCCACAGTGGTGACGTGGTAGGCGTGGGTGTGCCGGGCGGGCCAGCCGAGGAACCGGTGGAACATGTCCGCGGCGCTGCCCGTCACGCTCGGGTTGAGCCGGTGCAAATCGTCGATCGCCTCGTGCAGGCACGCAGCCAGATAGAGGAACAGGCTCACCGGCGCGTCCTGGTACTCGGCCAACAGCGCGAGCTTCGCCGCGCCGCAGGGCCATGGCTGTCCGCACCGGCGGCACAGCCACAGCGGACGCATCGGCAGGTGCTCCACCCCGGCAAGCGCGCTCGGGTGCGCTGCGAGACGGCGCCGTGGCCCGGTCACCGGCGGCCGCCCTCGCGGGCTTGCTGGTCGAACAGCCGACGCCACACGTGGGTGAGCAGCGGCGGATCAGCGGGCTGCACCGGCCACTGCGAGGACGCCCGCCCGGGCTCGGGGCGCCGGGACTGGTCGGCCATCGCGTTACGCGAGACGTACACCGTCACGCCAATGCCCCTTCCGGGACGATGAGCGGTGAGCTCGCCGGGAAGGGGCGAGCCCACCGCCTCACCTCGGCGGCCGGGGGCAACCGCCAATCACCCACACACGCAGCCCTTCTGGCGGTACGCAGGCGGGGCATCAACCACACGCGTGCTTGGGCGGGCTGGGGCGGCACCGGCCGAAGCACCAAGGCGAACTCCAGACCCCCAGCGACTGCGTCGTTCATCCCGAGCTCCCTGGCGTGAGGCTGCGATTGCGTGCCGGCCGCCTACTCGCCGAGAGCGGCGGACCAGCCCAATCAGGTTCGCTCGGTGAGCGCGGCAAGGGGAATGTCCTGTCGGTGCACTCGCGGTGCACCTGCAAGCGCGCCAAGTGCCGTTACGATCATCCGGCCGACTGTCCCCCTTTGAGAGGACGTGCGATGGCCGCGGTGACGACCTGGACCGGCCAAGAAGCGAGCGCGCTGCGTCAGGCGTTGCGGATGAGCGTTACCGGCTTCGCCGAGCACCTGGGCGCGGCACGGCGAACGGTGGCCAAGTGGAGCAGCCAAGGCAACAAGGTCCGTCTGCGTGCCGATATGCAGGCAGCTCTCGACACAGTGCTGGCGCGGGCCACCCCGGACGCCCGCGAGCGTTTCGAAGCACTGGTGAGGGCGGGTACCAGCGGTGCACTAGCGGATCCAGCGACGCTACCTGTCACGGAGACACACACCCATACTGGCGAAGGCGGCATTCACGACTTCTACTCGGACGGCGACGTGCGGCGCAGAACTCTCCTGACGGGCGTGACGATCAGCGGCATCACCCTGCCGAACGTCGCAACCCTGCTCGAAGCGCTGGTCGCACCACGACCTCGCACCGCCGAGCCAGTTGCCTTACCGCTCCGGCAATTCGCTCGGGACGTGGCCGCCGCGAAAATCGACTATCAGGCGTGCCGTTACGAGCAGGTTCTCGCCGGGCTCGTGGCCCTATTGCCCGCCTTGGAACCGACTCGTGCGGACGCCGAGGGTGAGCAGGGGGCGCAGGTCGATGCCTTGGCCAGCGACCTCTACCACGTCGTCGGCAGCGTGCTCCTCAAGGTCGGTGACAAAGGCATGGCCTTGGTCGCCGCAGAACGCAGCACCCGTGCCGCTGCGATCAGTCAAGACCCGGTGGCGATGGCTGCAAGCGCCCGGATCATGACCCACGCCCTGATGAGCAACGGCCACAGCAATCAGGCACAGCAGCTCGCTGAAGGCGCGGCCGAGACCCTCCGACGCGGCACGCGACTCGCCTCGACCGACGCGGTTGCCGTCTATGGCGCGCTGCTGCTGCGCGGTGCTATCGCCGCCGCCCGCGACGACAACCGAGACAGCGCGCAGGCCATGCTCGATGAGGCCTCCCATGCCGCCGACCGCCTAGGCTACGACGGCAACGACCGGTGGACCGGCTTCGGTGCCACCAACGTCCTGCTGCACCGTGTCAACATCGCGCTGACCCTGGGTGACGCAGGCACCGCCATCGCGCTGGCCCGCGAGGTGCCGCTGGACAAGATCGGCCTTACCGAACGCAAGGCCTCCCTGTTCGTCGACGTGGCCCGGGCCTACACGCAGTGGGGACGCTACGAGCACGGCCTGAACGCGCTTCGTAGCGCGTATGAGGTGGCACCGGGGGAAATCCGGTGCCGGCCAACGGTCCAGCAAATCGCCAGCGACCTGGCAGTCCTTACCCGGGCGCACGTTCGCAGCGCCGTCCTTGACTTCGCCCAGCACGCCGGGATCCGCGTATGACTCGCGCCCACCTGCAGATCATCGTCTGCGCTGCCGGGCAGGGTCCCGGCAAAGTCGTCAGGTGATGCCGAGTAGGGCCAGGGGTCGCTTGCTGTCGCGGGCGTGGTGGCGGTTGGCGGCGGCGATGTTCGTG
>NZ_JBSFYQ010000074.1:0-17260 GCF_053599855.1 Micromonospora sp. NPDC005161
GGCGTCTACCCTGTATCCGGCAGCCACCGCTGCGTCATGGTCAGTCCACACAACCGTCCATGATCGACGGTGGCTGCCCTCGTTCCCACACCGCACCGAGCCACAGCTCAGCCAAGGTCAACAACCCCGGCTGGAGTACTAGTGGCGAGGTGCCGGCGTAGCTGGCGAAGTGGTCGGCGGTCGGGAAGCGGGTGACGGTCACCGACGTGTCCGAGGACTTTTCCGGCGATGATGTGTCCGACGCCGCGGATTTCGGTGATGATTTAGTACGACGCCGGCTGAACTCAGCAAGAGATGAACCGAGCACGGGTCCCGACTGAGCCGGCCCGAGGAGCGTGACGGCTCGATCCGGGGAGATCAATGTGGGCGCTACTCCCGCGGTCGGTGATCATGATCACGGTACGCATTTCATCCCTGGACGTGTCCGACATGCACCGGCGTCGATCCCCGCTCCAAGGAGGCGTCCGGAACGTGCCTTTTGGTCTGACCAACCCTCCCGTTCCCCTAGACTTCAGCCAGGTTATTGCGTTACGCGACATAACGGCGGGTATGCGCGACTGAGTTGTTGGAGTTGAAAGGGGGTCGTGGTGAGGACCAAGACGATGGCGATGCTGGACACGCACCCAGGTGGTGCTGTCTTGGACAGGCAATTGTTGACGCGGTGTATTGAGACTTGCCTGGAGTGCCTGCAGGCATGTACGGCAGACGCGGATGCGGATCTGAGCGAACAGATGGTCGCCGACCTGGTCAAGTGCGCGCGGTTGGACCTCGACTGCGCGGACATGTGCGACACGACGGCCCGGGTGCTCACCCGGCAGACCGGGTACGACCGGAACCTGACCAGAGCAGTCGTACAGGCGTGCGTGCAGGCGTGCAAGGCGTGCGCTGACGAGTGTGAGCGACACGCGCAGATGCATGAGCATTGCCGTGTGACCGCCGAGGTATGCCGCCGTTGCCAGCAGGTCTGCGAGGAAGTGCTGGCCGCCATCGGGTGAAGGTGAATCAGGCCTAAACTAACGACCTCGTGCACGGTTGCGGATCATCGGGTATCGATGATCTTGTTCCCGTCATGGATGGTGCTGCGATCATGATGAATCGTCGGATGACGGGGCTGTCCTGGCTGGTGATCGAGGGTCTGGTTGCTGAGCCGGCGCCGCGCTGGCAGGCCCGGCACCGTGACCGGCTTGCCGCGCGGGCACGTCGGCGTGGGATCGGCGCCGGCGCGAAGCACCGGTTTGCATTCAGGGATCGACCGTTGGCCACGCTAGTGCATCTGCGGCACGGGTTGACCCATGACGTGATGGCCGCCTGGTTCGGAGTGCACCGCTCGACGATCACCCGCAGTGTCGCCGAGGTGCGGCCGCTGCTGGCCGAGCGTGGTTGCCGAGTGCCCGACGGCGTGCGGCTTCGCACCCTCGTCGGATGTGGCGGCGTACCTGGGCCACCACCCGCCGGCGTTGATAGACGCCACCGAGGTGCGGGTCCGCCGACCGGTCGAGGGCCGGGCGGGCCGGGACCGTTTCGTGTCCGGCAAGGCCCGGCTGAACACGATGAAAGCCCTGGTGATCTGCGATCCGGCCGGTCGGCTGTTGTTCTGCGGCGAGACCCGGCCGGGTTCGATGCATGACCTCACCCAGGCGCGGACCGCGGGCCTCGTCGACCTGCTCCTCCACGCGCCAATCGGGGTCCAGGTCCTCGCCGACGCTGGCTACGAATGGCTCGGTACGGACACCGCCGGCGCGGTGATCACCCCGAAACCCAAACCGCGGAAAGGCCAGAATTCGCTGCCGCTGAGCGCCATCGCCGCACACGACGCGGCGCGCAAACGACACTCGTCGCAGCGCATCCGGGTCGAGCATGTCATCGGGCACCTCAAGAACTGGGGGATCCTGGCCCGCTACCACGGCCGACGCGAATCCTTCGACGCCACCATCCGCGCCATCGCCGGCCTTCTGTCCGACCACCAACACACCGACCGCAACGAACACACCACCATGCGACTGAAGGCCCTACCAGCTACCGCCCGCAGCTGATGAATCAGCCAATCTCCGGGACGGCGCCTCCAGCCAATCACGCACGAGGTCGTTAGTCGCCAGGATTGGCTACGACCCAGTGGACAAGACTCGTGTATGCAGCGAGGGCGGTATAGACGTCCTCGCGTAATCCGGCCATGGTGATCAGTTGGGATCCGCAGGTTCGGCGGTCTACAAGGCGCCACTCCACTCGCTGGGTCTTGCCTGGTCCGCCGGTTCGCGGGCGGGCCTCGCCGACGACTCGGGTGATGTTCCCGTGTGCCAACTCGTTTCGACGCCGCACCACGGCCGACAGTTCCTCTCGTGGGAAGCTGCGGTTCGCTTCTGAGGATGGAAGACTTGCCAGAAGCGACTCAACACGATGAAGTCGTTTGCCAATCATCCACTGGTCTAGCTCGCTTCGACGCGTCTCGGGATCATCTGGTTTCTCGAGTTGAAGGATCACGTCACCGAGGAGGTCCTCCAGGACAATGCTCTGCGTGATGACAAGACCTCTTCGTTGATCAAGCGCGCTGCGCTCGGCGATCTCTTCCCAGTCAAGGTCGACCTCGTCGTGGAACGATAGGAGGAGGTCATAGTCTGAGAAGACGTTCAAGGGTTCGTCCGAGCCGTCGTCGAACGACACCTCGACCACGTAAACCGACATTTCCTCAAGGATCCGAACGTTGTCATCGTCCAGCATTCCGGCGTAGGCCCAGTCGACGGTGTACGAACAGGCCAGGTCGGGATAGTCCGGCGTCCGGAAGGCGCAGCGCCAGCCGCTGATTGCTGGAACTAGATCCGAAGTCTTGCGCCACACATCGCCGTGACGGGGGCACCTCATGTGTGTGGCGACCGGAGCAGCCTGCCAGCGACGAAGTAGCGCGACCTGCCCAGCAGTGAACGGTGCATAGACCTTTGGCGTGTCGGTCGGAAGTCCCAGCGCGATTCGGAGCGCCACTCGGTGTCTCCACTACCTCGTATCGGAAGGGCCGCGCCGGGTGACGTTGCGACACGCCCCTTTCCTGCCGCAGCGCCACCACCGTGGACGGCCGTCATTACGGCGTTACCAAGCCGGTAGATCAGCGACATCTGCTCGTGGTCGGGCAGGTTGAAATGCACGATCGGGTGGGGTCGATCGTGCCGGTGGCGGCGAGCTGTTGGGCTTCCCGGGCGTTGCGCACGTAGACCGGGACCGCAGGGGGCAGCCGGTGCAGCGATGCGGGGCTGGGCCGGAGCACCCCGTGTAGCCGCTGGCGAATGCGAATGGCGACGCCGTAGCCGCGGTCCGGGGTGGGGCCTTGGGCATCGAACTCGGGGCGGGCGGCGTGCGTCCTCCACAGCGGTTCCGCGACGGCCTCGCGAAGCTCGCGGATCTGCTCGGCAGACAACTCCCCCCACCACCGGTCCGCGGCCAGTCGCTCGTCCTCCTCCTGGCGCAGCCGCTGCTGCTCGGCGGCGCGTTGCTGTGCCTGCCGCTGCTCCTCCTCGACTTCGCGTCGCTGGCGAGCCTGTTCGGCTTCGGCTGCCCATATGCGCAGTTGCTCATCTCGCCGGGCGGCCTCCTCCGCTGCCCTGATCTCACGTTGCCGTTGCTCGTCTTTGCGTCGGGCCTCGGCTTCGGCTTCGGCTTGCTGCTCGGCCTGACGTTGCTGCTCTTCCCGATGGCGCTTGCGTGCCTCCTGGCGCTGCCGCATCGCCTCGTGCCGGCTCTCGCTGTCAACGTGCGGGCTGGAGGTCCAAACCAGGCGCCGCCGGCGGTAAAGGTCGTCGGCGCCGAACAACACCCGCCGGTATCGGGGGCGGACGTCGTGCACGACGGGCTGCCCTCGCGACGCCCAGCGGACGAAGGCGGTCAGCTCCAGCGTGTCGACGGCGACCCAGGTGCCGTGGTCGAAGTCGAACGCGGACGGACCCTCCACGACGGTCCAGGGCCGGCCCTGCGTGGGTTCGCGGACCCGGATCGACGGCACGTGTCCCATCCACAGGGCCTGCGCGGCCGGACTGACCCAGCACACGCCGACACCGGCGGCGCGGTATCGCTCGGTGCGCTCCTGGATGTCCTCGATAGTGATGGGCGACAGTTGGGCCTCCCAGGCGATGCGTCGGGTGCCGTCGTGCGAGGAGGCGAGCACATCGGCGCGCCATAAGCCATCCGGGGAGCGAACCTCCAGCTCGGCGTGCCAATCAGCGGCCCGTACCGCGGTAGCCAGCTCCAGCTTGAGGAGGTGATGCTCCAGGGACTCGTTCAGCCAGGCGCAGTCGGCGGGGCGTCCGGGGTCATGGGCGAAGTACCGCAGCCCGCGGGCGGACACCTTGGCATGAACCCCATGCCCGCACTCCGGACACCGCAACGCCACCCGCGGCCGAGTCCTGTGCACCGCCGACCAGGTCAGACCGCAGCCGAGGTCGGGCAAGGTGGCGTCGATGCGGCCAGCCTCGGGATGGATCGCCGCGAAGGCCATCTCAACGCCGCCGTCTAAACTTGCCGCAGACAACCGGGCCGCCGTTGGTGACCATCCGGATCTCGCCCACGCGCACCTCTCACCGATGGTCGCGGAAACGCGTATACGTCGAGCATGGCAGAGCGGTGCGACAACATCACTGCTCGCACCTGTCCCCCAGTGGTCAGTCGAAGACCTGGTTGACCGTGACTCGGATGCGGTCGGGGTTGCTGTCGACGATGAGCCACCAGTGGTCGTCATAGGGCACTTCTAGGGCCACCGGCGTGAGGTCGTAGAAGCCGCCGAAGAACTCGTACTCATCGCCGTCGACGTACGCCTGGTACTCGTCGTCGTCCATGAGGCAGACCCTGGCGGTCGAGCCGCGCAGCCCGATCTCGAACACCGCCCCAGTGGCGCACTCACCAAGGTCCCAGTAGAGGTGATCCACACACTATGTGTAATGGATGATGACGCCCCGTAGGAAGTCCTTCCGGGCGTGGTCTTTTCCGCTCCGCAAGCCACGGCCGTACGCGGGGTGCCTGCCGCGTTGATGCCGAGGTCACCACTGCTCGGCAGGTCGCCACCGGCGGCAGTGTTCTCGACTAACGGGTCACCAGTCGTCCTTGGGCATGAAGTTGATGTCGCCGCTGTAGACCGTCCGGTGCACCGCGTCGTCGATTGCGGCTTGCTCGCGATCGGCCCGGCTCTGCGCCGCGCGACGCTGCCCCTCGGCTGGGTCGTTCGCGGCCCGCTGCCTGGCGGCCTTGCCCTGAGCGTGGCGACACTGCCGCTCCGCTGGCGTCACCGAAGCCTCGCCGGCGGAGGCAGCGCGGTCCCGATCGGCCGCGCTCTGCGCCATCCGTCGATCCCGCTCCGTCGGTGGCAGCTTCGCCCAGCGGGACCGTATATCACCCATGACCACATCGTCACCAACCCGGCACGCGCTGTCCAGCGTCCTGCGGTAGCGCCGCGTCGAGGTTGCAGGTGATGCCGTCGCCACGGTGGCGGGCAACTCAGCGCCGAGGTATAGCGAGGTGCCGTCGCCCGGGTCAGTGGTGCAGGCGGCGTAGCAGCGTACCGCCGTAGGTGTGGTCGCGTAGGTAGTCGGCGAGCCCTGCTTGGTCGGCGCCGGATCGCGGTGGTTGCTCGGGTCGCCGGGTGAGGGCGGTCCGGCGGTGCGCGGAAGCGGTATGTGGTCTGCGGTGATGGTGCGGTGGCTCGTCGTCTGGTACCGAACTGGCAGACCGCTCCGGTGTCGCGGTCACCGTGGTCGTATCGCAGAGAGCAACCAGGCGCTGCACATTGGACGGGTTGCCCGATCATGTGTCCGTGCAGGACTACGTCCGTAGCGTTGGTCGCCCTCGGAGGCAAGGTACTTCTGTGCGGTGCCTGCCAGAATGACACGATGGTTGACGACGCGGGTGTCGCGACGCTTCGTGAGATCGTGATCCGGGCCGCCCGCGCGATCGCTGTCGGAAGCACTCATGCCAAGCTCGACGAGGACCTGGTCGAGGTTGGGCTTCCGCCTTCGACGGGCGGTGAGAGCAAAGCCCAGCGCGGCGAGAGCAGTGCCGCGGCCGTTCCGGACGAGCGGCTCCGGGAGGTCGCCGTCGGCCTGGTGAAACGGAACACCGGCCTGCACATGATCGACCGTATGACGGTCCAGGATCTCGTGTGGGCCGACGAGCATCCGCCTCCAATCCCGAAGCGGACACGTCGCGACCTCGCCCGGGCCTTGCCGGGGTCGATCCTGGTCAATCATGCCCAGCGATTCCACAACCTCCTGGCGACCCTCTTTGATCTGGGACGCGGTGACCTCTTCTTCGGCTTCGAGGACACCAGCCTCAGCGGGGAGATCGATCGGCACTTCTACCGCAACGACGACTGGACTGTCGAGCAGTTGTTCGACGAGCTCGGCGCGGTTGATCAGGCATCCGACCGCAGATTCGCCCTCTTCCTCGAAGGCATGGTGTCCGGCGACACCGTGCCGGACGAAGACGCCCAACGCCAGCTGGTCGACGCGATCAATCCGCCGCTGGCCGCCATCGGGCTGGAGCTTCGGGAGACGGGCAACACCGGCGGCTACCCGACCTTCCACCTGGTGGCCACCGGATCCAGGACCGGCCGACCCAAGCAGCTCATCTTCGCGTCCCCGAAGAAGCCCGATCTGCGGCTCATCGACGTCATCGACAGCGACGTCGAGGTGGTGGATCCCACCGGGGAAGTCCTCGTCTACGACCGGCCCATCGGCCCTGCGGGCCTCCGCTGGCGCGACCTGCAAAGTTGGTGGTCGGACACCCGCCAAATCGACGACAACCACCACGCCAAGCGGGGGCTGTACCAGCGGCTCGGCAACAGCGTGCCGCAGGGCTCCCCGCATCAGCTGCTCCTGTTCAAGCTCTACCACGACATCTACCGTGCCGCCCTCCAGGAGCTTCCCGCCCTCCTGCCCGAGGTTTGGCGCCACTGGGACCCGAAAACAATCAAGGCCCGCGGTAAGGACGCGCTGGTGCAGTTCCGCATGGACTTCTTGTTGCTAGCACCGGCGGGCGCCCGAATCGTGCTGGAAGTCGACGGCCAGATGCACTACGCAAGCGAACAGAAAGCCGCAGACGGCCAGCGACGCTGGCTCCCGGATGGCAACGAGTACGCACGTACCGTGGCCGCCAGCCGCGACCTCACCCTTGCCGGCTACGACGTTTATCGGTTCGGCACGAACGAACTCCACGACGAGGGTCAGGCGCGCCCGCTAGTCACGGCCTTCTTCGACAGTCTCTTCCGCAGGCACCACATCGCCCTACCGAGGTAAACGAAACAGGCCCGTCCCCCGGCACGCGACATGAGCGTGCGGGCGATTAAGCAGTGCCGTCGATCTGCCTGAGCCAGTCATGGCAACCGGCGCGGTTTCGATCTGCGGGAAGGCCTGCTTTTTGTCTGCGGCGCGGCCATGTTCGGTACGCGGGTCCGGGGCGTTCGATCTGGGGCGGCAGGCGGAACGACGAGGAACGTCGCCGACCGCCACCTGGCTCCGGCCACACGCAGGTCGGCGATAAGCCGGTGGGGCAGGCGTTCCTCCCTCACCGCTCGGCCGATGCGCCGCATCGACTCGCCCAGCGACTCGTTCCACGGTGTCCCGACGGACGTACCGAGCAGGGCCGTGCCGGTGCCCTCGGCAGTTAACGGCCCTGTGGCGAGGCACGTCCGCGAATCTCAAGCACGCGAGCACAGCAGCATGCTTTTGCGACCAGCATTTGAGCGACCTAGACAGAATAGCCGCAGGTCACCGGCACAGCGCCAAACAGGCAGAGCAGTGGCTTACCCAGCTTCCCGCCTGGACCGCGACGGACCATCAGGTCCTGGACGACTTCTCGTCAAGGATCGCAACGAAGTGGTCCGCCAAGTGCCGGCAAAGCACCGAGACCTGGGTACACGACCTCGCAAAGGGACCGGCGAGTGGGCGGACCACCGGACCGCCTGCCATCAGTCGGTCCGCGAGCCGTGACCCGGGGCCACCCACTCGTGATTTGAACACCGGTAGCGCCGAGACCCAGCCGCGCTGCTCCCAATCTGCTCCCAATGTAAGCGGCACATGCGGCAAAGCCCGTTACCGGCTATCTCGGCAACGGGCTTCTGACCTGCACGAACTGAGAGTGGGCGATGCTGGTATCGAACCAGCGACCTCTTCGGTGTGAACGAAGCGCTCTAAACCCCGGAAGCAGCCCAAGCCGTTCCAACGAGTCAACCCCGCGTTGGCACCTGGAGGGTTCTCCCTTAGCGTCCGAGCATGCGATACCTCACCCGAACGTTCGCCCTCGGCACGCTCGGTCGTGGCAAGGAAGTCGAGCAGTTCATTGGACCCGTCAGCGTGGCGGGTAGTCCGGGTGTCCGCTGGGTCTCTGTCTGGCCCTGGCAACAGGGCTACAGCGTTTCGGTCCACGACGTGCAGGGCCTAGACGACGAGCGCTACCGGGATCTCCCCACATTCCCGCCACTCGACCCGGAAGACGACGACGAAACGGGCTCCGGCCGCTTCGTCGGTCATGTTGCAAGTGCGGCCGAGGCGTTGGAGTTGGCCGAGCGTGCAACAGGAGCCTCCCCGCACCGCTGGGTAACCCATGGCGTCGCTGGGGATGAGTACGCAGATTTTGTGCTCACGAGACGTAGCCAACACCAGCCCTGACTCAGCTTCGAAGCTGCCTAACCCAACCCTGAAGTCGAAATACTCCGGGCCGTGCTCGTGCCCAACCAGCACCCGCTTCTGACAGCCGAGCCACCGCCCCGCCCCATCTCACCCGACGAAGCCAACGGACATGACAACCGCGTAGAGCAACTCGCCCCGCCCTGCCCTGATCGAAGTGAGCGGCCGATGCCTCAGGGCGCCGGCCGCTTCTTCATGCCTCCCTGCACAACCCCAGCACATGACCAACTCTCGGAGGACCATTCCCATGACAACCCACCCAGCCGCTCCGGTGCCAATCACCCACACACCGAACTACAGGGCCGCAGCTCCGCCTGCCGACGGCGCCCGCACAGGCGTCGCCCACGAGTCTGCAGCTAACCGGACCGGAATAGCGGAAGCCAAGAGGCCAGCGACGCACGGATCCTGGCGAGTGTCTCGACCGGGTCGACCGCCGGACGGAGGCGCATGACGCAGCCATCCGGTCACGAACGTCAGCAGCCTGGACGGCCCGGCCTCGCATCGGCGGCCGCACGGGACAAGCAACTTGACCAGCCCGGCGAAGGCAACGGTTCATGGACGGTCGACAAGGTCGACGGCAGCGCAACGACCGGGGTCAACAGCGTGGCGGCTCCCGTCCAGCCACCTGAGCTGCATCCCGGTGCAGCTGCTGCCCTACCGAAGCTGCTCAAACGGTTCAACGACCACCGCACGGACAACTCGAAGCAGGAGAATGGATGACCTCCCCTCAACCACAAGCCTTTGCCTTCTACGGTCGCGTATCGACCGAGGACAACCAGGACCCCGAATCGTCGCGGAGCTGGCAACTCACCCGGGCGACAGCCCTCATCCAGCCCCACGGTGGGCGCATCGTCACCGAGTACTTCGACGTCGGTCAGAGCCGTTCCCTGCCCTGGCAACGCCGAACCCGCGCCAACATCCTCCTGACGGCGCTGCGCAACCCGCGGCGCGGGTTCTCCGCCGTCGTCGTCGGTGAACCCCACCGGGCCTTTTACGGCAACCAGTTCGGTCTCACGGTGCCGCTCTTCGCGCACTACGGCGTCGAGCTCTGGGTGCCAGAGATCGGCGGCGCCATCGACCCCGACAATGAGGCACACGAACTCGTCATGTCCGTCTTCGGCGGCATGAGCAAGGGGCGAACGTAACCGCATCAAACTCCGCGTCCGCACAGCCATGGCCGCTCAGACCCTCCTCGAGGGGCGCTACCTCGGCGGGCGCCCACCCTACGGCTACACGCTCCGTGATCTCGGCCCCCACCCCAACCCTGCCAAGGCCGCCGACGGCAAACGCCTCAAGGGCCTCACACCCGACGAGCAGACCGCGCCGATCGTCCGGCAGATCTTCACTGAGTTCGTCTCCGGTATCGGCCTCTTCGCCATCGCCGAGGGTCTCACCTCCAATCATGTGCCCTGCCCCTCGGCGCACGACCGCGCTCGCAACAGGCACCGCAGCGGCATCGCCTGGTCCAAGAGCGCTGTCCGCGTCATCCTCACCAACCCCCGCTACACCGGGCGGCAAGTGTGGAACAAGCAACGCACCGACGAGGTGCTGCTCGACGTCGACGACGTGGCCATGGGTCACACCGGTGTCATGCGCTGGAACGCTCGTGACAAGTGGGTCGTCTCGAAGGAGATCACCCACGAACCACTCATCGCCGACGCGACATTTGAGCAGGCCCAAGCGATCTTGCAACGGCGTGGAAGGGGCGTCGGCGGCCAACACGTCCGGCAGCGCACTCGCAACCCGTACGTCTTCCGCGGCCTCATCTACTGCGCCGCCTGCGACCGACGCATGCAGGGCCAATACAGCCACGGCGACGCCTACTACCGCTGCCGATTCCCCCAGGAATACGCACTCGCCAACCAGGTCCATCACCCCAGCAACGTGTACCTCCGCGAGGACACCCTTACCGACCCGCTCGACACCTGGCTGGCCTCCGCCTTCACACCCCACCGCATCGAACAGACCATCACCGCGATGACCGACGCCCAGCCACCGAACCAACCACCACCACTCGCCGCAGCGGCCCAGACGATCATCACCGAATGCGATGCCAAGCTAGAGCGCTACCGAGCCGCCCTCGACGCCGGCGCGGACCCCGCAGTAGTGACCGAATGGATCTCACAAACCCAAGCCGAACGCGCCCGCGCCGAAGCAGATCTCCACACCCACTCGAGCAACCGCCCACGCCGCATGAGCCGAACCGAGATCAAAGACCTAGTCCAAGCACTCGGCGACATCGCCACCGTACTTCGCGACGCCGACCCCACCGACAAGGCCGAGGTCTACCAGCAATTAGGACTCCGGCTCACCTACCAACCCGAAACGCAAACGGTGCGCGCTGCAGTCGATCTCAGCGCGCACCGTGGGGCAATGGTTTGTGTCCGAGGGGCGACGTCGACCAGAAATCCATGATCGCCATCAACGGCGACCTGCAACTGGCACCCAGATAGCGGCAGCCGGCCGGCTGCCCGTCGTTCGCCGGACGGTTCGACGGGGGACGTCCCCGACCACTGGATCAACGCCAGCGGGTCATCCGGCTCGGGTGGTTCCCGGGCCGGATGAGCCGCGGCGCGTTGCCTGGTCAGGGTCGGCTGGCTCCGCTCGAACGGGCGGTCGAGCAGTCGGAGGAGTCCGGCGTCCCGCGATTCCCGCAAGACGACTCGATGACGTGGCCGGGATGAGCGAGGTTGCCACTGGTCAGGCCGGATGCGCAGTGGTGAATCGTTCGGCCGCGTCCCAAAGTTCGCCTTCGCGCAGCGGGTCGTAGGACTCGTCGGAGGACCGGACCACCCGGCCGCGGTCGACGTAGGATCCGGTCGGTGCCTTGGTCGTGCCGAGGACGACGTCGGCGAGGTACCGCCCCGCGGCGCTGCGGCTGGTCGCGAAGGGGGTGAGGGTCATCGCCGGCATGATGCGCCGCATCGCGAACCTGGAGACGGGGTCGGCGTTGCGGGCGAGGTCGGTGCCGGGGACGAACCCCGGGTTGTAGGCGACGACGTCGATCCCGGCCGGCAGGCGGCGCGCGTACTCGTGCACGAGGTAGATGGCGGCGAGCTTGCTGGTCGAGTAGGCGGTTCGTCCGCCGGTCGTGGTGTCCGGCTTTGGGAACGCGCCCGTGCGGGCGAGGACGTCCGGCGACCGCCAGGCCGGGCCGGGCACCATGCCCATGTTGTGTTTGAAGTCACCGAAATGGGTGTCACTGACGGTGATCACGATCCGGGCAGGGAAGGCGAAGCAGTCCTCCAGCAGGCGGACGAACACGTGATTGGCCAGCACGTTGACGGCGAAAGTGGCCTCGAACCCGTCGGGCCCTTCGGTGAGCGCGTTCGTGTACTGCATGCCCGCGTTGCCCACGAAGCCGCGCAGCGGCGGCAGATCACCGCTGTTGAGCCGATCCCGGATCTCGGTGGCGGCCGACCGGACGCTCTCAAGCGAGCCGAGGTCCGCCGCGACATACGAGACCGTGCGCCCGCCCGCGCTCAATTCCGCCGACAGGCGTGCACCAGAGGACCCGCGGGCGACGACGAGCAAATGCACGTCCGGCCACTCACGAAGGATGCGCTCCGCGGCGACACGGCCGATCCCGCGACTCGCGCCGGTCATCACGATGGTGCCATTCATGGCAGGCTCCTTGCTGGCCATCAGGTGTACGCCCGGCCGGACGCAGCACCAGCGTCGGTTGACGCTTCACGATCCGCTTGGGGCGTACGTTCCTCGGGCGCCACGTCACCGTCCCACGGCGGCCGAAGTGGCGACCGGTGTGGATTCCCGGCGCTGTTGACGGCGGGCCAACGGTGTCAGCGTGCGTTGGACGATGAAGTACTCGGCCACGAGCACGTTGCCCAGGATGGACGCCCACACGCTGGCGGTGTAGATCTCGTCGAACTGCAGCGAGGTGAACGACTGCTTCAGCTGCAAACCGATGAGCAGGTAGATGCGCAAGGTCACCGCAGCGTACGTCAGGGCGTAGTTGCGGATCATCCAGACCCGGTGCAGTTGCACCTCACCGCGGCGGATGCACCGGTAGGCCATGGCCAGCGTGTACAGCCAGGCCGCCACGAGTAGGTAGAACGCGACCTGGATCGCGAAGCCGCCGAGCGTGACCGTGGCGGCGTACACGGCCGCGGCGGAGGCGATCACGACGGAGATCAGGTAGACCCGGCCCGCGATCCGGTGCAGCGTGGGCTTGCGGACGCGTAGCTGGGTGACGAACTGCAACGGCCCGATGATCAAGGCAAGGCCAGCGGGAAGGGCGTGCACGGCGAGGGACACGAAGTGCAGCGGCACGTCCTGGTCGATCGGTACGTTGCTGTTGGCCGGGTTCCCGGTCAGGTACGGCGGCACCGCATAGGCGGCGATGCCGATCGCGGACATGGCCATCAGCCCCCACAGGGCCCACCGTTGGCGGCGGCGGGCGATCTTAGAGACGGATGAAGCGGTCATGCGGTACTCCGATACTGGTGAGTGATAGGTGGCTCGTTACCGGTCAGCCGCGCCATGGCGAGCGGTTCGGTGGCGAACAGGTCGCGGGTGAGGCGTAGCCCGGCGCGGAGCCGTTGCCGGTCGGCAAGAGCCGACAGAAACGGCGGGTCCGTGACAGATGTATCGTTTGTGTCCGGCGACGCCAGGACCTCGATTCCCGGCTCGTCCAGGTAAGAAGGCGCAGGTCATCACCGGTTCTTCCAGCACGGTCGCCTCCGGTGTCCTGGAAACGGGGTGAGGGTGAGCTGGAGGCCGGTGGCGGAAATGGCTCTCGCTGCTGCGCAGCACCGCACCCGCCTGAGGCGGCGTGGCCGGGCGATCGGCGCCGGAACAGTCGGTAGGCGCAGTGACCGGCCGGGGCGGAACACCTTCATCGACCCGAACCGCTACCGCCAAGCCCTTGCGCCGACGGCACCCTGCGCCCGCCAAGGTCGTTGCGGGGTGATGACGTCTGGCCACGCCGCGGCTCCGAACATCTGGCTGAACGCCGTGCCCGATGTGGTCATCGCCGGCTCCAGACCGGTGCCGGCGTCCTGCGCCGTCATCTCGCTGCCGACCCGAGTCATTCGCCGCAGCGATCTCGGCAACCTCATGCTCAGTAAGCGTCACACCGGAAACGCTACGAAGATCAAAACCAGAAGGCTTGTACGTCCGCGCGACAAACTTTGCCCTCCGTGCAACGCCTGTCGAAGCCGCAGTGACGCCCACGATAGCCGTGACGGGCGGAGGTGTGTTTTCTCTCCCAGTGGTACGCCGCACCGCGCCGTCCCGCACCACATGTCCAGGGCCCGGTTCACTCTGGCCTGGCTGAGGCCAACCGTGCGGGTGTGGTCCTTCTGCCGTCGGCGGCGGGCGCCGGAGGCGAGCAGCCGCCACGCCGCCAGTGCCACGTGTTATCGGTTCGCCCGTTGCCAGTCGCGTGCGCTCATGCTGTACGCGGCGCGGAAGCGCCGGCTGAAGTGGGTGGCGTCGGTGAAGCCCCAGCGGCGTGCCGTCGCGGTGATCGACCGGGTGCTGGGTAGCGCTAGTTCCCGGCCGGCGGCTTCGAGCCGCTCGTGCGTGATCCACTGGGTTAGGGTGAGCGGCTGGTCTCGCCATAGGTGGTAGAGGGTGCGTACCGACATGCCGTGCGCGGCCGCGATGCGCTGCGGGCTGAGCTCCGCTTCGCCGAGGTGTTGCAGGATCCAGTGCCGAACGTGGGGCAGGCGGTCGTCGCCGGCCGGGGCGGGATCGTCGGCGGCGGCGAGGATCAGCGCGCGGACGAGGTTGGCGGTGGCATTACCGACCAGGGCCGCCGCGCCCGGTAGCCGGTCGATCGCGTCGACGTCGGCGCGCAGCTGCTGCAGATGACTGCGCAGCAGCCCGTAGGTGACCGAATCACGGTCGATACGGCGGGCGGCGCGGCGGATCGTTTCGACCGGCAGGCCCAGCCGGGCGTGGTCGACCTGTACCGCGAACGACCCGCCCTCACCGCTCCACCAGTAGTCGTACGGCGCGGTGAGGTCGACCAGCATCAGCTCGCCCACGTCGACCGTACGGATCGCGTCGTCCTGCCGGTAGTGGCCACGCCCGGCGGTCTGGATGGCGAGCGCGACCAGCTCGGGGGCGGCGGTGCGCAGCTGGGCGGGGCCGCGGGTCAGCCGCAGCCCGGAGCCTTCGTGCGCGTAAACCCGCGAGGTGGTGCCAAGCTGCCAGTAGCCGAGCCGAGCGTGGAAACCATCGGTTTCCTCGAGCTGAACACCGGACGGAACCGTGGCGTGCAGGACGGCCTCCCGCACGGCCGCGGCCCGGTCCTCCGGTGGCAGGTCACGGGTGTCCAGGTGGATGGCCATTGGTTACGACCCGGTCCGCCAGTCCCGCGGCGGCATGCCGAACGCCTGCCGGAACCGGCGGGTGAAGTGGCTGGAGTCGGCGAAGCCCCATTCGTGCGCGATGGCCGCGATCGGACGGCCGGAGGTCAGCGCGTCGCGGGCGCCCGCCAACCGCTCCGCCATGATCCACTGCTCCAGGCTGCTGTCCGTCGCGGCGGACCAGATTGCGTGCAGGTGCCGTACGGAGATGTTGTGGTGCGTGGCGATCCTGGCCGGGGTCAAATCGGGATCGGTCAGGTGTGCCCGGATGTACCGGGTGATCCTGGCCGGCAGCGTGTCGTGCATAGCCTGCCGGTGCGCGGCGCCACCCTGAGCGGCCAGGAGGAAGGCGCGGGCCAGATCGGCGGTCGCAGCGCCGACCGCCGCCGCGGCCGGGGACGTCGACAGCCGCTCGGCGTGGTTCACGACGTACGAGACATGCTCCCGAAGCAGCCCGAGCAACGGGTTGGCCAGGAAGGTCCGTCCCGCGAGCTGGATATGGTCGACGCCGAGCCCGAATGTGCCGAGGTCGAACCCGACCGACCGGGTACCGCCGTCACCGACGCGCTGGTAGTCGTGCTCGCCAGTGAGGTCGGTCATGAGCAGGTCGCCCCGGCCGAGTTCGCGCTCCTGTCCGAAGCCGCGGCTGCGGCCCCATCCCCGCTCGTGAACAGCGAAGCTGACCTGGTCCGGCGGCCCCAGCCGGACGTGCCGTGCGGTCTGTGTGAGCCGCATCCCCGTGCCGTGGTACGAGAAGGCGTGCGCGCCCGCGCCGAGCGGCCAGAACTCGACGTGGGCCCGGACGGTTGGCCCGGGATCCTGCAGGCTGACGTCCACCGAGCCGCAGCCGACCTCGGTCGAAGAGAGGATCGCGTCGAGCCGCTCACGCTCGGCGAGGTCGTCGGTTTCCAGGATCACGGGCACGTCTGGCAACCTATCCGAGCCGTATCTCATCTTTTGTTGCGGGTTGTCGGTCACTGGTGCAGGACGACGTGCAGGACCGCGGTCGCCTGCGCGACAGCGGCCTTCGCCGCGTGTGTATCGTGCAGGGCGTTGAGCATCACGAAGTCGTGGATGACGCCCTGGTACCGCACGGCGGTCACCGGCACGCCCGCGTTCCGCGGTTTGGCCGCGTACGCCTCGCCTTCGTCACGCAGCACGTTCGCGTCGGCCGTGATGACGAGCGCCGGCGGCAGTCCGCGCAGGTCGTCGAGGGCCGCCCGTAAGGGCGAGGCGGTGATCTGGTTGCGTTGCTTCTCGTCGGTGGTGTTCTGGTCCCAGAACCACTGCATGCCGTCGCGGCGCAGGAAGTAGCCCTCGACGAAGGTGTGGTACGACTCGGTGTCGAAGGTCGCGTCGGTGACCGGGTGGAACAGCACCTGCTGGGCGAAGGAGACGTCGCCGCGCTCCTTGGCGAGCAGGGTCAGCGCCGCGCTCATGTTGCCGCCGACCGAGTCGCCGGCGATCGCGATCCGGGAGGCGTCGAGGCCGTGCTCGCCGTTGTGGGCGACGACCCACGTCGCCACGGTCCAGCACTGCTCGATCGCCACCGGGTGGCGCACTTCGGGAGAGCGGTCGTGCTCGGGGAGGACCACCGTGGCGTTGGCGCCGATCGCCAGGTCGCGCACGAGCCGGTCGTGGGTGTGCGCGTTGCACAAGACCCAGCCGGCGCCGTGGATGTAGAGGATCACCGGCAGGTCGCCGGTGGCGCCCTTGGGCCGTACGATCTGGGCCACACATAGAGGCGCTCTAGCGTCTCCCGCCCGCGTCCAGGTCTCCGGACGGCACTGATGCTCCTATGACGCTGCTATGTCCTGTCAAGCGTTGATGGGGTTGGGGGGACTGCCCCGGGTTTGGTTGACCCGTGGGGTTGAGTGGTTCAGGCCGCGTGTGCGGGCCTGTTGATTGTCTCAAACTCGATGGGCGTGAGCCGTCCGAGGCGTCGTTGCCGCCGGCGGCGGTGGTAGGTCCGTTCGATCCAGGTCACGATGGCCAGGCGTAGCTCGTGGCGGGTGTGCCAGCGTTGCCGATCCAGGACGTTGCGTTGCAGCAGGGCGAAGAACGACTCCATCGCGGCGTTGTCCCCGCAGGCGCCGACGCGGCCCATCGAGCCGACCAATCCGTTGCGGTGCAAAGCTTTCACGAACTTCCGAGATCGGAACTGGGCGAGTTCAATCGGTCGTTGCAACACGGGGCTGTTGTAGTGAGCGTAGTTGCTCGGCGAAGACCTCGGCCGGGGTCTTCCAGCCAAGGATCTTGCGGGGCCGGTTG
>NZ_JBSFYQ010000075.1:0-17152 GCF_053599855.1 Micromonospora sp. NPDC005161
GGCCTTCCTGCATCACTACAATCACCACCGACCCCACACCGCCACCGGCGGCCTACCACCCATCACCAGGTTGACCAACGTCCCTGGACAGCACATCTAGAGACCGTTCGGCATCGACGCGCCCGCGGACCGCGGGGCGCTGAACGCGGGCGGGGTCACCGTGGCGGTACTGGCCTACGGGGTGGACCGCCCCCACCCGATGGGCAACACCGCGCTCTTCGGCCAGATCGCCGAGACCGGCCTGCAGGTCAGCGAGTGGCCGCCCGGTGCCGAGCCGATGCGCCCGCGCTTTCTTTACTGACTAGCCCGAAGACCCGGAGGCGCCCGAGGGGGAATGAAAGTCCGTCGTCGCCTGAACTCAAGGACCGAGTCGTTTCCACCAGACATCGATGACGACGTCATCGGCGAGGACATCGTCGATGTCTCGATGAAGTTCGAGCTCAACGACTCGGGCATCGTTAGGTCGGAACGGGTACTTGGGGTCGGGCATACCCAGCAGCGGCCCGAGTGCGTCGATGGCGGGCTTCCACAGGGCCGACCAGTTGCGCCGGCTCGAGACCCCGAACCGGATGCACAGGGCGATCGGGCCGGATGGCAAGGGTTCGCTCGACACCCTGCGGCACGCCTCGTGGATCGCGTGCTTCCAGGCAGGCGACTGCGCGGAGGTGGTCGTGCGGATGTGCAATTGTGCCGATTCTGGCAGCTCCGCCTGTCGGGCCGCGACGCCGACAGCGATGGTTGATTCCGCGCGTTGTAGTTTGCGGCCGAATACCGCCGCAACACGGCTGGCCCCGATGCGACGTACGACCGGTAACAGATAGTTGTCCAAGTCGCGCCCACCGCGGTCTGGTGGGACTGTTGCGGGCAGCCCCACGACCAGCTCCAGTGCCAGCGGCTCAGCGGACGGCAAGGCATCGGTGCCGACAAGCGCCATTAATTCATCCAGGTATGTACGCAGCCGCCGCTGATCTGGGTGGTTCGCTGCGTTCCAGCTCTCCAGAACCGGCACGCCCGGCAGCCCAATGCGCAACGCTGTGTCCGGCCTCGCAAAGAGTCTCGTCACGGCACGAGTATCGAGGCACACGCCGAGGTTGAACCAGACCGAATCCGATATCCGTTCATGCCGGCAGTCTCGCGAGCCCTCGGGCGTCGAGGCCCGCGATGCACTCCCGAGCCTCCGTCCTCGAGATTTGGCTCCAAGTGCGGTCAGCCGGTGCCTCAGGGTGCGAGGTGAGACGGCTACGGCAGGCATTGAAGCGGTACCGATTGCTCGCCGGCGCGGTTCAGCTGATGCAGGCAGCCCGGTAACCGATGACTGGCTGGCTCCGTGCTGTTGGGAGGGTCCCATCGGCGGAGCATGCGGTTGGCGGGGCCAGGGTCATGCGGCCCGGGTTGGCAGCATCTCCTGCGGCGGGTTTGCCAGGCTCGGCCGGGCAGGCAGGAGCCAGCCGGACCCTGTCGCCGCAGCGGCCGAGGCGATGACGCGTGCCGGACCGTAGGCGAGCGGCGAGCGGCGGGGGTCGGGAGGCGGCGCGGCAGGCGCGCTGGGCGTCGCGCGCTGGCGGGCACGGGTACGCCTCCTGGTGGCAGCGCGGGTTGGCGCAGTAGCCGGCCGGCCGGGGTTGGGAAGGTGCTGGGCGGCGACGTCGGTGGCGAGGAGCCATAGCAGGACGTCGGTGACGTGGGCCGGTACGGGGCGGCGGTGCGGCTGCGACATCAGTGGCTGCCCTTTCGGCGCGGAGCGACTCGGGTGGCCGCCACCCTGGCCAGCGGTGTGGGGAACCGCTGTCGGGTATGCCGGGGTGGCGACCGTGACGAGTGACGCTCGACCTTCCGCACAGATCAAGTCGTTGCTGAGACGTTGGCGGGTGCGGCCGGCGTCACGTCGCCGCGGGTATCGCGGCGGACACGGAAGGGGTCGGGTCAGCATCGCAAGACGGCGTCCTCGCTCATTGGGCGCGCGAAGTCGCGCACGGCGGGATCTGATGCGTGCACCGCGCGTGAAGACCGCTCTGGTCCTCTGCGCGCTCGAAGGTAGGCCGTCAGCCGTGGACGGTCCGACCGATGTCGCCGAGTGGCTCATCGGCGTCGAGGTCACCGCCGAGGGCCTCGTAGCCGTCCTGTCCGTCCCACTCGATGTTCGCGGGCAGGTCGGCCAGCGCGGCTTCGATGGTGTTCTCCGCCTGGGTGAAGGCGTCCTCGTGGGTGGTGGCGGTGACGTCGATGAGCAGGGGCAGGGTGAGGCGGACCTGCCAGCGGCGGGGCAGCAGCGGCAGGTCGAGGACCTCTAGGAGGCTGTTCGCGCCGTCGATGTTGACCTGGTCTTGGCGGACGCCATCCGCGAGCGCTTCCCGCAGCTGCCGGTGGAACCGATTCAGCGCGTCCGGGCGGGCGTTGTCGGGCGGGGTGCAGGTGTGGGTTTGCCGCAGGTGGGTCAGGATCTGGGCGGTGGTGTGGGTGAGCCAGCCCAGCGGCGCCTGCTGGCCGGGGTGAAAGGCTTCCCAGCTGGTGAGCAGGATGGTTTCGAGTGCCGGCTCACAGGATGTGACGTCCGCGCTGGTCATCTGCGGGGTTCTCCTCTTCTGGCTGGTGAACGGATGTGGAGGGGCCCCGCGGCCGGGATAGGCGCGGGGCGTGGGAGGTGTTGGCGGTGCCGGTAGTGGGCCGGCTCCTACCGGTGCGTATGGGTGCCGCGTGTTCGCGGCAGCGGTCAGGTCGTGACCGGGTAAACGCGGTCAGGCGGGTCAGCGGGCGGGCGGCCGTCGCCGGGACCGGTGATCAAGCCGGCGCCCAGTTGGGCGAGGGCATCGCACTCACGACGTAGGCGGCCGGTGGCTTTGTCCCTCTGACCGAGGGCGCGAGTGAGGGCGTCCGCGACGGCGTCCAGGCGCTCACGCATGAACAGCACCGTGTCCGTGTCGCCGTCGGCGTGAACGTCGCAGAGCAGGTTCGCGGCGTTGGTCAGCACGGCGATCTGCGCGTCGGCCGCAGCAATCGTGCCCGCCACCGCGATCAGCGCACACACCGTGTCGGGATGCTGCGCGCAGGCCTGGTCCAGTTCGTCCGCGTCGAGGGGGTAGCCCTCGACGCGGACGAGTCGTGCCGGGATGTCGAGGTAGTCAGGCACAGGTGTCCTCCCAAGGCGATGAAGTACGGGGTGTTGGCATGTCAGGGCGTGGTGGGAGAGGTCTGGTCGGGCCAGCCGTCGAGCACGGACGGGGGTAGTCCTTCGCGCAGCACTCGGTCGATGAGCTGGGCGAGGGAGTAGCTGGGATTGGCCTGCAGGGCCCGGTCGACGGCGACAGAGGCCAGCGCTCCGGCACCGCTGCGCCAGGCGGCGAAGGCGAGCAGGCTGGCGGGCGGGGCAGCGAGGTCGGGTTGGGCGCGGCGGGTGATGTCGCGCCACAGCGCGACATGCCATGGCTGGGTGTCGGTGGCCCGCCACGCGGCGTCGCGTATCGCCGTGATGGGCAGCAGCACGGAGAGCCAGGCGAGCTCGGCGTCGGTGAGCACCTGGTCATCGGCGTAGCGGGCGAACGTCTTCCGCACGATGTCCTCCCCGGCGCGTATCAGCGCGCCGCGGCCGCCCTAAGCGGAGAGGGCATGGCGGCGTGTCCGGGCCTGGTAGGTGGCGCGGGTGACGGCGGTGCGGGCAGGACCGTCGATGGGAGCGATGCTGGCGACGAGTGCCTGCCGGTCGGGCAGCGTGGTGTGGCCGGCGACGATGGCGCGCATAGCGAGATCGCTGCGATCGGGGTCGAAGGGCAGCCCATCGATAGGGCAGCAGCTGGGGTTCTGGCAGAGGTAGGAGAAGTAGCGGCGGCCGGTGACCCGCAGCTTGTCGGAGACGTCGATGCCGGCGGTACGAAGCCGGGGTGCGACGGTGTCGAGGACCGGGGTGACCCGAGTGGCGGGGCCGTAGCCGATGACGATCGCCGCGGTCACGTCGGCGTGCTGCAGCATGCGCAGTTGCTGAGGCATCACCTCGTCGGCCCAGTCGACCGCCTCAGCCGGGCTGGGCAGGTCGGTGCGACTGGCGACGGCGACTGTGGTGCCGGTAAGGCCGACGAGGACCAGGCTGTCGGTGGGGTGGAAGCCGAGCAGGTAAGGCACGGCGGTGATCAGGTCAGCGGGCGAAGTGATCGGTAGGCGGTGCTGGTTGCTCACGGTGTCTCCCAAGCTTCGGGGTGGAACCCGGGCACAGCTGTGCGGCCGTGCCCGGGGTGCGCGGTTGCGCGGGGTAGCCGGGCAAGCGGCTGCAGGAGGGGCCGGGAAAGGGCCCGACCCGATGCCAGTCCGGGAGGCATGTGGGGTCATCGCTGCCTCTGGCAACGGCGACGCCGGATGCCCAGCGGCCGTCGGGTGGAGCAGGTTCTTGTCAGGCCTGCTCGAGGGCGGTGGCGGTGGCGTTCGCGATGTGCTCGATGGCCTGCACCGGGTCGGCCACCAGGAGGGTGGTGGTGTCGGTGAAGGTGTGCCCGTTCAGGTCTGCGGGGCGTAGCCACAGCACGGCGCAGCCGGCGCGGTGCAGGGTGCTGACGAGTCGTTGCGTTGCCGGGATGTCGTCGAGGTCGCCGTCGGAGACGACCGTGAGCAACCGCAGCCTGCCGGGCTGGCGCAGCTGTAGGAGTTCGTCCGCGAGTTTGACGGCGTCGATGAAGGCGCTGCTGCCGCCGAAGGTTCGCATGTCCTGCACGTGGGTGGGCCGTTGTCGGGGGCCAATCAGCAGGGTGACGTCGCTGCCGAAGGCGATGGTGGCGGTGATCGCCTGGCTGCTGCGGGCGGCGTGGGCGAGGATCCACCCGGCCGACGACATCGGCGCCGCGTACGGGTGCATGGAGAAGGACACGTCGACGATGACGCCCATGTGCAGGGTCGGCTTCGGCGGCGGGACCTGTGTGCGGCGTTGCCAGGGTGTGGCGGTGGGGATGGTGCCGGCGGCGATCTGCGCCTGGGCGGTGATGGCGTGGCGGGTGCGCAGCCTGCCGGGTGGGATGAGGCTGGGCCGGGTGTCGGGTTCGGGTTGGTGGGTGCGGGCGCGGCGCAGCCGGGCGGCGAGGTGGCGGGCGGCTGCGCGTTCGCCGTCGGTGGGGTCGCGTCGGGTCCACGCCGCAGGGGCGGAGAACCGGGCGGTGATCTGCCGGGCCCGGTACTCGATGGGGGTGAGGCCGGCGGCGTGGGCGAGGTAGTCGGTCAGGGCCCGGGCGAGCCGGCCAGCGAACACACCGGTATCCGGCACGGGCGTATCTGGTTGCTGATCAGGGTTGATGCCGAGGATGCGGCACCACCGCCACGCCAGGTCGATCATCGTGTCGGCGTCGGTGTCGTCGGTGATGTGGGCCTGCCGCCACACGTCACGCAGCTGCAGCAGGCGTTTGCGGCCGAGGATCGCCGTGACGGCGGCGCGCACACCGCGGATGTCTTTGGCGGTGATGATGCGGGCGTCGACGCGGGCGAGGAGCAGTCCGGCCAGGTGTCCGGCGTGCCACAGGTCGTCGACGGGCGCGTCGCCGGGGTCGAGGAGGGTGGTGACGGTGTGGCGAAGCCACCGCCGGTCGGCGCGCCGGCGGCTGCGCTGCCGGTACTCAATACGCGACTCTTCGAGGACCTTGGCGACGGAGGCCACCACTGGTGGGGTGCCGGGCGGGGTGCGCCACTGGCTGTGGGCGGCGTGGGCGGCTTCGTGCACGAGCAGCCCGTAGGCGGTGGGCACGAGCTTCTTGTGGCCGGCGCGGCGGGGGTTGGCGACGTCGGGGGCACCGATGTGGCTGGCGTCGACTTCGATGCGCCCGGTGTCGGGGTAGAAGCAGGCGGGGGCGCCGCCGCCAGCGCCGGGCGCGACCGTCACGGTCAGATCGGTGCGGCCGGTCAGGACCGGGACGTGCCGGGTCCAGGCGTTGCTCCAGTCCTGCCAGGCAGGATCGGCGACGCCGGGTGTGGTGGTGTCGGGCTGCAGGTGGGTGTGGGGGTGGGGCATGGGGCTCCTTTCAACGTTGCTTGCCGAGGGTCAGCGCGGTGATGTCGGTGCCGAACTGCTGCCGCAGAGCGGCGAGCACCTGCTCCCGGTCGTCTTCGGGAGCGCGGCCGGCGAGATTCGCGACGGCCGCCGGCAGGCCGAGGGTTTTGCGGACGCGGGCGAAGCCGAGCAACTCGCGGAGCTGCGGCGCCCACGACACGCGTCCGGCGGCGAGGTCGGCGTTCAGGGCGATGGCCGCCTGTACGGCGGGGGCGGGGACGCCAAGGTGGCGGGCGAGGTCCCAGTCGGTGGTGACTTCGATGTGCACGTCGAACCTGGAGGCGAGGGCTTCGGTGAGGATCGCGCCGTGCACGCCGGGGTTGTGGCCGGCGATGACGTAGAACCGTTCGACCGCCTCGACGCGTTCGTTGCGGTAGCCGGGGATGGTGATGACCCGCCGGCCGTCCATGGCCGGGTACAGCACGGCGAGGACCTTCGGGGGGATGAGGGTCGCGTCATCGACCAGCAGCGCCCGCCCTTCCCGCATCGCGGCAACGAGGGGGCCGTAGACGAACTCGTAGCCGCCGTCCGGGAGTGGGATGAAGTTGCCGAGGAAGTCCTCGACAACGGTGTCCCCGGTCCCGGCGACGGTCAGCAGGTCGGAGAAGGCGGCTTCGACGAGGGCGGTCTTGCCGGTGCCGGGCGGCCCGTAGAGCAGCACCGGGATTCGCTTCTCACGCAGGCGGCGCAGCACGTCGACGTCGGTGGCGCCGGCGAGCTTGCGGGGAAAGTACAGGTCGCCGTTCGGCCGTGGTACCGGCTGTCGTCTCGACCGGGCACCGCCACTGCCGGTCGGGGTGCGGGGCGGCGGTGGTGGGAGGGTGCCGGCGGCGTCCATGCCGGCCTGGGTGATCTGGAATCGGTGCGGGCCGGTGTGGTGGGTGGCGTACCCCGCGGCGGCCATCTTCTTCAGGGCTTCGAACACCGCCCCGGAGGAGCGGGCGGCGATCGCGGTGGTGATCTCACCGACCTTGAGTAGCTGGTCGGGTTGGCTGGCGAGGTAGGCGGCGACCTGCCGGTAGAGGTAGCCGGGCCGCCGGTCACCGGAGGTCGTCGCGTCCGTGACCGCGTCGTCGGGGCTGGTGGGTGGGGCTGCAGGGTCCATGCTGGGTCTCCTGTCGTAGGGGTGGGGCCCGCGCACCCATCTCCGGGTGCGCGGGCGGTGGTGCGGTGTCCGCGCGGCGAAGACGGGGATTGGCGGGCCGATCCCGTGGCAGGGACGGCCAGCAACCTCGTGAGCTGCTCAAAAGGGGGCGGCCCCGAAGGGCTGCCGTTAGGCGGATGCCGGCGCACACACGCGGGGTGTGGGCGACGACGATGAACGCACCGGGCGCCGGATCGATCAAGTCGAGCAGGCGCAGGCGCGTTGGGCGGGGGCTATCGGCGGCGGAGGGTGACCTCGGTGGTCGGCCGTCGGGAGATCTGCACGGTCAGGCCGAACACACTGCCGTCCGACAGCTCCAGCCACACACCACGGTCGAGGGTGAGGACACCGGCGTCGCGATAGGTACGGGCCGAGCCGATGTGCACGGGTTGGCCGTCGGCGTCGGTCAGCTGGGGCAGGTCGGCGTCGTCGCAGAGCTGGTCCAGCTCATCGCTCGTGAGCAGCTGGAGCACCAAGGCTTGCAGGATCTCCTCGTGGGCGTACTCGCCGAACTCGTCAACGTCGTCGCGCATGCTCGTCCTCCATTCGTAGTCGGGGTGCTCACGGCTGGGTGGTGGGGTCATGGGGCGGTGGGCGCAGAGTTCGGCTGCTCGCTGGGGTCGGAAATGTCGCCGGCGAGGCGGTCGCAGTCGTAGGGGTGCATGGGGACCCACGTCCACGCCCAGCCCATGACGATGTACTCGCCGTCTGCGTTCGGAGCGATGCGCTGCACCGCCTCCGGGTCGTAGTGCACCCGGCTTTCGTCGACGTCGATGACGTCACCGTCGAAGCGCATCCGGGCCATCGACTCGTCCACGAGATCGTCCAGGTCGCTGCCGGTGACACCCTGGTCGGCGAGGTGCTGCCGGTACCGGTCGCGGGCGGCCTGCTGGTCGGCGACGATCGCCTCGGCCACCTGCCGTGTGCAGGTGAACACCGCCCACCCATTCCAGGTGTCGACCAGCGTCCCGATGAACCCCACCGGGATTCGCATCTCGCCGTCGTCGTTCGGTGTCCACGACCAGTCCCCGGCGAACACCCCAGGGCCACCGATCGGCACCTGCTTCGGGTGTAGGTGGCTCAGGTCGCGGTCGTCTCCGGTGGGGCTGAGGATGATCCGGCACTGTCGGGCCACCTCGTCGGTGACCCCTTGGTCGAAGCCGTCACACCAGGCCCCTCGCGTCTCGTCGCACCGGCCGGCGGTCAGCTCGGCCCAGGCGGGCACGCCATCCCGGGCGTCCTCGGCGTACCGGTCACGGTTGTGTGCCTGCGCGTACCGGTCGGCGGACGGAAGCCCGTCGAGGACCGCGGGATCCCCGTCATCGAGGCCAGCAAGGACCCGCCGCGCGGTCGCGGCCACGTTGCCGTGGGCCCGGCCGCCGATGACATCCTGCGCCCACCACCGCGCCGCCTCCGTCCCGGCCATAGCGCCCGCGGCGCGCAGCGCGTCGAGCACCCGCTGCCAGACGGCGTCCGGCGGTACAACCTGACCGGTGCGGCGGATACGGTCGCCGGCGTCGAGGCACATCGCCAGACGCGACCCGTTGTCCCAGTCGACGGTGACCATCCGCTGATCCGGGTCGTAGCCGCACACGGTCCCTTCGTCACCGGGCCGCAGCAGCCTGCACGGATCGTCCGTGTGCTCGAGCGCGATCCGCTCGCCCCGCTGGTAGGTCATCGCCTCGTCCCGTCCGTGGCGTCGGACAGCAGGCGCCACGACCAGCGCGGCACGGGACCGTCGAGCAGCAGCCAGCCGCGGGCGTCGCGGCGCAGCCTCTGAAGCTGTTCGCCGCGGCCGTCGGACCAGATGAGGTCGAACTCGGTGCCCGCGCCGCGCAGCCACGCCACCTGCCGCCCGGTACCGCCAGGCGTGGGCGTGGTGGCGGCGGTGATCGCGTGCGCGGTGGCGTCGGTGAACCGAAGGACCGTCACGGCACCGGGGTGCGCGGCCAAGCAGATGTCGGCGTCGAGTCCGGCGCGAGCGTCCGGCAGCCACAGGTGGGCCGCATCCCAGCGGTGGCCGTGCTCGGTGTGGCCGCCACAGCCCAGCACCCGCTCCACGTCCGGGTCGAGGGGGTGTTGGCCGTGCCGCAGCCAGCGGCCGTGGCAGGTGGCCTCGAAGACGACGGCCGTGTCGGTGGCCACGTCGATCAGGTACATCCACTCGAGGTAGCCCTCCGCCGGGTCGTCGACCCGGCCGCGTCGCACGCCGTCCTGCAGGTCGGTCGCGTAGCCGACGCCGGGCACGACCCGCTCGCCGGGCCGTCCGGTGTTCGGGGCGGCATGGCCAAGGGTGACCCAGTCGTGGCCCAGCAGGGCCTCGGCCATGGCGAGGGTGCGCTGGTCGAAGGTGTGCTGCCAGATGCGCCGCAGCAGCGGCAGCATCTGCTCGGGGTCGCTACCCCAGTGCAACCAGCGGGCGGCGTAGGCGCCTGCGGTCGCGGTGACGCCGATGAGGGTGGAACAGCTCACGGTGAAACCTCCATCAACTATGCGGGAACCGCCGGCCGATCTGGCCGGCGGTGACAAGGGGGATGTCCGGGTTGAGGATCTTTGGCGGGTGGTTCAGGTGACGATGCGGCGGACGGCGGCGAGCTGGCCGCTCCACGCCGCGAGCTTGCTGATCTTGACGACGTCGCCGGTGTGCGGCGCTTGAATCAGCAGGCTGTGTCCGAGGTACATGCCGACGTGCCCGGGCCGGCTGCGGCTGCCGCGGATGCCGGGGATGAACAGCAGATCCCCCGGCCGCAGGGTCCCGTGGTCGGTTACCGGGGTGCCGGCGTGGATCTGCTCGCTGGTGGTGCGCGGGAGGCTGATGCCGGCGGCGCGGTAGGCCTGCTGCAGCAGGGACGAGCAGTCGCACTGCCGGGCGGGGACGCCGGAGTGGGGGGCGGTGCAGTCCCCGCCGAACGTGTAGGGGCTGCCGAGCTGGGCCAGGGCCCAGCCGATCGCCGTGACGACCGGCAGTGGTGTCCCCGCCGGGAGGGTGAACCTGGGCGGTAGCGGGACGGGTGCGCCGCCGAACTGGCCGTCACCGCCGTCGGCGAGGCACAGCGGGTTGCTCATCGCCTGCTCCAGGTCACCCGCGACCGGCCCGGCGGCGGTGCCGCCGGTCAGGACGCGGATCAGGGCGATGGCGTCGTCTTCCCACTTGGCGTAGGCGCCGGGGAAGGCGGAGCGCTGCACCGCCTGCGCCGCGTCGGTGAGCGGCATGGCCTGCCAGCCGTCCACCTCGAGCAGCGCCGTGTAGAACGCGCCGGCGGCGTAGCGGGCATTCTGCAGCTGCGCGGGGCTGCCCCACCCTTGGGAAGGGCGTTGCTGGAACAACCCGACCGAGTCGCGGTCCCCGCCGGGCAGATTGCGCAATGTGGATTCCTGCATGGCGGTGGCCAGGGCGATGACCCAGCCCCGAGGTGGGACACCGCGCTCGGCGCCCACGGCGACGATCGTCGCGGCGTTGGTGACCTGCTCGCCGTTCCAGCCGCCGCCATGGAGGAACCCTTCGGCCGGTGGCGTGAGGTTCAGGGTGGGAAACAGCGGCGCGCCACCGGGGCCCAGCGCGCGGTAGCAGGAGGCGGAGGCGGTGCCGCCGCCGGTGAACAGCGCCCCGATCCCACCAGCGCAGAGCACAAGCAGGGCGACCACTGCGGCGCCGACGGCGGCAAGGGTGCGGGCGCTCACCGTGGCAACCCGGTCGGGCAGCGCTGCGGCTCGGACGGTGGCCGCGTGTCGGCGGGCGCTGCGTGTGGCCGTCGGTGGGCAGGCCGGGTGGTGTAGCCGTCGAGGCGGTATTGAGCCATGGGGTCGCCGTCGTCGGTGTGCACGGTGACGGTCGCGGCCGCGGGGTCGATCAGGTAGATCCGCATCGCGTCGAGATGACCGGCCTGGCACAGCGGGAACACGCTGACCGGCTCCGGCGGATCCACGACGTCGGCCGTGGTGGTGGCGAGGGTCATGCCGACCCCGGGGACCGGGCGCTGCCCGGCGAACGCAGGGGCGGTGGCGGTGATCGTGTCGTCGAGGTACTCCCAGTCGTGGCCGAGGACGGCGGCGGCGAGGGCGCGGGTGTCGTGGTGGGCGTGGCCGGCCCAGATCCGCGCGAGGGTGGGCACGACGGCGGCCGGGTGGCCGTCGCAGAGCACGAACCGGGCGTGCACCAGGTGCGGGTTCGCGGGATCGGTGGTGCCGACGTAGCAGCGGGTGCTCACGAGTGACTCCTTCAACGGAAATTGGGCACGGCGCGTGCCAGCGGCTCGCGCCGTGACCGGACGTGGGTCCCGCCGGGCGGCAGGACCGGGGGCGACAGGGCATGACGAAGGGGCCACGCGACCGTCGCGTGGCCCCTTCTCGCTGGTGCTCGGGTGATGTCCGTGGTGGCGTTTGTGGCCGGGCGTGCGTCAGTTCCCCGCGGATCAGGCGTGTCTCAGGTACGGGGTTCGGGCCATGATGTGACCCGGTCGACGCCTGCCGCCTCGGCCAGCTCGGCGAGGTAGTCGGACCAGCCGGTGAGCCAGCGGGCGGGCAGGCTCGGATTGAACTGCCGGGCGGTCACGTCCACCACCCGCCCATCGGCGAGGTCGTCGTCAGCGTCGGTGACGCAGACGGTGCGGTGCACGAAGGCGAGGACTCCAGCGGGCTTGTTTAGCCAGCCAGCCACGTCGACGACCCGCGCGGGATAGCCGAGATCCCGCAGCCGGGAGGCGGTGGCGGGAGCCCAGGTGAGGCAGTCCCCGTCGACGGGCACTACCGGCACCGACAGCGTCCGCACTGCGGCATCCAGTCCGCGTGCGGCGATCTTCGGGGCCAGGCGGTCGATCGCCCGTCTTGCCTTCCGGTTCGGATCGTCGATGCGGGCCATGCCGTGCTCGGCGGCCTCCTTGCCGGAGCCGAACAGCGGCACCGGAGACACATAGCCACGGGTGTTGCTGATCTCGTCGGGGCTCATCCCCTGCAGGGTGGCCAGGCGCAGGGCGAGGAGTTCGTTGCCGTCGTGGCAGCCGGCCCAGCCGGCGCAGACCCGCCCGTCGGCCTGGTGGCAGAGGAACAGCCCGTGCGGCTGCAGGGCGGTCGGTGCGTCGTAGTCAGGCAGCTTGGCGTATTCGGAGGCGTCCCACACGCCGGAGGGGACGTCGCGGCGGTAGGGGCAGGTGCCGCAGGGCGAGTTGGCCGGTCCACGGGTGTCGGCGTGCCGGTCGCTCATCGGATCCTCCTCGACGCGGATGCGTTATCGGCCGCCGGGTCGGCGGTCCTCTGCGGGTCGACGGGGAGGGTTCCGGCACACGGGTGTGCGGTCACATACCTGCCGCCGCCCCTGCGTGGCACTGAGCGCGTCCTGCCGCCGATCTGGGAGCGGGTCAGGTCGACGGTCGTCATGGGTGCTCCTGGTCGGGGGAGGGCGGCCACGGGGCGGGCGTGGCGCGCCAGCCGAAGATCGGGTCGGTGGTTTCCGCGGATCCGCAGCGGGTGCAGCGGATGTAGGTGTCCTCGCCGTAGCCGGCCATGGAGGGAACGTCGTCCTGGACGATGTCGTCGACGGCGTCGCACACCCGGCAGCGCACCGACGTCCCATCGGGACCGCAGGCGGTGAAGATGGGGTCGTCGTCGGTGGTGTCTCGCCGGGGCTGGGGGCCGGTCATGAGGCCACCTCGCGGCTGCGGCCGCCGGTGATTCGGGCGGTGGCGGCCAAGAGGGCGGCCAGCCCCGGCACCGTGGCGGGCGCGTTGTTCGGGTCGGCGATGTCGTCGACGAGCAGCAGCGGGTGGTCCTCGCCGCGCTGGTGAGTGAGCTGGTAGACGCGGCCGTCGATGTCGACGGCGTCCACGCGGCGCACCTGCCGCCGTTCGCCGTAAACGGTGAGGATGTCGTCGTAGAGGGCGGCCCACGCCAGCAGCCGCGCGTCGGGTTCGCGCTGGCGGATCAGGCCGATGATGGTGTCGAGGGTGGCCTGGTAGGCCCTCGGCGGGTCGGGGTGCTCGAGGCCGGCCGCGAGGCGGTGCAGCAGCGCGGGCAGCCCGGCGGGCTCGGTGAGTAGGTCGTCGGGGTGCAGCGGGAACTCCAGACCGCGCATCCCGTGCAGCGGCGCCGGCCGGGCCGTGTCGAGACGCCGGTCGTGAACGATCAGCAGCGTCGCGGGGCTGCCCCAGCCGAGGGTCTCGGCGTCGGTGTTGGCGGCCAGCAGGCAGCTGGCCAGGGTGTGGACAGCGGGGAAGGACAGCACGTCATCTCCCTCAAAGAGGCGGAAACGGAAGGGACCCCGCAGCCGGCGGCCGCGGGGTCCGTGGATGCATGGGGCGTATCGGGTCAGCAGTGGTGGCGGTCCCGGCTGCGCCGGCCCGGTGCTGTGGTGAGGGGGTGGTGTCCGCAGACGCCGGTGGCGGAGCGCTTGGCCTCGTACATGGCGTCGTCGGCTTCGGCGAGAAGCTGCCGAGGGCTCGTGGGCAGGTGGGTGTGGGCGTAGCCGACGGAGGCGCGGATGCTGACCTCGCCGCTGTCGAGGCGGATGGGGGCGTCGCCGATGGCGCGGTAGGCGGCGCGGGCGACGGCAGCGGTGTCGTCGTGGTCGCCGCGCACGAGCAGCGCGAACTCGTCGCCGGACAGGCGTGCGGCAACCTCGACAGGCGCGTCCAGGCCGGCGAGCAGCCGCCCGACCTGGGCGAGCAGGACGTTGCCGGCGTCGTGGCCGAAGGTGTCGTTGACGGTCTTGAACCGGTCGAGGTCCAGCAGCACCACACCGCACGGCACGCCGTCGGCGAGGGCGGCGCGCAGACGGGTGAGCAGGAGACGCCGGTTGGGCAGGCCGGTGACGTCGTCGTGGGTGGCGTCGTAGCGAGCCGCTTGGAGGGCGTGGTGTTGGTGCCACAGCAGGGCGCCGGCGAGGGCGAGGCCGGCGAGGATCCCGCCGATTGTCGTGACGATCGCGTGCAGGATGGGAGACACTCGTGACGCTCCTTGAATGCGAAGGAGCACCGGGGGCGGGCGTACTCGCGTCCGAAACGTTGACGCCCGGCCCCGGGCTACCTGAACGGGTGCGGCCTATTGGCCGCCGCTGGCGGGGGCGAGCTGGAAGGTGGCCGGGCGTTCGACGGTCTGCACGACCGTGCCGGCGGCCACGAGCTTGATCGCGGCGTTGACGACCGCCCCAGCGCTGGCCTTGGCCGCGCCGCTGCCTTCGTTGGCGTCGTCAATGAGCTTGCACAGCTCACCGGTCTTGTACTGCCGATCCGGGTGGGCCTCGAGGATGTCCAGAACCGCCCCGCGCAACGACCCCCCGGTCCGCCGGTTCTTGGCCGGGCGGGCCTCCCCGCGGGGCGCCTCGACGGCCTCAGGGCTGTCCTGTTCCTGTTCCTCTTCGTGGGCCGGGGTCGAGTCGACCGGCGTCTCGCCGGCGCTGTCGGTGTCGGCGGGAGCGGGCGTGGTGGTCTCGTGGGGTATTGCGTCGGGAACCGGGTCCGCTGCCGGCTCGACGTGGTCGTCACTCGGCTCGTCTGGTTCATCCAGTGCGGCACCGGAGGGCCGGTCACGGTCTTGGCTGCGCTCGTCGAGGGTTTCCACCTCGACAGTGGGGTTGGGCGCGACCGGGTCGGCAGGCGCTTGCTCCCTGATTTCGTGGGAGGCGGTGGCGGCGTGGCCGGCGGCGGTCAGCCGCCACAACGTGCGTCCGTCGTCGGTGCGGAATCGCTCCGTTTGCCCGGACTCTTCCCAGGCCCGCAGCTTTGGGATGGTCGTGGAGTAGCCGAGCCCGGCGTGTTCGGCTACCGCTGCGGCAGTGGCCTCGCCGAGGTCGGCGAGCGCGGCCAGCACTTTGATCGTGCTGTGCGCCGGCATCGTGTCCTGCGATGTGTCGGTCATGCGGCGTGTTCTTCCTGTTGCATAAAGGGCAGTGCACTGATCCACGCTTCGACGGCGGCTGTGATCAAGTGCATGGATATGCGCGGGTGAAAACCCGGACACGGCCGAACGGCCGTGCCTGGGAGCGTGGGGTGCGCGAGTGGCCGGGCAACGGCTAGGTGACTGCTGTGCGTGATGAGCGGGAAGAGGAATAGAGCGGCCTGTCGCAGGCCGAGCTGTGTGGGCGCCCCAAGCCCGGGGCGCCGGGCGGTGGCTACCGGCCGTACGGACGGCCCGCGACGCAGCAGAGGCGAGATCGATCGCCGTCTGTCGTGCTTTCCATGGAGGTGGCGTGCGGGCGGCACGTGGCAGAGGGCCGTGCCAGCGGCCCCGGCGAGCCGGATCCTCGGCAGCATTGCGGTTGGCCCGGGGTGCCTCGGCCGGGTATGCGAGAGGGGCTTTACAGGGCGACGGCGATCAGCCGCTGCTGCGGTGTGAGGGTGTCGAGGTGGCGCAGGGCCTGCTCGAGGTAAGTGATGCGGTCGGCAAGGCCGTCGGTGACGGGGGCGAGCTTGCGCCCATCGGCGGTGAGCAGCGCGTCGCCGACCACTGCGGTGGCGGCGCTGTAGTGCTGGTAGGCCAGCGGCCCGGCCTGGTACATCTCCAACTCCCCGATCCTCGGTTGGCCGTTGCCCGGGTTGGCGGCGGCGTGTAGGCGCATGGCGTTGACGCGGGGTTGGGAATGGAAGTCGCCGGTGGCGGTGTCGTAGCGGTACTTGTCGGGGTTGGCGAGGTGGCGTGCTTCGAAGGCGGGCCACGGGGTGGCGGGTCGGGTGCCGTGCACGGCGTGCTGCCAGATCTGGTGGCGGATGCCGGCGCCGACTGCGGCGGCGTGCCGCATGCCCTGCAGGTCGAGCAGCCCGACGGGTCCGCCGGCGCAGGCCGCGGGCTGGCCCTTACGCAGGCCGAACATCTGGTGCCGCTGCCACAGTCGAAGGCGGGGCGTGGCCCAGAAGTGGGTGGTGAGGGTGCCTGGGACGCCGAAGTGCGTGTCGAGCTGCTGGGTCGTGAGCGCCTCCTCGGGCAGGTCGTCGGGCAGGCACACGATCATCGTGTGGATGGTCGGGGCCGGCGTGACGGCCGACCGCGGGTTGGGATGCCTCGTCGCGGGGCTAGGCGCCGGGTTGGTCGCAGACGTGGCGGCCGCCCGATGGGGGGTCGGTCCTGCGGGCAGGGCGGGCACGCGGCTGCCGTGGCGCGTCAGCGGAGTGCCGTTGACGGTGTGGGTCATGGTCGGGTCCTTCTTCCTGCGGGGCGCGGGCGCGCAGAGGTAGCCAGCCCATCGGGTGCATGGGTCGGCTCGAGGAATGTGGGATTGGTGATGCGGATGGTTGATGCGACCTGCGGGGTCGCCGCGCGGCGTGCGTGCCGACCGGCCGAAGCGGGTGGGCGAAGCGCACCGGTAGATGCGGCGGCGGATCCGTCAGGCGGGACCAAACCGGGTGGGGCGATATGTGGGGTGAGGGTGTTGCCGAAGAAGGTAGCGGCCAACCCTCACAGCTTTCCCCGGTCTCGTCGCGGCCCGGTGACCGGCTTGGCCTGCATCGTGAGAGATCAACATTCGCTTATAGGCGGGTCCTGGGCGGAACGTTGTGAGAGCCGAGTGCGCTCACAGGCAATCTCGTTGTCTGACAGACAGGGTCTGTAGTCACGTTGCTTCGCCGCTGTGAGTGCCGCACATAGGGGCGTCACCTGCGTTGTGAGCAGGATGTCGCCCCCGTCCCGGTGAGCAGGCCCGTCGCCACATTGGGTGGTGCCGCGTTGATCGGCGGGCTGCCAGTGCCACGGCCACCGATGCAACCATGGCCACGAGGTATGCCGCCGAGAGCCGGGTTGCGAGCTGGTCTCCCGGGGCCGTCTTGTGAGATTGATTCTGACGGTCTCAGGAGGCCCCACCCGGACGGCCAAGACTGGCCCCACCAACAAGTGGGGGCACCTCCGCAAAACGTGACGCTCCGGCAGGCCAGCTCGGTCAGCGCCCGACAGGTTGTGAAGGCCATCGCGCGGAATGCGGCAGATCCGTGCACCCGTTCATGGCTCCGCTGTCAGAGGCTCGTCCCGATCTCACGGTCTGTTCGGGCACCCTCGAAGGCACCGATCGCGAA
>NZ_JBSFYQ010000076.1:0-15313 GCF_053599855.1 Micromonospora sp. NPDC005161
CAGCCCTGTCATCCGACGATCCGTCATGATCGCAGCACCAACCATGGCACGATCATCGATGCTCAAGCATCTACAACCGTGCACGAGGTCGTTAGTCGACGCTTACGACGACTCCTGCAACGGCCATACCTCGACCACGCCGTGCGCGACGGCGCAAGGCGTACGCGACACGATGTCGATGGCCTCGGCCAGCGTAGCTGCTTCGATGATGGCGAAACCGGCTACGGGAAGCGTGGAAGACATGAAAGGCCCGTCCTCCGTGGTCACCTCGGCCGCGTCGTGGTTCCGCACCTGCACGGGCTGGCCGGCGACGCCCATGTCGACCCCATCCTGGCGCAGTCGGGCGTCATGCGCATGCGCCGCGTCGCGTACGGCTGCGTCGGTGTGGTCGTAGCCCGCTTGGTCGCCGTACCCGATGGTCACGAACTTCGCCACAGCAACTCCTCTCGTACAGGGTTGTCGACCGATAGGGCCGTTCCCGCCTATGAATCATCGCCGCCTAAAACGGCATCCGCACGTTCGCGCGCTCATGCCGCACTGCGCGCGCTCATGCCGATGACAGTGCATTGGATCTTGAGGCGATCCGAACCGTTCCGTGTCGTCCCTGGTTCATAGCAGGAGCTCCCAGGTCACCCGGAGTGTTATGGTCTCGTCTCTGGACGGAGGTCGTCATGCATAAGTTGGTGGTCCTGTATTCCAAGCCCGCCGACCCTGACCACTTCCGCGACTACTACGTGACCAACCACCTTCCACTGGTCATGAATCTGCCCGGCCTGCTTGCGTGGCGCTACAGTTTCGACGTGGCGGCGACCAAGGGAGAAGCGCCGTATTTCGCGGTCTTCGAAGGCGACTTCGCTGACGCCGCCGCCATGGCCGCGGCGCGGGCGTCGCCGCAAGGCCAGCGGGTGGCCGCCGATGTCGCCAACTACGCCACCGGCGGTGCGGTCATCATCCACTATCCGGTGCAGTACGGCACCGGCTGAGGCAGGCCGGTACGCTCCGGGACGCGTTCGGTCGGCCGTCGCGGCCAGGTCCGGCCATCGGCAGACGCCGTTCGCGGTTGCCGGTTCGTTGAGCGTCAGAGGTGGGCCCATGTCCTGGCCGGATGTCACGGTGGTTGATGCGTGCGTGCGGCGCGACGGCCGGGGCGGCAGCCCCACGGCCGTCACCGACGACGACCCGGCGGCGACGGACGCGGACCGGCGTGCGGTCGCTGCTGCGGCCGGCACCTCGCACGCGGCGTTCCTCGGCCCGGGGCGGACGCCGGACGGTGGCTGGCCGGTCCGGTTCTTCACCGCCACCGCCGAACTGTCCGGCTGCGGCCACGGCACCGTTGCCGCGCAGGCCGTCCGGTTGACCCGCACCGCGCTGGGCGAGCTGAACGACCGCCAACACACCGGCGGGCGCACGTTCGACACCGTCGCGATCCGCCGCCCCGCCGGCATCGAGGTGTGGTTCGACCAGGGCCTCGTCGCGCTGCGTCACCCGGCACCGGACGAGCGCGCCGCGATCGTCGCCGCGCTCGGGCTCACCGCGGACGATCCGCATCCGACCGACGCGCCACGGATCGCCGCGCCCGGCGCACCACGCATGCTGGTACCGGTCCACGACCGGTCGGCGCTGCTCCGAGTCTGCCCACACCTCGGCAGGCTGACAGCGGCGTGCCGGCGGTACGGGCTCCTCGGCTGTTTCGTGTACGTACCGCCGGTGGGCGACCGACCGGGTGCGGCGCGGATGTTCGCGCCGGCGATCGGTGTCGACGAGGACGTCGCCAACGCCAACAGCACCGGCTGCCTGGCCGCCCACCTGCTCGACACGACAGGGGCACAGACGGTCGCGATCGAGGTGGAGCAGGGTGAGACCCTCGGTCGACCGGCCAGCGTGCTCGCTTCGGCCCGACGCGGGCCGGCGGGCATCACGACCCGGGTCGGCGGGTTAGCGGTGGTCCGCGACGGACACCGAGGCGACAACTAGACCGTCCTCTTTTGCCGCCGACCGGGCGCTACGTTCTGCAACCCTCGCCCGACGGGCTGCGCCGCCCGCTCGTGCCGATGACAGCGTGTCGTAGCTCGCGTACCTTGGCGCCGTGGTGACTTTTTGGACCTTGGGATGCGATGCCGACGATCCCCAGCGGATCGCTGCTTTCTGGGCGCTGGCCCTCGGCTACGTCAAGGAATCCGGTTTCAACGAGCCCGACAACGCGTCCATCGTCGACCCGGATGGCCAGGGCCCTGCCATTGGTTCCCTCAAGGTGCCCGAGAGCAAGTCCGCCAAAAACCGTTTGCATATCGATATCCGGGTGGCGGGCCCAGGCCCCTGGGACATGGCCGAGCGCGCCCAACTGATCCGGCAGAAGGTGCCCGAGCTGGTTGCCGCCGGCGCGACCGTGATCCGCGAGGAGTGGTACGGCGACGTCCTCGGGCACGTCGAGGTTGTATCCACCGCAAGGGTGCGACCCTTTCGGAGCGACGCGGTCGCGTTTCTCCGTCGTCAACCCGCTGCGGCCAGGCCGACGAGGTCGGCGCTGACCTGCCAAAGGCGTGCGGCAGTAGCCTCGTCGTAGCTGCGTTTGGGCGACCTCTGCGGTCCGCCCTTCGTGAGGTACAGCCCCGTCCGGCCTTGGAGGGCTGGCGCGGAGGCGAGCTGGATCGAGGTCGCGGCGCCTCGTGCCGGTGATGCCATGAACGCGCGCAGGAAGGGGACGAGCAGGCGTTGGGATCGGCTGGGGTCCTCGGCTCCGAACGACGTGCTCACGAGGCCAGGGTGGGTAGCGTTGGCAGTGACGTCGCCAGCCGAGAGCCTGCGGGCGAGCTCGTACGTGAACAGGACGTTCGCGAGTTTCGACTGGTTGTAGGCGCGTGCTCCGGAGTAGGAGCGCTCACCTCGGAGATCGTCAAAGTCGATGCGACCGAGTCTCTGGGCGTTCGATGCGACGGACACTACGCGGGACGGGGCGCTCCGCCTCAGCTGGTCGAGCAACAGGTTGGTGAGCAGAAAGGGCGCCAGGTGGTTTACCGCGAAGGTGTGCTCGAGACCGTCGGGGGTGATCCTCCGGGTGTTCCAGTAGCCCCCGACATTGTTGACGAGGACATCGATCCGGGGAAGGCGCTCTAGCGCCTCGTCCGCCAACCGTCGGATTTCTGCCTGCGAGGACAGGTCAGCGACGAAAGAGTCCACCTGTCCGCCGACTGCGCGGACCTCACCGGCCGCCGCCTCCGTGCGCACGCGGTCGCGACCGGTGATCGCGACGCGCGCACCTAGACGGGCCAGGCCCAGGGCCGTCGCTTTGCCGATGCCTCGGGTCGCGCCGGTGACCAGCACCGTCCTGCCGGCCATCAGACCCTTGTCGGTCAGCACCATGCCGTCACGCACCCTGAGCATGCGGCTCGGTGCGAACGCCCTTGACCAGAAGCCAGACGCCGAACGTCAGCTCAAACAGCGCGCCGGGGATGAGGAGGACCAGGCTGACGTGGCTGCCGAAGATCTCGGCGACGGCGCCCGTGAAGTGGACCACGTACCCGACCACGCCCCACGCCGCCAGAAACCGGGGGACCAGGCGGGTCCGGTAGAGCAGGACGCACAGGAAGAACGCTCCGAACGCGAGCCCCGCCTGGCCAATCTGGTACGCCATCGTGTTGGAGTCCACCGCGAGCGAGCCCAGGGACCGGGCTAGCTCTGCGCTGACCTGCCCTGCATCGAGCTGCTCTGACAACGGGACGAGTGAGAGGAGACAGAGGGCGCCGACTGCCAGCAGGGCGACCTCGAAGACCATCGCGGACAGATAGGTCAGGGCGGTCCGCTTGCCGTGCTTCTCCAGGATTGGGAAGAACAAGACGGCCTTGCCGATGTCGACGGGGTGTTCAACAGCATGAGGCAGGCGCCGAGGACCAGGGTGGCCTGGTGAGCGGAGACGCTGGTGCCTAAGTCGGGCGTGTCCACCACGGAGCTGACCAGGGCGAAGCCAACTCCATACGTGACGAACCCTGCCAGGAAGAGTGACCCGATCAGGCGTCCGTACGTCCTGCCGGTGTCGCTTGCCCAGCCTGCAGCGGAGGGCGGTGGAACAGCGGCGTGCTGGTCGGGCAACGGCGGGCCACTGGTTGTCGCGGTCACGGGTTGCTCCTTGCGGTCGGGTGGACGGGTGGTTGGAAGTCGGTTGGCGGTGATGTGTCCGGGGATCAGACGGTGATCGCGACCTTGCCGCGGACCTGGCCCCTCTCGAGGAGCCGCATGGCGTTGGGCGCCTCGTCGAGCGGGTAGCTGCGGTCCATGCTCGGGATGACCTTGCCAGCCTCGATCAGCTCGGTGAGCCGCTCGAGGTCGGTGGCGCGCTCCTTTGCCATGAACAGCGCCAGACGCTGCCGCAGGAATAGTGAGAGCAGCGCTCCGCGCAGCTGCCTGCCCATGCCGGTCAGGCTGCCGCCGTTCTCACCGCCGACGAATACGACCGTCCCTCGTGGTTCGAGTGCTCGCCGCAGCCGCCTCACCGAGGGGCGTCCTCCGATGTCGAGGATCAGGTCGTAGCGGCGAGTCCCGTCGGCGAAGTCCTCGTGGCTGTAGTCGATGACGTGGTCGGCACCGAGGGAGGTCACCAGGTCGAGCTTTGCGGTGCTACAGACTCCGGTGACCTCGGCGCCGAAGGCCTTCGCCAGCTGCACCGCGTAGGTCCCGACGCCGCCGGACGCGCCGAGAACCAGCACGGACTGACCCGCCTGCACCCTTCCGACGTCGAGGAGCGCCTGCAGCGCCGTGCCGGCCGACACGGGAACGACCGCGGCCTGGGCGAAGGACAGGTTCACCGGCTTCCGGGCGAGCTTGTCCTCCCGCGCCACGGCATACTCGGCGAAGGACCCCGGAGCGATCCCGTACACCTCGTCGCCGACCGCGAACCGTGTCACCGACGAGCCGACTCTCGCTACCGTGCCGGCCACGTCACGGCCGGACACCGGGCTCTTTGGTCGCCGAAGCCCGAAGCCGAGTCGCATCACGTAGGGCTTGCCCGTCATCAGATGCTCCGTGCCGCGGTCGAGACCGGCCGCGCGCACCCGCACGAGCACCTCGTGGTCGGCGATCACAGGACGGGCGACTCGGGCCAGCCGCAGGACCTCCGAGCTGCCGTAGCGGTCCTGGATGACCGCCCTCATCATCGTCGGCGTCGCCCTGGTCGGGGTCGTCATAGCGGTCCTCCGGAAGTCAACTTGAAGATCCGTACTTAGTACGAATACGCTAACGTACTTTGTACGAAGGTGCCTATAGCACGAACGGACGAGGAATATGAATGTCTGAGCCAGTCAGCGAGGGCGGCCGGCGGCGAGCGCGGCTGACCCGCGAGCGCGTCCTACAGGGCGCGCTGTCGGTAGCCGACTCCGGCGGTTTGGGATCGCTCACGATCCGCTCCCTCGCCAAGGAGCTCGGCGTCAAGCCGATGTCGGTCTACTACCACGTCGCCAACAAGGACGAAATCCTCGACGCGCTCGTCGACATCGTCTTCGGCGAGATCGAGCTTCCGGTTCCTGGCCGTGACTGGCGGTCCGAGCTGCGGAGGCGAGCTCACTCGGCCCGCCAGGTCTTAGCGCGACACCGCTGGGCCATCGGGCTGCTGGAATCGCGGAGCAGCCCGGGGCTTGCCAATCTGCGCCACCACGACACCGTCATCGCCACCCTGCGCGAAGCCGGGTTCTCGGCCGAGATGACGGCGCACGCCTACGCGCTGATCGACAGCTATGTCTACGGCTTCGCACTTCAAGAGGCCGCCCTCCCGTTCGAGGGCCCAGAGAGCGTCGGCGAAGTGGCGGAACCGATTATGGAGCTGATGGGCGCGGGAGAGTACCCGCATCTCGTCGAGATGGCGACCTCGTATTACATGCAGCCCGGCTACGACTTCGGCGACGAGTTCGTGTTCGGGCTCGACCTCATTCTCGACGGGCTCGAAAGGTCGCTCGGCCTGGGATGAGTGCCGCTCGCGCGATGGGCATGACGGCGAAAACGTCCGGTAGCCGAGATGAGTGTACGGCGCTTAACTACCTCGCCATGCTTAAAGTCCCGCAAGAACTCGGCTTCGGCCCCGGTACGACCTGCTGGCGGCGGTTGAAACGCTGGATTGATGCCGGCGTGTTCGACCAACTCCACCAGATCCTGCTCGAGCGGTTGAACACAGGGAACCGGATCGACTGGTCGCGCGCGGCGATGGACGGCAATCACATCGACGCCAGAAAGGGGGTCTCGGGACAGGCCCGTCGCCGGTCAACCGCGCAAGCCCGGTTCCCAAACACCATCTGATCTGTGACGGCAACGGCACCCCGATCTACGTGCTGACCAGCGGCGCCAACATCCCCCGACTTCAGCCGCGCCCTCGAGTTGCTCGACGGCGGCCCCGGGGACGTCCTGACATGCCGCGATCCGCGCTCAATGAAGTGCGTCATATCGCCGGCGTCATCGATCGGAAGTCCCGACACTTCCAACGGTGAACACGCCAACGGACCGGCGACGAGACCATACGGGGGGGCGGCCTCGGGCGCACACGCTCCGACGAGCGTCGCGCCGCCGCCGTGACCGATCGCTATGATGCCGGGCGGACCAAGGGAGGAGACAACATGGCGCTGACCGTGCGGGTCCGGCCGAACGCCGCGTCCCTGTCGTTCCTACTGCTCGGCGCGGCGCTGATCGTGATCGGGGCAATGAGCGGCGGCGTGCTGGGCCTGGTGCTGGTCGTGTGGGGCGCGTTCTTCGCGGTGCTGCTCGGTTACCCGGTGGCGGCCAGCACGTTGTTGCGGGTGCCGGCGGTGGTGGTCGGCCCGGACGGGATCCGGCTGCCGCTGATGGGTGTCCGGCTCGAATGGCCCGAGATCGCCGAGGTGCGGCCGGGCGTCAAGATGCGCGGCCGGACACAGACCCCCGTGCTGCTGGTGGTACCCACCGACCCGGTCGCCACGGTCTCGCAGGCGCGCTGGTGGCTGCGCCGGGAGGCCCGCAACGATTTGGCCTCGCTCGGCGCCCCGGTGGTCATTGACGACCGCTCCCTCGATCACACCCTCACCGAGATCAGGTCCGCGGTCAGCGCCCACGCAGCCGCCCGCTGAGGTGGATCGGGCCGCCGATTCCACCAGACAGCGGCCCGCAATGCCCGTTCCCGCACAGGTCAATTCGCCCGTCGGCGCGGGGGCACCTGAGCCAGTTCACGCTCGCCAACAGGTCGGAGAGCTACACCCGCGAGATGCTGCGTGCGACGTTGCCGCGCAAGCAAACGCACTGACATGCCGCGATCCGAGCGTCACAGAACGTGACCGTCGGCGTGCCGATAAGCGTCCGGACACATGTCGAGAAGAGTGCACTCGATCGCGGCCTTGGCGTGCGGTGAGCGGCGGCCCCGGGTCCGGGCTGCCGCGCCTCGTAGCCGGGCAGAATCGGGCAGGCGCGGGTCTCGACCTGTCCGGGTCCACCGCGCTCGGCCCGCCGTCCATCTTCATCGACCCAACGGACTACTTCGGCATGGACGCAATACATGGCCAGATTATGGTCTCTGCCGGGCAAGGGCCGGCAGGACTCAAGCTGTCGGGCGTCGCACCCAATGCGCATCCGAATCTGCCGCGCAGCGGGCGTTGACACCGGCTGTGAGCGGTGACGCACCGTAGGTATGACTACCTCTCCCACGTCTGGTCCCAACATCGTCTCTCCTGATCATCTCGTTCTCCGTGCGGCGGTAGCCGCCTACCTCGGTCGGTACCGTGGTGACACGCGCTTGCACACCGACTCCGATCTGCGCGTCTTCCTCATCTGGTGTACCGACCAGGGCCTGGATCCGCTGTCGGCGGCTCGGGTGGACATCGAGCGGTACGTGCGCTGGCTGCAGGACGTACGCCGCTTCCAACCCTCGACCGTTTCCCGCCGGCTGTCGGTGGTCGTCGGCTTCTACCGCGTGTGCGTCATCGACGACATCCTGCCGAACTCACCCGCCGACTATGTCCGCCGACCGACGGTGCCACCCGAATCACCCACCCTCGGGCTGGGCCACCTACAGTTCGAAGCACTGATCACCACCGCACGGCTATCGGCCAACCCGAACGACTTCGCCCTGGTCTCCATGCTCGGACTGCTCGGGCTGCGGATCTTCGAAGCCTGCGGCGCCAACATCAGCGACCTCGGCGAGGAACACGGCCACCGCGTCCTGCGCGTGCGCGGCAAGGGCGGCAAGGTCGTCCTCGTCCCGCTGCCGCCCGCGGTGGCCAGAGCCATAGACCGCGCCGTCGACGGCCGCCTCGACGGTCCGGTCCTGCGCAACACCCTCGGCGCGCGGATGGACCGGCACGCCGCGACCCGCCGGCTCAAGCACCTCGCCGCCAACGCCGGGATCCGGATGCCGAGGATGCACCCACACATGCTGCGCCACACCTTCGTCACCACCATGCTCGACGCTGGCGTGAGCCTGCGCGACGTGCAGATCGCCGCCCGCCACGCCGATCCCCGCACCACCATGCGCTACGACCGCGCCCGCAAGAACCTGGACCGCCACCCCAACTACATCCTCGCCGCCTACATGGCCTCGGGAACGTAGCGACCACAACGAACGTGTCTGCCGATGGTCGGATGGGCCTGTGGGCGTGTGGGGGCACCGACGAAATTGCCTGGCCAGGCGAAATGAGTGCTGCTCGGGAGTGCTTCCCACGCTGGTGAAGGTCGTCTCCCGGCGCGTCGACGACTGATCAGCGGGACGGGTGGCCTGTCTGCAACCGCGCCACTGTGATCTCGTCGCGTTTTCACCTGGCCGGCTGCTGCCTGGGTCTACGCGCGAGCCGGCCGTGGTGTGTCCTGGGCGAGGGATTCGGCGAGGAGCCGCCAGATTTCAGCGGCCAGCGCCATGTTGCCGTTGTCCTGGGCTTGTTCGGCGAGGCCGCGCAGGCCGGCCACCGCTTCGTCGCGTGCGCCGTCCAGTAACAGGAGCCGGTTGCGCAGCACGTCGAGTTGGATGCGGTCCTGGTAGGGCAGGAGCGGGTCGAGGCGGTCGAGCTGGTCGAGCAGCGCGCGGGCCTCGGCGGAGTGTCCGGTGTGCATGGCGAGGTGCGCGCGCAGGGCCAGCAGCTCTTGTTCGATGGCGGGTGTTCCGGTCAGGGGAAGGCTGGCCTGGACTTCCTCGACGCGGCGGTGGGCGGCCTCGGTGTCCGGTGGGGTGGTCTCCAGGTTGAGCTTGGCCGCGCTGATTCGCAGGCGTGTCCACAGGGTGGGGTTGTCCCGTCCGTCGAACCCTCGCACGGCCTTGCCGAGCAGCTCGGCCGCGGCGGCTGGCTCGCCTTGGCGGAGCCGGATGTGGGCCGCGGTCCAGAGTGCCTCGGCCCACAGCGTGTCTGACCGGCCCTCGACGAGGCTGAGCAGTTCGTTGGTGTGCCGGCTGGCCTCGGGCAGCCGGTCGGCCTCGGCCAGCGCGGACACCACGGCCAGCAAGACGTTCGCCATGACATAGGGGGCCACTGTGTTGTCCTTGGCGAGGTTGTCCTTGGCGAGCTGGTGGGCCGTCAGCGCGGTGTCGACGGCGGCGGGGACCTCGCCGGTGGACCGTAGGCAGCGGGCCAGCTCGGCCAGTGCTCTGGCCCGCAGCTCGGCCAGTCCGAGTTGGTCGCTGAGGGTGGTCAGCTCGTCCAGGCAGGCCCGCTGCTCGGCGTACTCCTTGCGTTGCCGTCGCCAGTCGGCGACCTGCCACAGGGCCTGCCAGCGCAGCAGGGGGTCCTCGCCTTCGGCGGTGGCCAGCGCGCCGGACAGCAGCTCGCCCGTCTCGTCGGGGCCGAGGCCGGTGGCGATGGTGAGGCTGCGCGCCAGTGATGAGGCGGTGGACTGCATCAGCTCCTCGGTGCTGACGCCGAGCTGGCTGGCCAGGTGCGTCAGCGCGCGTTCGGTGGGTCGGCGGGCCCCGGACTCCAGCCGGGACAGGTAGCCGGTCGACATGTCGTCGCCGGCGAGCGCGCCCTGGGTCAGACCTCGCTCGATCCGTAGTTGCCTGAGCCGGCGGCCGAAGGCTGGTTGTTCCACCACATCCCGAGTCTAGCCAGCTTGCCTCAAGCTTGGCAACCTGCCCTACCCTGAGACGCCTCGCAGGCAAATACTTCTGGCAAATTCTTGCCAAGATGCTGGCAACTGTCGTAGCGTTCCTGGCATCGCAACCGAGCACGACATCCAGGAGCGAGTGATGAGCAAATTTTTGGAGGTCCCGTGCCCGTCGGTTATCTGATCACTGTGGCGTTCGTCGCGATCGGCACGCTGTTCGCGCTGGCGCCGGTGCCGTGGTCGCGCCCGCTCGGCCGCCTGAGCTACTACTCTGGCCTGGTCGTGAACGAACTGCCGTTCGCAGCCTTCCTCTACATGCTGATCCTGCCGACGTGGCTGGCGTTCGCCGAGGGCGACATCAACTCGGCGGGCGGGTGGGCGGTCGTCGGGCTGGCCGCCGCGACCACGCCCGGGCTCGCGATCATCGCCCACCGCGCACTCGGGGACTGGGCGAGGATCGAGCACGCCATGGACGAAGGGCTCGGGGCCGGGTGGCGCACCACCCTCGACGCCGAGCTGGCCGAAGGGCTGCGGCACCGCCTTCCGTGGGCCCGCATCGTGCTGCGGCCCATCTTCCGGCGCCGGTGGGAGGTCCGGCGCGTGGCCAATCTCGCCTACGGCGACGCAGGTCGCAGAAACCTGCTCGACGTCTACCACCACCGGTCACGGCCCGAAGGCGCGCCCGTACTGATCCACCTGCACGGAGGCGGATACTCCGGGGGCCACAAGAACAGCCAGTCGCTGCCGCTGCTCTACCACCTGGCCAGCCGGGGCTGGGTGTGCATCAGCGCCAACTACCGGCTGAGGCCACAAGCCCAGCACCCCGACCACCTGATCGACCTCAAGAAGGTGATCGCCTGGGTGCGGGAACACGCTCACGAGTACGGGGCCGATCCGGCGACGCTGTTCGTCGCGGGCAGCTCGGCGGGCGGGCACATGGCAGCGCTGGCCGCGCTCACCCCAAACGACCCCGCCTTCCAACCGGGCTTCGAGGACGCCGACACCTCCGTTACCGGCGCCATCTACCTGAACGGCTGGTACGGCGGCTACTTCGGCCAGGGACCAGAGTCCTCGCCGCTGGCCCACATCACCGCGGACGCACCGCCGTTCTTGGTGGCGCACGGCGACCTGGACCCGCTGGTGCCTGTGGCAGATGCCCGGCATTTCGCCGACCAGCTCCGCCGTACCTCCACCAACGCCGTCGTCTACGCCGAGCTGCGCGGCGGCAACCACGCCTTCGATCTGTTCCACTCGCTCCGCTTCGAAGCGGTCATCGACGCGATCGAGGCCTTCACCGCCTGGGTGAGATCACGGGAGAGGACGCCCCAGCCCTAGCAGGAGACCGGCATGCTGCCGGTCGACGACACCGCAGTGGCCGCTGCTGGGCAGGATCGCCCGGAGCTGCAGAAGGCCATCCAGGAGATCGTCGATTCCGGTTTCGCCGCGGTGCAGCTGCGCGTGCACGATGAGCGGGGCGAGTGGGTCGGCAGCGCCGGGGTACGCAAGCTGGGCGAGGCCGCGAAGCCGCTGACGAACGGGCGGTTCCGGATCGGCAGCAACACCAAGACCTTCACCGCGACCCTGGTGCTGCAATTGGTGGCCGACGGCAAGATCGGGCTAGACGACCCGGCCGAGCAGACACAACCGGTCGAGGATCCCGTCGGGGACGAAGTCGGCCGAGTGGGTGCCTGCTCGGCCGTGGCGTGCGTGGCCGTGACCTTCACGGACGAAGCCGGAATCGCAGCTCCGAACGCGCGGGGCAAGGCCGAGCCCCTGCCGCGGCGTCCGCGCGTCAACGAACCGTCACCTGGCAACCGCCGTACGACTGGGTCGACACCATCCGCTGGCCCGGTCCCCACCCCGACCACGTCCATCCAGAACAACGCTGGGGCGCTCGCCCGAGCGGAACCGCGCCGCGTGGACGCCGGCCTGGTCGCGGGCCACGCCGGCGACGACGAAGCCGATGTGGTTGACGACGCGGTGGCGGAAGTAGCGCGATGCCCCGCTCGCAGACGCCGCCGCTAATAAGCTGCGGGGCCGAGCCAGGCCCAGGATGGACGTCCCGACGGGCATCGACGCGCGCATCGAGCACAGACGCCGTACTGACCATGAGGAACCGATAAACGTCCGCTTCTGCCGCCGACCGCGCGCCCCAGCCGATGCTGCTCGACTCTCTGCCGAGGTGAGTGCTCTGGCCGCGAGGTGCGGGTTCGACCATGCTCGCCGATGTCTACTAATCGTCGAAGTCGAACGCGAAGGTACCCGCCTCGATGCGGTCGATGAGCTCGCCGACATTGTCGGCGTGTCTGATGGCGCTGTCCCACCCGCTGCTTGTGATGTCGACGAGCAGCACCGGTGCAGGGTCACTGCACAGGTCGAGTACAAGCTGTTCACGGGCACCGTCACCGCCGATGATCGCGATGCCGGGGTGCGCATCGGTGGCTTCGTCCCAGGCGTCATGCAGCTCGAGCATTTCGCGTGGCGACTTGAGCCACACGTAGGTTCCGCTGGTCATCCAGCCCCGCCGAAACCACGACTCACCTTGGAAGGTAGGTTCGCCACGCGGCAGGCAGAGCTTGACCTAGGGCCTTGTCGGCGTCGGTGAACTCCTGGTCGTTTACTGGGCCTCGGTAATCGGCTTCTTCGGCGATCGCGCCGACGATGTGGGCGTTGAGATCGGCAAGCTCTGCGGCGGGGATCCAGTACTCCAGCACGTCGCGGCCACCGGCCTGGTGAGCCTCGTAACGGTCCAGGTAGGAACGCTGGACGTTGAACCGGGTTACGTAGCCGACACCTTCGGCGGGGACGTTCCACTCGCGGGCGATCTTCGTGGCGTACCAGCGGTTAAGCACGGGGTAGAAGATTGGCTGATCCGGCAGGCGTGGTGGCCAAGCCGCCACCTGGACTCCGCCACGAGGTCGAGGTCGGCCTGCCCGGTGGGCCTCCATAGGGTGATCGTGTCGGAGGTGTCGATGGTCTGCTCCTCGCCAATCGTGGTTGTGGCGCGATCGTGGTTAGCCACGCGGCCAACATTCTGGTGGCACCGGCCCTGCGCGTTGCCGTGGCCCTGGTCGGGAGGTCGACCGGCCCCGCGTCCAACTGGCGCAGACGCAGGGTCCGCGTACGCTCATCTGCCGCTGATCGTGCGACTCGCGCCGCTCTCGGCATGGCCGTCCGCGCGGCCGGCGAGCTGGCGTTTGGGCTCAGGCTCCGACCCGGATGCTCAGCTGAGCGCCGAGCTGACGGAATCCCAGCGCCCGCGCCACTCGGCGCGACGGTTTCCGGTCGAGCCCGCCACTGCGGCAGCAGATGGTTCGCCAAACCGTCCGCGATTGCTACGGAGGCAACGGCACGCGCCAGCCCGCGCCCACGTTGATTCGGCTCAGTAAGTACGCACATGTGGGCCAACAGCCCCGGCCAGCGTCGGTAGCCAGCTGCCGCGACAACGACATTCCCACGGCTTACCACGAACGCATCGGAGGTGATGTCGGCCAACCCACATTCGTCGGCGTCGTCCACCGTGACAGAGGCCAGAAGCGTGGCGAGATCGGCATGTTCTCCAGGGACCACATCCACGGTATCGAGTCCGGCCGGCTGGAAGTCGCACTCATCGAGATAGGCCAGGCTCGCCGGACCCAGTACCAAGTGACCGCAGGACAGCGCGCAGCCGGTCAAAGTCGGTCAGTGCCTCGACGGGCAAAACGTGCAGCCCTTTGCGCACGATCCCGGCCCAACTGCCTGCCGGCACGGTGACGATGGCGGCGTCGCCCAACGCGACGATCCCGACCCAGCCCGGTGGACAGAGCAGCGATCTGGCCGAGACGGCTACTTCCACGCCGCCGTCAGCGGGGAAGGCCATCGGAACGCCAGCCATCTCGAGCCAGACCTCCCGAGCCCGAGCGAGCAACGGATCACGGGACATGGACGCATCCTCACGCCTGGCCCAGTTTCACACCACCGAGTTCGCAGCTGACAAGGTCGGCATCCTCTTCTGCCGCAGACCGTGAGCTGCAGAGCGTCACGATCGCTTGAGCCAGGCGCCGTCCGGTCGTGCCGAGATCAGCGCATCCGATTTTGACGGCATGGTGCCTCAACCGGCACCGTGGCAGCCCGTTCGAGCCTTCGGGATCTCGGCGAGGCGGTAGCCGTAGCCGCCGAGCAGTCGCCAGGGCACTGAGCTCAGATGCCGTGAAGGAACAGGGTCATGCCGCTCAGGCGGTCGCCGGCCAGGGTGAGCACCACCAGCCCGCCGGGTCGCTCGGTGCCGTCCCCGACGAGGTGCGAGACAAACGCAGGCTGCCCGTTCATGCGAGTAGGGCGCAGCCGGATTCTTAGCCTTTGGCTGACGCGCCAAGCGGCGCTGGTCCGCAGGAACGAGATGATGGCGGCCACGCCGTGGTATTCGTGCGGGGCGGGAGGCATGGCTAGCCATGCCTCGTCGGTGAGCAGACTGACCAGGGTGTCGAAATCGTTACCTGCGAAGGCTTCGGCGAAGCGCTCGACCACCTGACGTTCGCGCGCCGATCCAGGCGCGGGCGGCGCCTCACGGGCGGGGTCGCGGTGACGTTCGATCGCGCCGCGTGCCCGCTGCAGCAGACCTTTGATCGCGGTCGGTGTGGTGTCCAGCATCGGCGCGACCTCACCGAGCGGGTACCCGAGCACGTCGCAGAGCACCAGCACGGCGGCCTGCCGCGGTGTGAGGCGCTGCAACGCCGCGATGAACGCCAACTCGATGTCCTCCCGCGCGGCGTAGCGCGCCTCGGGGCCGCGGTCGGCGTCGGGCACGTGCTCCAGCAGCGCGTCCGGGTAGGGCTGCAGCCACGTCACGTGAGTGCGGCGGCTGGGCTCCGGCGGCTGAAACGGCGGCTGCGGCTCGGACGGTATCCGTCGGCCGCGATCCCGCAGCGCGTTGAGGCAGCGGTTGGTGGCGATCCGGTAGAGCCACGACCGCAGCGATGAGCGGCCCTCGAATCCGTCCAGGCCGCGCCAGGCCGCCAGCAGCGCCTCCTGCAGCACGTCCTCGGCATCGGTCACCGAGCCCAGCAGGCGGTAGCAGTGCACCAGCAACTCGCGCCGGTGCTCTGCCACCAGCTCCTCGAACGTGACCTGCGCCACAGCCGTTCCGTTTCCCGGCTCGGGGGTGTCGTAACGGGCGACACCGAAGGAGAGATCATGACCAGCCCAGCATTGAGCCATTTTCATCGTGACGGTGCAGGTCACGGGCAGTGCGGGAGGCCGGTGTCGACATAGGACGAGGCTCCCGGTAAGACAGCAATCGACC
>NZ_JBSFYQ010000077.1:0-14987 GCF_053599855.1 Micromonospora sp. NPDC005161
ACGGCCGCGGCATCAGCAGGTAGATCAGCGACCCACTCACCGATCGCCGCGTACGAGCGGTAACCGGCAACGACCGCGCACACCGCCGCTGCGACGACGGTTACGAGAGCGTGCCGGACTCCGCGTCGGGCACGGGGATCGGGCAGGGAACCCAACGCGGCGAGCAGGCCGGCAGCCGAGGCCACGGCAGATGCCCCGGGCGGTGCGGTCGACAACGATGAGATCAGCGATGATGGCAACGCGGGCATGGCTCACTTCAGATAGATCAACAGGCCTCGAGAACCTTGATGATCTTCTGGAACGGCCATGCCCGCCCCGCTACCCACACCCAGGGCGCGTCTACACCAACCACCTCAAGCCGGACACCCCTCACGACTTTGCCGGGGCCCTGAGGGCCGTACGGACCGGTGCCGGTCAACGGCGCTGGAGTCTCCGGCCACTCGCCAGGTTGAAGGGGCGAAGTTCGCGGCGCAAGGCCGTCAACGGGTCCTCGCCGGGTTCGATGCCGCCGCCTGGTGCCGCCCATACGCCCTTCGCCTCGCCAGGCACCGCCGGGTGAGGGAAGACGAACCGGTACAGCAGGATGCGGTCGTCTTCGTCGAGCACGATCGCACGGACGGAGCGACGCAATTTCGGCGTCATGGTATGTCAGACGTGGCGGCGAGAACGATGATCGACACGTCTGGAGACTACCAATTCCGCTCGGTTTTTGTGCTTGGCCTTGGCGCGGTGCTCGCCGACCTCATTTCCCTGTCCCAACTGTGGTTGGCGATGCTGGCTTCCAGGTCGGCGATGCGGCGGTCGGCGAAGCGGTTGCTCTCGCGGGCAGCGGCCAGTTTGTCGGCAAGGCAACGGATCTCGGTTTCTTGATCGCGCATGGTGCGTCTGAGGGCGAGGTTCTCACTGAGCCCTTTTAAACCTGTTTTGCAGGTCAGCGCGGGTAGGCGGGGCCGCGGATCGATGAGGGCGAGGCTCCAAGTAAGACAGCAAATTGACCAAAACCCGATGCCCCGACCGGGAGCCTCACCTGTGCTGTCTTACCCGTCCACCATCTCGTTGTCCAGCCGGACGCTGAACCACTTCGCCGAGCGCATCCGCAGCCACCGCACCGAGCGCCGATCCCGGTGGCGACGCCTCGACGCGGGACGACAGGCACTGCTCGCTCTGGCTCACCGGCGCAACGGTGACACCTACACCCGACTGGCCGCCGAGTTCAAGATCGGCGTGAGCAACCGCATGGCGATACGTGCAGGAAGCGATCGCTCTGCTCGCGACGGCCGCTGACGACCTGGCTTCTGCCATGGACCGGATCCGCCGGCTCGCGTACGCGATCCTGGACGGCACCCTGATCCCGATCGACCGGGTCGCCGACCAGGAACCGTACTACTCCGGCAAACATAAGCGACACGGCGTGAACGTGCAGGTCATCGCTGATGCGGTTGGTCGCCTCTTCTGGGCTTCGCCAGCGCTGCCAGGCTCGGTCCACGACCTGACCGCGGCCCGAGCCCACGGCATCATCGATGCGCTGACCAGGGCCGAGGTGATGACCTTCGCCGATAAGGGATATCAAGGCGCCCGCGGCAGCGTGCGCACTCCCTTCAAGCGGCGTCGCTTCCGACGAAAGCTGTCACGCCGGCAGAAGGTCGTCTACCAGGCTCACGCGAAGAGCCGCGCCCGCGGCGAACGCGCGATCGCCACCCTCAAGACCTGGAAGATCCTCGCCAAGCTGCGCTGCTGCCCACGACGGGCGACCGCGGTTGTGCAGGCCATCCTCGTTCTGCATCATGTCCAAGCCAACCGCTACGCAGGTTGAGAAGGGCTCAGTGGTGGCCGGCGGACAGCCGCTGAGCATCCCGGCGGTCGCGACGACCAGCATCTCGGCGTCCCTCGCGGGTGGACTCGAAGTCCTTCGTCACCTCGTCCTTGTGGCCGGCGCCGCTCATCGTCGAGAACAGGTCCTCGACCATGAACGCCCACCGCTCGTCGAGGGTCCACAGTCAGCTGCGGAGACCGAACCCGTCACACCGCGACCGTCGATCGCCCGACCCTCACCGGGGCCTACCGGGTTGGGGCCGCGCACTAGTGTTCGATGATGGACTGCTACACCTGCCACAACACTCAGCAGTTCGGCACCCTGCCGGCACGTGAACTCGTCGCCGCCGACGAGCACTGGCGGATCGCCCATGCCTTTGAGACGGCTTTGCCGGGGTGGCTGGTACTCGTCCCGCGCCGGCACGTGGACTCGATCGCCGACCTGACCGACGCTGAAGCGGCCAGCCTCGGCACCTGGCAGGTCCGGCTCTCCCGAGCCCTGCGGATCGTGACCGGGTGCGCGAAGACCTACGTGGTGCAGTTCGCAGAGAAGGAGGGCTTCGCCCACGTCCACTTCCACGTGGTGCCACGAATGCCCGATCTCCCCGACGACCGCCGCGGCCCGCGCATCTTCGCCTACCTGGGCGCGTCGGAGGAACAACGCGTCAACGAGCAGCAGCAAGACGAACTCGCTACAGAACTCCGCGCTCAGCTCGGCCGCGGCGGCGCGCCGCCGCTGCGCCCGCGCCAGGGTCTCGCTCCCCCCGTCCATCCCCAGCTGCCCGCGGCGGCTGCCGAGAGCAGTGACATCTCAGTGAAGACCGACCTCGCCGGGCGCGGGGGCCAGTAGGGAGTCAGCCGGGCCGCGGCTACCGGCCGGGTACTCCTGTAACGGCACCGCTCCCGCCCGCCAGGCTTCGAGCACCGGCTCCACGATGCGCCAGCATTCCTCAGCGGTGTCGCCCCGCACCGACAGCGTCGGGTCGCCGTCGAAGGCGCCACGAAGCACCTCCCCGTACGGCGGCAGGTCGCCGGGGCCAAAGTGCGCCACCAGCTGCACCTGATCAAGTCCCAAGGGTTCCCCCGGGCCGTTGATGTTGACGTCGAGGCCCAGCTGGTCCGGACCGAAGCCAATCCGCAGCCGGTCGGGTTGCTCGTATCCGGAGAGGCCGGTGGGCACCCGCGGAGGTTGTCTGAAGGTGACGACGGCCTCCTTGCGCCGGCCGGCCAGCGCCTTGCCGGAGCGCAGTCGAAACGGCACACCCGCCCACCGCCAGGTGTCCACGGCCAGCACCACCTCCGCCAGGGTTTCGGTCCCCCGGGCCGGGTCGATGCCGGGCTCGTCGGCGTACGCGGGCAGTCGCCGCCCGTTCACCTCCCCCGCCGTGTACTGGGCCCGCCCGCTCCACCGCACCGGATCGCCGTCCCACACCCTCGTGGCCCGCAGCACCTGCGCCTTGCGGCCCCGCAGTTCCCTGGCGTGAAGGGTGGGCGGCGCATCCATCGCCATCAACGCGAGGACCTGCAGCAGGTGACTCTGCACCATGTCGACGAGCGCGCCCGCGCCGTCGTAGTAGCCGGCCCGGCCCTCCAGGCCCAGGGCCTCGTCGAAGACGATGTCCACGCAGGCCACGTGCGCGGCGTTGAGCACCGGTTCGAAGATCCGGTTGGCGAAGCGCAGACCGAGGATGTTCACCACCGTGGACTTGCCCAGGAAGTGGTCGATGCGGTGTACCTGGTCCTCCGGCACCAGCCCGGCCAGGATGTCATTGAGCGACCTCGCCGAATCGGCGTCCGTACCGAATGGTTTCTCCAGCATCAGCCGGGTACCGGGCGGCAGACCGATGCGGGCCAGCGCTGCGGCGGCCCGGGCCGTGATCACCGGCGGCAGGGCGAAGTAGATCACCAGCTGGTTGTGGCAGGCGGCCAGCAGCCGCCGCAGGTCTTCCTCCCCGGTAACGTCGGCACGCAGGTAGCGGGTGGTGCGGACTATCTCGGTCTCCCGAGGCCCGTCCGCCCCCACCGTCGCGAAGGATTCGGCCACGCGGCGACGCCACCGCTCGTCGCCCCAGTCGTCCCTGCCGCTGCCGATCAGCGCAAGGTCCGGCTGGGCGCCCGTGGCCACCAGCCGACCCAGCCCGGGCAGGAGCAGGCGCTCGGCCAGGTCACCGGTGGCGCCGAGCAACAGCAGCGTCTGGGGTTCGGGGTCCCCGGGGGCGGGACGGTCGGCCACGGAATTGGCGGCGCTCGGGGTCGATGTCGTCATGCACCCACCATGCCTTGCCGGTCGGGTGGGTACGCGCCCGTTTGCCCGGATTTATCTGGTCGTCGCGCATCGGAGGCCGGCTCGATCTATGGCGGGATCAGCGCCCTGGGTAGTCCGCGTCAAGTCGGGCGTCGATTGTGACCTCACAGCACGACCGTGTACTACCGCGACGACGCCGTCGCGGCGCTGGCTGGCGCTCACGATGCCCGCCTCAACGCCCGGCCGTGCCGGTGTGGCTGACACAGCCGACCGGGAGCGCGGTGCCGCTGCCTTCTCGCTGCCCTGCGTCGGCCCAGGCGCTGTCATTGTCGTACGCGTCCAGCGCTCCGAGCGGACTGCCGGGCATTATCGGTGGCGGGCGACGCGCAGCGACTCGGCAGCTATCAGGAGCGCCGCACCGAGGAGCACTGTGTCCTTCAACAGGAATTGCCCCAGCTGAGAAAGGCTGTACATCCCCTGCCCTTCCTGCCGAGTCCCGGGTGCCGTGGCCAGGAAACTGAGCGTGGTGAGGAACATCCCCGCCGCCCCGAAGCTACCGATCGCCGACGCTCTGGGCGCAAACGGCTTCGCGGCGATCAGAGAGCCCACGGTGATCTCCGTGACACCGATGAGTCGGTTGAGCTTTTGTGCGCCCAGCTTTTCTCGGAGCCGCGAGAACAGCGGACTCGAGGTGACCAGGGGTTCGTCGTTTTCGACCTCGTACTGCTTGAATTTGAGCGCACCGATCCACAAGATGTTCGTCGCCAGTGCGGAGCGCAGGACCGAGAAGCCTACGGAAGCGAGGTCATCGGCCGAGGCGTGTCGTGTGCCCATCGCTCGCTCCTAGTCGCTGTGTCGACGGTCGGCGTGCCGGGGACCATTACCCGCTGGGACCCGCCACACACCGAGGACGTGCCGGTCTGGCCCGACTTGGACACCGTCCAAGCCGCCGTCGACGCCGTTCGGCACGAATACAACACCAACCGGCCGCACCAGTCCCTGAAGATGGCCGTCTCCGCCGACCGCTTCACCCCCGCCAAGGCTGCCGAGGAGATGGTGCCGGTGAAGCTGCCTCCCCGGCTCACTTAACCCGTCGACCAGACCCTCGTCTCACCGTCGCCTCCGGTCCCGGCGCCGGTTCAGGTGGTGGCGGGGGCGGTGAAGTTCGACCGGGTGGTGCCACCGTCGGGGAATCTGCAGGTGGCAGGTAAGCAATTCTGGCGGCCCGGCCTGCTCCGGTGTGACGGTCACGTCCTGGGCAGACACCGATGTCATCCATCTCCTGATCGCCGGCGTCCGGCTCAAGTCAGTGCGCTCCCACCTGTCCGCCGCCGACCTCGCTGCGCTGCTGCGCCAGGAGGCCGTCCCGCTGGTGAGCCGCCGTTGCCGCCGGCGCCACCGGGTGAAGCGGTCCAGGTCGACCGAACCATCAGCCGGGCAGGTCGCGTTTTCCTGGGCCAGCACATCGTCCTGGCCGCCGAGATCCTCGGCGGGCAACGCGTCGGCATCCGCAGCGATGACAAGACCAGCTTCTTCGACCGACACCCGCTAGCTGCCGCGCACCCGACCCAACCCGCTCACCCCCGCCGAGGTAGCCCGCCTGCGCGACGCCCGACCCGCCGGACCACCCCCGCAACCCGGGGCCGGACCGGTGCGGTGCAGCGGCGGGCCTCCAACAGCGGGCTCGTCACGGTCGTGGGGCAGAAAGTCGCCCTCGGCCGCGTCCACGCCGGCAAGAACGTCACCATTGATATCACCGACACCGAAATGGCCGTCGCGTGCGATGACAGCATCCGCACGGTCCGGCGCAGTACCGACCAGTTCGTCCGCAATCTGAAAGCCAGCGACCTCGCAAAGTGGCCGCCGATGCCTAGGGCCTGTCTCAAACTCCGGCTTATTTGATCTTGTGGCAAGATCGCCGGATGCTGCAACTCACCGATTTCATCATCGACTGCCCGGACACGATGGCGCTGGCAGCCTTCTATTCAGAGGTGACGGGTCGCCCGGTCAAGGAGGGCAGCCACGGCAACTGGGCCGGTATCCGGTTCGGCGAGATCGAGCTGGCCTTCATCCGGGTGGAGGACTACCGCGCCCCGCAGTGGCCCGACAGCGAGCACCCCAAGCAGTTCCATCTCGACTTCGAAGTCGACGACATCGAGGCCGAACAGAGCCGCGTCCTGGCCCTCGGCGCGACCCTGCAGCAGGACTCCATCGGCCCCGACGGCTACGGCTGGCGCGTCTACGCCGACCCCGTCGGCCACCCGTTCTGCCTCTGCCACAACAAGGGTGTCACCTGGACCGACCAGGGCCCCATCTGGCCCAAGAGCGAGTAGAGCGTGTATCTGAAGTGGGTCAAAGCCATTCGTTGATCGCGGCGATGTGTACGACGGCCGCGTAGCGCACGGCAAGCTTGTCGAAGCGCGTGGCGACGCCGCGGTTGCGTTTGAGCCGGTTGATGCCGCACTCCACAGCGTGACGCTGCTTGTAGGCATCGCGGTCGAAGGCAGGTGGCCGTCCGCCCTTCGACCCTCGCTTACGGCGGTGAGCGTCTTGGTCGGCTTTGCTCGGGATAGTCGCCTTGATCCCGCATCGGCGCAGATAGGCGCGGGTCGCCCGAGAGGTGTACGCCTTGTCGGCCAGCACCCGGTCAGGCCGGGTCCGGGGCCGGCCACCGGTCGGGCGGGGCACACGGATGCTGGCCAGGACCGCGATGACCTGTGGGCTGTCTCCGCGTTGCCCAGCAGTCAACACGATCGACAGCGGCTTTTGGCCCTGCTCGCAGCCCAGATGAAGCTTCGTGGTCAGTCCGCCGCGGGACCGACCAAGAGCGTGATCGGCTGGCTCCACGTATACGCCACCAGGCGTTTCTGCCTGCAGATCCCCCTTTTCCGGGCGCCAACGGCATGCTGATGCGCTCGGGCAGTTGTCGAGTCCACAGACACGTCCCAGGTGATGCGGCCGGCCGCGTCCACGAGGGTCTGCAACGCGGTCATGATGCGGGCCCAGGTCCCGTCGCGCTGCCAGCGGCGGAACAACGCGTACGCCGCCGACCAGGAGCCGTAGCAGGCCGGGACGTCCCGCCACGGGGCACCGACCCGGATCCGCCACCGGATCGCGTCGATGAGCTGCCGTCTGGTCCATCGAGGTGGCCGACCGGGCCTGCGTGCGACCGGCAGCAGAGGCTGCAACACTCTCCACTGCGCGTCAGTCAGGTCGTGCCGCCTCGTCACCACTATGGTGTCCATGAGGTCTTCGTGCTGATGGTTCGTCTTGGTCGACAAACCATCTACCGGAGACCTCGCTGTTTACCGGTCCCGACGCGCCGTGTCCCCCACAACTACCGACACGGACTTCGATACGCGCCCTAGGACAGCAGTCTGGTCCAGTTCCCCGCTGCCGCTGAGAACCTCGCTGACGCCCGCGAGGACCTCCTCGCGTTCACTGGTTTTCCCCGTTGATTCCCTCTTGTTGCTTCATGGCCGCAGCCAAGTTCAGCTGCGGGTGATGCGCATGATGTGCAGACGCAGTCAACGAGCGATGACACACGCTGACCTCCGGCGCGCCGCTCACGACGCACCGCCGAGCAACTCCTGAGCAACAGCTTGCCGCAATGAGGACCAGACAGTCCAGGGAAGAATTCGCCCTGTTGATGCTCTCGCGGACATAGCACCCGTTCAACCGAGCAGGCGGTGCGTACGTTCGTCCTTCACCATCACGTCAATGCGACATAACGCTGGATGGACTCCAAGGTCCCATCCTCCATAGATTCTCTGGCGCGCGGCGCTAGATACACTTGACCGATGGGCGACGAGCAGGTGGCTGCGCCGACGAAGCAGCGGAGGATCAGTCAACGGGGCATCGCGACTCGAGAGCGGATCCTCGAGGCGGCGAACCGGCTGATGTTCGTGCGCGGAGTGAACGCGACGACCCTTGACGACGTCCGCGAGGCAAGCCAGACGAGCAAGTCTCAGCTTTACCACCACTTCGCCGACAAGCAGGAGCTCGTGCGCGCGTTGGTCAAATATCGAGGCGCGCTTGTGCTTCAGCGCGAGCGGGCAGGGCTCGAACGACTGAGATCGTTCTCAGGGCTGGTCCGGTGGCGTAACGCGCTGGTCCAGGCCAACTCGCTGAACAACGGCAAATACGGGTGCGGCCTCGGGTCGATGGCTGTCGAGCTGTCCGATCAAGATGAGCAGGCTCGATCGATGCTGTCGGAGACGTTTGCGGCATGGGGAAAGCTGATCAGTGATGGTCTGCACCGGATGCGGGACAGCGGTGCACTGCGCCAGGACGCCGACCCGGAGAAGTTGGCCACGGGGTTGATGGCAGCTTTGCAAGGCGGCTACTTGCTGGCGAACGCCGCGCACAACGTTGAACCCATGGAAGTTGCTCTGGACATGGCGCTGGAACACATCAAGTCGTTCCTCTTGGAACCGTCCGGCGAACCGACCCGTTAATTGAGCCCTTTTCAGCGGAGCCCCCGATCGACCGGTTCGCGACCAGGAGCCCTGCTCCTCCGGCAAGCACACGTGGCACGGCGTGAGCGTGCCAGTTCATCGCGGACGCGGCGGGTCGGCTGATCTGGGCATCGACGCGGCCGAGGAGAGTGCCCTGAGCCAGGAGTCGACCGACCTCACAGGAGAAAGCACCGAGCCGATCGTGATTCGACGTATGGCTCGAATCTCGTCCAGTCATCTGTACCGGCCGTCGTAGCGGACTCGGCTCCGGGTATCCGTGAAGCTGACGCCCACCCGCACTTCGTCCTCGACGATCCACCGAACCGTGTACGTCGCCCGGTACGTCGGCGGCCAGAATGAAGCGAAGGTCCCGTCACCCGTAACAGACCACTCGCCAGCTGACGGTGTGCCCCTGTCGACGTAGGTCGTCCGACCACCCGCCGTGAATGATTGAGTTGCACCGTCTGGGAACACAAGCCGTGCAGCGGTCAGGGCGGCGATCATGTCCACCGCAGCGACCGGCTGGCCATCGACAACGTTCCCACCGGAGGGAACAGGGTCCATCGAACTCTCCTGACATCGGGCACGACACCGGCCGCCGCCATCTCGCAGCGCTACGACATGTCCAACGACCAACTCGGAACAGTCTCTAGCCGCACTCTATGGACGCCATCGTCCATTATACTCTCGCTGCAGAGGCACCCATCAGATGACGGTGCACCGCCACGACCACCAGGCGCGCTGCTGCTTGCCCCGAATCACCGATGGCCAGCGAAGTTTGCCGACCGGCGCCATGGCAGCATACTCTGGACGAGATGGTCCAGTTCATATTCCGTGGATTGCGGGCGTTTACGCCCCCACCGCGGAGTTTCTCATCACCGGGGCATTCGCTGACGATGACGATATGGGCGGGTACCACATCGACATCCACCGGCCGAGTGGAAGCACGGGTGGCAGCGGGCTCGCGGCCGCCCGGCCACATGGGGAGGGGCGCATGGCATTGATCACACGCGGCTTCGGGGGCCGCAGACGCGACGACACCGACCTCCCGCCCGGCCAATACCGCACGGATGACTTCCCGGTGCTGTCGGCGGGACCGACACCGCGCATCGGCCTCGACCGGTGGGAGCTCGCCGTCATCACCGAGACCGGCGAGCGGAGCACGTGGTCATGGGCGGAGTTCACCGCCCTTCCTGCCGAAGAACCGACCGTGGACATCCATTGCGTCACGCACTGGTCGAAGTTCGGCACGCGCTGGCGAGGCGTGTCGGTGGACACGTTGCTGGCCGACGTCGAGACGACGGCCGAGTACGTCGTCGCCCACTCCTACGGCGGCTACACCACGAACCTGCCGCTCGAGGACCTTCTCGACGGCCAGGCCTGGGTGGCGTACGAGTTCGACGGTGAGCCGCTGGTTCCGGTGCACGGCGGGCCAGCTCGTCTCCTCGTCCCTCACCTGTATTTCTGGAAGAGCGCGAAATGGCTGCGCGCTCTGGAACTGCGTCTCGACGACGAGCCCGGGTTCTGGGAGACGGCCGGCTACCACAACTACGGGGACCCATGGCGCGAGCAGCGATACCTGGCAGACTGACCTGGCAGCCGGCGACCGTCGCCGCCACCCGCGCGGAGACTGCGACGGCGCGGACCCTGGTCCTCGACGTCGACGGCTGGACAGGTCACGTGCCGGGCCAGCACGTCGACGTCCGGTTGACGGCTCCCGACGGCTACACGGCATACCGCAGCTACTCGATCTCGTCCGCCCCGGGGCCCGACCGCCTCGAGGTGACCGTCCAGGCGGTGGCCGACGGTGAGGTCTCGCCGTACCTCGCCGACGTCGCAGAGCCGGGTGACCAGCTCGAGATCCGTGGGCCGCTCGGCGGCTGGTTCGTACGCCGACCCGCCGATCCGCGGCCGGCGTTGCTGATCGGCGGCGGAGCCGGCGTGGCGCCGCTGATGTCGATGGTGCGTGCGGCGACGAATCCCACCAGGCTGCTCTACTCGACGCGATCCCCGCTCGATGCGCTGTTCGCCGCGGATCTTGCAACTGCACGAGCCGCAGGCGATAGGCGCGTCGCAGTCACGTACGTCTATACCAGGGTCGCGCCCCCCGGCTGGCCGGCCCCACCCCGACGACTGGACGCGGACGCCCTCGCCCGCGTCGCCTGGCCCCGCGATGCCGACGCTGTGGCGTTCGTCTGCGGGCCCACCGGATTCGTTGAGACCGTTGCCGACCTCCTCGTCGAGATCGGCCACGATCCGGCGAACATCCGCACTGAACGTTTCGGACCCACCGGAGGATGACCATGTCGACCACCAACGTCGGAGCCGACGACGCACCCTGGGTGGACGGTAACGCCCTCGCCGGACCGCTCGGCGAGATCATGGGGACCGACCTCACCGTTGCCGAGCTCACCTGCGCCGGGTGCCGGACGCCCCGTCCGCTGGCCGCGATGCGCGTGTTCGACCGAGCGCCCGGCCTCGTCGCCCGATGTCCGGGCTGCGAGGACGTCGTCATGCGCGTGGTGCGCACGGCCGGCCGTGTCCTGGTCGACCTGCGTGGGTCGCTCGTCCTCAGCCTCCCGGTGCCGACTGCCTGAGCGCTAAGAATCCGCTCTATCGTGACGCATCCGGACGATGCCAACGTCTCCGACGTCGGTTAGCAATAGTCCGAGGCGGGATGCTCCTGCCACTTCATCCGAGCTGACTGGGCACTCCCAGGTCGCTGACCACACGCGAGATTCAGGAGACAACATGGCGGGCAACGCCGAGGACATGATCGCGTTGACCAGTACCGAGGAAGATCTGGGTGGCTCGAACCTGTCGGGAGCCACCGCGCCCGACGCGGAAGACCTCGTCATCACCGACAACAGTGAGCTCGGCATCTACGAGGCCGCGTTAGGGGGCCGGACAGCCGCTGGGCTCGTCTACAGCAAGGTCGGGAGCCGCGTCATACTGTTGGCGACATCCGTGCTCCCCGAGTTCCGGGGGAAGGGAGTAGCCGCCAGGCTCATCGGCGGCGTCCTCGACGAGCTGCGCATGCAAGGAAAGACCGCCACCGTCACGTGTCCGTTCGCGGCAGCATTCGTCAATGCTCGTCCGGAATATGCCGACGTTCTAGACCCGGCATCCCCGCGATCGCACACACCCGGGCATGGGCATTGAACACGCGTCGTCGCGTCTGAACGCGCGCCGACCGCTGAGAAGGTTCAGGCGTCCCCAACGGCGGGGTACATCGCGTGAAGGCTAGGTGGGCGCCGGCGGCGAGTACCGCGATGCGCTCGGCAAGCTCGTCGACGTCACGCTGGAGCAGCGCCAGTTGGCCAGGGCGGGCAAGGACTACGCGACGGCCGACGCGCTGCGGGACCGGCTGGCAAAGCCGCCAGCCGGGCCGCGGCCGCGCATTCGTGCACCGTAACGCCACCAACCGGGACTGTCTCTCGCCGAATGTGCTGGTGGTCTCCCGGCGGGCGCGGGCTGCGGACGCGTACGGGCACGTCCGCAGCCCAACCGGCGTGATCCCGGCGTTACGTTTCGAGGGTCAATCGCGGCCGGCCATGATTCGACGTCGGCGATAACGCCGGGTTGACGCTGATCCACAAGGAGGGCAGACCGCTCGCTGTCCCCGAGTCCTTACGGACGAACGCGGATGATCGTCTTCCCGGTGATCCGCTCGGTCGGATTGAAAGCGGCGACGGCATCGTCGAGGGTCGCGACCTTGCCGATGTTTGTCCGGAGTCGTCCGTCGCGCACCCGCCGGACGACCTCACCCAGTTGAGCGCGGTCGGGCTCGACGACGAAGTCGACCGCCAGGCCGTCGGCGGGCCGCGCCTCCGGCGGGCCGACGACGGACACCAGCGTTCCTCCGGCTCGAATCAGGCCTGCGGACCGCTTCCCGATGTCGCCGCCGATGACATCGAACACCAGATCGATTCCGCCGACGTCTTCGAGGACGTCGTTCTCGAGGTCGACGAACTCCTGCGCGCCGAAATCGAGCGCCGCTTGACGGTCGGCAGCGCGCCCGGTGCCGACGACGTGGGCGCCGGCCTCACGTGCGAGCTGCGTCACCATCGAACCGACTGCGCCGGCCGCTCCGTGCACGAGGACACTCTGCCCCGCCTGAAGGCGGCCGTGCTCGAACAGTCCCTGCCACGCGGTCAGGCCCGAGATCGGCAGGCTCGCGCCCACCGTGAAGTCGACGTCGCCGGGCAGCGGCGCGAGGTTACGCGCCTCGACGGCCACATACTCCGCCAGGGTGCCGTCGCGAGTCCAGTCCGTGAGGCCGAACACCCGCTGACCCACCGACAGTCCCGTCGTGCCATAGCCGAGAGCGGTGACCACTCCGGCCAGCTCGTGCCCAGGGATCGACGGCGTCCGGTCACGGCCGAGGCGGTCGGTCCAGGTCGAGGGCCACGCCAACTCAGTCGGGACGAATCCCGACGCATGAACCTGAACGACGACGTCGTTCAGCGCCGCGTCCGGCTCGGGCCGCTCCACCAGCGTCATCCCGGCCATTCCCGCGGCCTCGTCCGTCACTACAATCGCCTTCATCCGGCGCCTCCCTGTATCCAGTCCTCGTTTGCACGGGCACGAGGTGCACGTTTCGTTTCACCAGCATTAGCGGCGCCAGGCCTCGGTGTCTCACCACGTTGATCGGTAGCGGTTGTGGCGCGAGAGTGTCGAGGAACGAGCGCGATAGCGAAGTCGCCGGCAAGGCGGCGCCGGGGTCGAGGCCCCGCCGGCGCGATCCCGGCGTTACGTCTCGAGGGTCAGTTGCGGCCGGCCATGGTGCCGCCGTCGACCTCGACGATGGCGCCGGTCATCCAGCTCGACTTGTCCGACGGCAGGCATGACACCGCGTTCGCGATGTCATTCGGGCTGCCGGCCCCGACCTTTTCCTGGTCGCGGCCCGTGATCACGGCAATGCCGCCCCCGGCGACGACTCGGTGGGTCGTGGCGAGACCCATGCCGCTGCTGCCGCCGACGACCACGACCTTACGGCCCTCGAAACTTTCACTCACGACAGTTGGCCCCTTCCCCACCCGATCGCGATGTGTGTTGGCAGCACCCGGCGCCCCGAGAGTGGCGCGACGTCCGTAGAACTCGACGCCGGTAGGCACGTCGGACAGTTCGTCGCCAGCGGAGGCACCCAGTCGGACGCCCCGAACCTAGTCGCGGTAGAACTGGTCGGTCAAGTCCACTCTTGGGATCACGCCGGTGCTACTGGGGCGGCGACACCCCCCAGGCCACCCACCATAGCGACGCCACCCAGCCGGGCACTTCCGAAGAGTTTTCCCGGACTTGATGGTCCACGGAAGCCAAGGGCCGCGGGAATACAACCGGCCCGCAGGGTGTCTGTACAGGTGCGTTTCGCCTCGTTCCCCAGCTCCGCGCCGAAAGGCCGGGAAGGGAGAGCTGTGCCCCAGCAGACCCATTACCACAAGAACCCGGACGCCGTTTCGCGGCTTGACCCGGAGCAGTACCGCGTGACCCAGCAGGACGGCACCGAGCGCCCGTTCGCCAACGCCTACTGGGACAACCACGAGCCCGGCATCTACGTCGACGTCGTGTCCGGCGAGCCGCTGTTCGCATCGGTCGACAAGTACGACAGCAAGTCCGGCTGGCCGAGCTTCACGAAGCCGATCGCCAAGACGAACGTCGTCGAGAACGAAGACTCCAGCCACGGGATGATCCGGACTGAGGCCCGCTCGCTGCACGGCGACAGCCACCTCGGCCACGTCTTCAACGACGGTCCCCCCGACAAGGGTGGACTGCGCTACTGCATCAACTCCGCGTCGTTGCGGTTCATACACCTCGACGACCTGGCGAACGCAGGGTACGGCGAATACCGCACCCTGTTCACGAGTGACAGCAACACTGGCACCGACGACAAGTAAGGAGACGACGTGACCACTGAAAAGGTGATCCTCGCCGGCGGCTGCTTCTGGGGCATGGAGGAGCTCTTCCGCCACCAGCCCGGCGTCGTGTCCACGCGCGTCGGCTACAGCGGCGGCGACGTCCCGAACCCCACCTACCGCAACCACGGCACCCACGCGGAGTCCATCGAGGTCGTCTACGACACCGAGAAGACCGACTTCCGCGCGCTGCTCGAGTTCTTCTTCCAGATCCACGACCCCTCGACGAAGAACCGCCAGGGCAACGACATCGGCATCAGCTACCGCTCGGCGATCTTCTACATCAACGACGAGCAGAAGCGGGTCGCCGAGGACACGATCGCCGACGTCGACGCCTCGGGCCTGTGGCCCGGTAAGGTCGTTACCGAGGTCACCCCGGCAGGCGACTTCTGGGAAGCTGAGCCCGAGCACCAGAACTACCTGCAGACCTACCCCAACGGTTACACCTGCCACTTCCCCCGCCCAGTCGACGCTGAGGATCCGAGGCCCGCAGGACTCCCGGAAGCAGGTCGTCGACTCCTCGGTCCAGCGCAGCCAGCCCACCGGCGCGGCGATCCGGAA
>NZ_JBSFYQ010000078.1:0-14105 GCF_053599855.1 Micromonospora sp. NPDC005161
CGACCAAAATCCTTAAACCCGACCGGCCTTTTGTCTATTGATTGTTTCCGCGGGGAGTGGGGTTTTGTGTTATTTTCTGTATTCGACCGACGGGGGTCAGCGGGTGGGGGGTGGGGTCAGCAGCCGATCACCCAGTAGTTGGGGGCGGTCTGCTTGAGGGCGCTGGTGTAGAAGGTGTTGTAGAGGCCCATCCGCTGGTTGGAGCCGTTCGCGTAGGCGTAGCCGCCGGACTGGTACGCCCGACCGGCGCTGACGTGCGCGTAGTTGCTGGCGGTCACGCAGGTCGGCGGCGTGGTCGGGGTGGGGGTCGGCGTCGGCGTCGGGGTGGCCGTCGGGGTCGGGGTCGGGGTGGTGCCGCCACCGCCGAGCCCGAAGAAGACCGCGTCGCGGTACGTCGAGCAGATGGTGTCCAGGAAGTACGCGGCGGTGCTGCCGCACTGCTCGGCGCCGGAGCCCGGGTCGACCGGAGTGCCGTGGCCCATCCCGGAGACCCGGTAGAGCCGCACGTCGTCGTTGCCGTACACCTCCAGGCTGGTGCCGCCGGGCAGCGACGACGTGCTGCTCGGGGTTTGCGGAACCCCCCGCACGTTGGTCCACTGGTCGCGGGACTCCGCGCCGTTGAGCGGGGCGACCGTCGTGTCCGAGGTGCCGTGCCAGATTGCCACCCGGGGCCGCCGGCCGCTGTAGCCGGGGTACGCGCCGCGGACGAGGTCGCCCCAGGCGGCCGGGGTCTTGTCGGCGCCCGGGTTCATGCAGCTGAACGCGTTGACCATGCTGGTGGCGCAGCGGTACGGGATGCCGGCGATGATTGACCCGGCGGCGAAGACGTCCGGGTAGGTGGCGAGCATGACCGAGCTCATCGCCGCGCCCGCGGAAAGGCCGCTGACGAAGACCCGGCCCCTGTCCACCCCGAAGTTCGTCTTGGCGTGGTCGACCATCTGCTTGATCGACAGCGCCTCGCCCTGGCCCCGGGCGGTGTCCCCCGGCTCGAACCAGTTGAAGCAGCTGTTGGCGTTGTTGCCCGACGGTTGCTGGGGAACGATCAGGGCGAACTTCCACTGGTCGGCGTACTTCTGCCAGCCGGAGTTGGCGAAGTAGCCGGAGGCGTTCTGGGTGCAGCCGTGCAGCAGCACCACGGCCGGGGAGCTGGCCGGCAGGTTGTCCGGACGGTAGGCGTACATGGCGAGGTTGCCGGGGTTGGACCCGAAGCCGGTGACCTGGGTCAGGCTGGCCGCCTGGGCGGGCGTGGCGAGGGCGACCGCACCGGCGACGGCGAGGACGAGCCCGGCGACCGCACCGATCAGCCGGGTGAGGGTGGACGAGGAGCGGCGCACGGCGGCCTCCTGACGGGCGGACTGTGAACTGGGTCACGGTCGAATTGCCGGAACGTTACGTCGGCGTGTCGCCGCTATGACATGGGCCACAGTCACACATTCACGGGGGCCACTGTGTACGCCGGACGATCCAACCGTTAGGAAGGGCCCCCTCCTCTACCTCAGGCGATAACAAGGGTCCCCTCCTTGCATGTATGACCGGCCCGTCCAGGTCCGGTTGGTAACGTCCGCTGCGTGCCGTCCTCCCCGTCGCTGGCCACCGGGCCCGCACCCGCGTCACCACCTCGCGCCGCCCGCGACCGCCGGGCCGACCTGATCGTCGTGCTGGTGGCGCTCGCGCTCGCCGTCTGGGTGACCAGTGGGCTGTGGCGGGACCCGAACGTGCGCACCATCACCGTCAACTCCAGCGACCAGGCGCTCTTCGAATGGCTGCTCGCCTTCGGCGGGCACGCGGTGACGCACGGGGAGAACCCGTTCTTCACGTACCTGATCAACGTCCCGGACGGGGTCAACCTCGCGGTCAACACCTCGATCACGGTGTACGCCGTCGTCTTCGCGCCGCTCACGTACCTGATCGGGCCGCCGGCGACCTTCCTGGTGATCCTCACCCTCAACCTGCTCGCCACCGCGCTGGCCTGGTACTGGCTGCTCTCCCGGCACCTGGTCCGCAGCCGGCTGGCCGCCGGGGTCGGCGCCCTGTTCATCGCCTACTCCCCCGGCATGGTCTCGCACGCCAACGCCCACCTGAACTGGAGCGCCGGCTGGCTGGTGCCACTGCTGGTCTGGCGGCTGTTCGCGCTGCGCCGCCCGGGGCGCTGGCTCCGGGACGGGGTGATCCTCGGCGTCCTGGTCGCGGTGGCCTTCTCGATCGCCGCCGAGGGGCTGTTCTTCGCCGCGCTCGCGCTCGGCGTGTTCGTCGCCGTCTGGGCGCTGCACCCGGCCCACCGCGCCGAGGCCCGAGCCGTGCTGCCCACCTTCCTGCGCGGGCTCGGGGTGACCGCGGTGGTGGCGGGCGTGCTGCTGTCGTACCCGCTGTGGCTGCACTTCGCCGGGCCTCAGCGGTTCCACGGCACCGGCTTCGACCCGGTGATCCACTCCGAGGACATCGCCGCGTTCGCCGCGTTCCCGCGCCGCTCGCTGGCCGGTGAGGCCGGGCTGGGCACCGCGCTGGCGCCGAACCCGACCGAGGAGAACTCGTTCTTCGGCATCCCCCTGCTGGTGCTCACGGTGGTCTGCTTCGTCGCGCTCTGGCGACGCGCCGATTCCGCCCGCCGGGCCACCCTCTGGGCGCTGGGCGCCACCGCGGTGCTCTTCACCGTGCTCTCCTTCGGGCCGGTGGCGAAGGTCGATGGCCGGCGCACCGACCTGCCGATGCCGTTCGACCTGTTCGGGCAACTGCCGGTGGTGAACGCCGCACTGCCCGCCCGGCTGGCCCTGGTGGTCGCGCCGGTGATCGGGGTGCTGTTGGCGTACGCCATCGACCAGCTGCGGCACGATCCGCCCCGGCAGCGCTCCGCGGAGCTGGCCTGGTCGATCGGCTTCGCCGCGGCTTTGCTGCCGCTGCTGCCCACCCCGCTGCTGACCCACGAGCGGGAGCCCGTCCCGCAGTTCATCACGACCGGCACCTGGCGGGAGTACGTCTCGCCCGGCGGAGTGCTCACGCCGGTGCCACTGACCGTGGACATCTACCCCGACGGGCAGCGCTGGCAGGCGTACGCGCTGTCCCATCGGCAGGGTGAGTTCGCCATTCCGGGCGGCTTCTTCCTCGGCCCCGGTGGCCCGGACGGTCGCGGCCGGATCGGGCCGGTGCCCCGCACCCTGAGCGCCCTGATGGACCAGGCCGGGCGGACCGGGCTGGTGCCGATCATCACCGACGGCACCCTGCGGGATGTCCGCGCCGACCTGCAGCACTGGCGGATCGAGACGGTCGTCCTTCCCGACCGGGTACACGGCGCGAAGTTCGACGTCGACGAGGAGGCGGTCCGGCGCACCGCCAACGCCCTGTTCGGCGAACCGCAACGGGTCGACGACGTCTGGGTCTGGCGCATCCGACCGGCCTGACCGCCGTCGCCCTCCTCCGCCGCCGCCGTCCTGGTGAGGCGGCTCACCAGCGATCATCGCCGGTCACGGGACTAGGCTGAGGGGCGTGACGACGACGACCTCCGGCCTGACGGCCGTCCGCGCCGGCCTGCTCGAGTACCAGGCCGCCTGGGACGAGCAGCGCCGCCTGCACGAGGCGGTGGTGGCCGGCGAGCGCGGCGACACCGTGCTGCTGCTGGAGCACCCGAGCGTCTACACCGCGGGCAAGCGCACCGAGCCGTGGGACCGGCCGGTGGACGGCACCCCGGTCGTCGACGTGGATCGCGGCGGCAAGATCACCTGGCACGGGCCGGGGCAGCTCGTCGGCTACCCGATTCTCCGGCTGCCCGACCCGGTGGACGTGGTCGCCTACGTACGCCGCACCGAGGAACTGCTGATCGACGTGTGCGCCGAGTTCGGGCTGACCGCCGGTCGGGTCGAGGGGCGCAGCGGGGTCTGGGTGCCCGAGGACGACCGGGGGCCGGCCCGCAAGGTGGCCGCCATCGGCATCCGGGTCGCCCGGGGCGTCACCCTGCACGGCTTCTCGATCAACTGCGACTGCGACCTGACGTACTTCGACCGGATCGTGCCGTGCGGCATCCGGGACGCCGGCGTCACCTCGCTCACCGCCGAGCTGGGCCGCCCGATCACCGTCGCCGACGTGCTCCCGGTGGTCGAGCGCCGACTGTCCACCCTGGTCGAGGTCTGAGCGGCGGGCCCCCGGCGGTGGCGCCAGGGGCCCGCTGCGCTCACGGCGTGAGGCGGTGCAGGTCGCGTGGGAACGCGGTGACCTCCCGGATGTTCGCCGCGCCGACCAGGCGGGCCACGAAGCGCTCCAGGCCGATGGCGAACCCGCCGTGTGGTGGCATGCCGTGCCGGAACGCGTCCAGGTAGCCGGCGTACGGCTCGACCGGCTCCCCCCGCGCCGCCAGCGCCGCCAGGTAGTCGGCGTGCCGGTGCAGCCGCTGCCCGCCGGTGACCAGCTCCAGGCCCCGGAAGAGCAGGTCGAAGCCGTTCGAGTACGCCGGCCGCGCGGGGTCGGGGTGGGTGTAGAACGGCCGCTTCGCCATCGGGTAGCCGGTGACGAAGAGGAAGTCCGACCCGTGCTCGCGGCGGGCCCACTCCCCCAACGCCCGCTCGTGGGCGGGCGCGAGGTCCGGCTCGTCGGCGGGCGCGCCGGCGATCGCCAGCGCCTCGGTGAAGTGCACCGCCGGGATCTGCGCCGGCACGGCCGGCACCTCGACGCCGAGCGTGGCCAGTGCGCCTGCGGCCCGCTCGCACACCGTGCCCAGCATCCCGGCCAGGGTGTCCCGCAGCACGACCATCACGTCACGGTGGTCGGCGACGAAGCCCAGCTCCACGTCGAGCGACGTGTACTGCGCCAGGTGCCGGACGGTGTCGTGCGGTTCCGCCCGGAAGACCGGCCCCACCTCGTAGACCCGTTCGAAGACGCCGACCATCAGCTGCTTGTAGAACTGCGGCGACTGGGCCAGGTACGCGGGCCGGCCGAACCAGTCCAGCGCGAACACGTTCGCCCCGCTCTCCGTGGAGGAGCTGACCACCTTCGGCGTGTGGACCTCCACGAAGTCCCGGCCGTCGAGCGCGGCACGGAACCCGGCCACCGCCGCCGCCGAGATCCGCAGTGCCGCGGATCGGGTGGGGTGGCGCAGCGCGGTCGGCGCGTTGTCGAGCTGGGTGGGCAGGCTCGCGCTGAGCGCCGGCCGGTACAGGTCGAACGGCGGCGGCACTGCGGGCGGGCCGAGCGGACGTACCGCCGGGTCGGTCAGCTCGACCCCGGCGGGCGCGGTGTCGTTCGCGGTGGCCGTCGCGGTGACCTCGACGACCGTCTCCTCGGTGAGTTTCTCCAGCTCGGCGCGGACGGCCGGGTCGGTGACGACGACCTGGGCCAGGCCGGTGGCGTCGCGCACGATCAGGAAGGCCACCGACTTGAGCATTCGGCGGCGGTGCACCCAGCCGGCGATCCGCACGGTCGCGCCGACCTGGGCGGGCAGTTGGTGGGACAGGGTTCGTTGCATGGCGGGCTGCTCCTCGGTCGATCGCCACGCCGTCGCCGCCCTGGGGTGGCGAAAGCGTCGCATCAGCCCCAGGGAGGTGTGGGCGAGCGGGAACCTCGCGGTGCCACCACACCTTCGCCCCCGCCGGAGCGGGGGCCTCGTTCGTTCGTCGCCTGATGACCGGGGCCAGCCGGGCGGGCTCTACTGGGCACGGGGTGACCCGCAACCGTTCTTCCCGCAGCTCGGGAGGGTCTTCGCGCACCGGCGCCAGACCGCCTCTCAGCACCGGCGGCTCTCTGCACTGGCGGGTCGGGCGCTACTCGGCTCCGTCATCGCTGTTGGCGGTGACGGTAACACCCGATCCCTGCGGCTGTGACGCCGATTTCGAGCCGTCGGTGTCCGGCGTCACAACATCCACGGCGTGACGCCGGTCGCCCGACGCACATAGATGGCGGCCGTCGGGCGTAGGCTCGTTTTCGTGACGATCGAGCACTCCGCGCCGACGACCGGCCAGGCAGCGCGCACCGCAACGGCCGCCCCCGAGGGGCGGCGTCTGCTGCGGATCGAGGCGCGCAACGCCGAGACGCCGATCGAGCGCAAACCGCCATGGATCAAGGTCAAGGCCAAGATGGGGCCGGAGTACACCCAGCTGCGCGGGCTCGTCTCGCGCGAGGGGCTGCACACCGTCTGCCAGGAGGCCGGCTGCCCCAACATCTACGAGTGTTGGGAAGACCGCGAGGCCACCTTCCTGATCGGCGGCGACCAGTGCACCCGGCGATGCGACTTCTGCCAGATCGACACCGGCAAGCCAGCCGAGTTCGACGCCGACGAGCCCCGCCGGGTCGCCGAGTCGGTGGTGTCCATGGGGCTGCGCTACGCCACCATCACCGGCGTCGCCCGCGACGACCTGCCCGACGGCGGCGCCTGGCTGTACGCCGAGACCGTCCGGCAGATCCACGCCCTTCAGCCGGGCTGCGGCGTCGAGTTGCTGATCCCGGACTTCAACGCCGTCCCCGAGCAGCTGGCCGAGGTCTTCGGCTCCCGCCCGGAGGTGCTGGCGCACAACGTGGAGACGGTGCCGCGCATCTTCAAGCGGATCCGCCCCGCGTTCCGCTACGACCGCTCGCTGGACGTGATCCGGCAGGCCCGCGCCGACGGCCTGGTCACCAAGAGCAACCTGATCCTGGGCATGGGCGAGGAGCGGGCCGAGGTCTCGCAGGCGCTGCGCGACCTGCACGAGGCCGGCTGCGAGCTGATCACCATCACGCAGTACCTGCGCCCCTCGCCCCGGCACCACCCGGTGACCCGCTGGGTCAAGCCGGAGGAGTTCGTGGAGCTGCGCGAGGAGGCCGAGGAGATCGGCTTCGCCGGGGTGATGAGCGGGCCGCTGGTGCGCTCGTCGTACCGCGCCGGCCGGCTCTACCGGCAGGCTCTCGACGCCCGCGCCGCCGCCCCGGTCGGCACCGCCGGCTGACCCGCACCCGACGTCCGGGACCGCCGCCGCCGGGCTGAGCTGCGGCGACCCGCCGGCCCACGCCGTGCCGGAGAGCGCCGGCACCCGAATGCCCTGATCGGCTGACGGCTACCGCCGAACACTGGCGGTTGCGCGCCAATTGCCGCATTCGCCCGTTATGTACAGGTGCTGGTGTCTGTGCAACGGGTGTCGCAACCCGTCCGGCGGTCGCGGCTGCCCGAAATCCTCACCGTGCCCGCCGTCGTCGCGGGTGTGGGCTATCGCCTCGCTCTGCTGGGCCACGCCGCGCCGCCGACGAACAGCGACGAGGCCACCATGGGGTTGGCCGCGCTGCACATCGCCCGGGGTGAGGGCTTCCCGGTCTGGTTCTACGGCCAGCAGTACATGGGCACGCTGGAGGCGTACCTGGCCGCACCCGTGTTCGCCCTGATCGGCGGGCCATCGCTGCTCGGCCTGCGGCTGCCCACGCTGGCGCTGTACGCGGTGTTCCTGCTGCTGGCCTGGCGACTGACACTGCGGCTGACCGGGGACCGCTGGTTCGGGCTGCTGGTGGTGGCGCTGCTCGCCCTCGGCTCCGATCGGGTGGTCAAGAACCAGTTGATCGCCGGCGGCGGCTACCCCGAGATGAACGCGGCCGGGGTGGCGCTCGCCCTGCTCGCCCTGGATCTGGCCACCGGACGGCCGGGTCGGCGGCTGCTGCGCTGGGCGGCGTGGGGGTTCCTGGCCGGCCTGATGCTCTGGGTCGACCCGCTGGTGCTGGCCTACGTCCTCGCCACCGGCGGGGTGCTTGTCGTGTTCTGCCGCCGGGAACTGCGCGGAGCGGCCGGCGTGCTGCTCGGGGCCGCCACCGTGCTGGGCGCGGCCCCGCTGCTGGCGCACAGCCTGCTGACCGGGCGGATCCCCCTGCGCGCGATGATCGCCGCCAGCAGCGCGGACGCCACCACGGGCTGGGTGGAGCGGCTGCACGGCGGGCTGCTGCTCGGCCCACCGCTGGGCATGGGCTTCTGCGCGCCGGGGCGGTGCGCCACCTGGCAGCTGTGGTGGGCGCTCGCCCTGCCGGTGCTGCTGGCGGTCGCCGCGGGTACCGCCTGGCGGGTGCTGCGTCGGCCGCCCACCGCTGGTCCGTCGCCCCGGGCCGCGGCGGCCATGCGGCTGGCTCTGGTGCTGGCCGCGGTGGCCACGCTCGGCGCGTACACCGTGAGCAGCGCAGCCGGGCTCACCCCGGTGGAGAGTTCCCGCTACCTGTCCTGCCTGCTCATCTCCCTGCCGGTGCTGCTCTGGCCGGTGTGGACGGTGGCCCGGAGCGGGGGGCGGTGGACGGCCGCCCGGCCGGTCGCGCTGGTCGTTCTCGCCGCCACGGTAGGCACCGCCGCCCACGCCACCTGGCGGTCGGTGCAGACCGCCCCGGCGACCCGGGCCGCCGAGGCCCGGCACGCCGAGCTGGTGACCACCCTGCGCCATCTGGGCGTACGGCAGGTGCGGGCCGGCTACTGGACCTGCAACCGGCTCACCTTCGCCAGCGCGGAGGAGGTGGTCTGCGCGGTCGTCGACGACAGGCTGCGCCCCGGCCTCGACCGCTACCCCGCGTACCGGCGGGAGGTGGAGGGCGCGACGGCGCCGGCCTGGGTCGCGCCGACCGGGTCGCCGATGGCGGCCCGGCTCGACGACCGGCAGCGCGCCGCCCCGGACAGCCTGGACCTGGTCACGCTCGACGGCTGGCGGATCTACCTGCCACGTGCCTGAGGGGTCGGCCGACCACCGGTGCGCTCGTCAGCGGGGTGCAGCGGGCTCGGCGAGCAGACCGAGGCGGTGGGCCACGGCCGCGGCCTCGCCCCGGTTGGTCACGCCCAGCTTGGCGATGATCCGGGACACGTGGACGCTGGCCGTCTTCGGCGAGATGAACAGCCGCTCGGCGATCCGGCTGTTGCTGTGCCCCTCGGCGACCAGCCGCAGCACCTCCCGTTCCCGCGAGGTCAGCAGGTCGACGCCAGGCCCCGCCTGGCCGGCCCCGCGCAGGCCGACCCGGCGGGCCAGGGTGGCGGCCGCCTCGGCCAACGGCGTCGCGCCCAGCCGCCGGGCGATCTCGGTGGCCTCGGTGACCGCCGCCGCCACCTCGTCCCGCTCTCCGGCGGCGGCGGCCGCCTCGGCCAGCGCCAGCAACGCCCGGCCCAGCGGGTACGGCTGCCCGTCGGCCCGCCACGCGTCCACCGCCGTACGCCAGGCCGGCAGCGCCCGCCCGGCGGTCGCGAGCAGGGCGGTGACCTGGGCGGCGTGCGCCCGCGCGGCCGGGTGCCGAGCGGGCAGGTCGGCGGCGAGCGCCGCGACGGCGGCCGCCAACTCCCGGTCCTCGACCCGGGCGGCGGTACGCGCGACGGCGCTGAGCACCGGCCAGCCCTCGCGGGGCAGCTGCGCCAGGCTCTGGTCGGCCAGCGCGACGCGGGCCGCCCGGACCGCCTCGACCTTGTCGTCGGCGGCCAACGCCGACTCGATCCCCAGCTCGTGCAGGGGCAGCCGGTGGCTCGGCCACAGGTAGGGCCGGCCGAGGAAGGCCAGCGCCCTGTCGACCAGTTCGTAGGCGCCCGGATGGGCGCGGGCCAGCCGCAGCCCGGCGCCCAGTTGGAGCCAGTGCACCCCGGTGACGCCGGACAGATCGATCCGGGCGGCCTCCGCGCACACCGCCTCCGCTTCGTCCCACCGGCCCAGCGCGATCAACGCCTCGGCCCGGTTGCTCAGCAGGTACGCCCCGGTGGAACGGCTGATCCCCACCCGCCGCGCCTCGGCCACGCCGGCCTCGGCCGTCTGCGCGGACTCGGCGTAGCGGCCCAGCTCGCAGAGCACGTCCGATCGGTACACCATGGCGATCACCAGGGCCGGCGCGTCGCCGGCGGCGCGGGCGACCGACTCGGCCTCGCGCAGCTCCGCAAGCCCCTGCTCCAGGTCCCGGTCGCCGTGGCAGAGCAGGGCGATCCGCGTGGGCAGCAGGGCCACGTACTCGCCGAGGGCCTCGGCGTCCGCGACGGCCTCGGTGGCCACCCGGGCCGCCTGCTGCGGGTCGATCTTGATCAGGTGGGCGGCGATGTCGGCGAGCAGCTGGACCCGCTCCACGCCGGCCGGGCCGCCCGCCGCCAGCCGGTACGCCTCACCCAGCTCGCTGCTGCCGTCGCTCTTGCCAAGCAGGGCCAGCAGTCGGCCCCGCTGGTCCAGCAGGCGGGCGGCGCGCAGGGGCGCGGCCTCGGCATCCACCTCGGCCAGGCCGGCCCTGGTCAGGGTGATCGCGCGGCTGAAGTCGCCCGCCGTGACCGCAGCGTTCAACGTCTGCTCCAGCAGTGCCAGGTGGTCCATGCCGAGCCGGCCGGCGGCGTCGGGCACCAGTTCCCACAGCTCCAGCACCCGTTCCAGCAGCCGGCGCTGCTCGGCGTAGGCGTACCGGTCGGCGGCGGCGCAGGCGGCGGCCCGTGCGGTGACCAGGGCCCGGGGGTGGTCGTTCGCGGCGTACCAGTGATGGGCGATCTCGGCCGGGGCCCGACCCTCGGCGACCAGGTGCGGCTGGGCCTCGATCGCGGCGGCGAACCGGGCGTGCAGCCGGGCGTGCTCACCGGGCAGCAGCTCGTCGTGCACGGCCTCGCGGACCAGCGCGTGCCGGAACTCGTAGTCGCCGTCACGAGCCACCACCAGCTGGGCGGCGACAGCTGCGCGCAGCGCGTCCTCCAGCTCGGCCTCGGGCAGCCCGGCGACCTCGGCGAGCAGGTGGTGGGCGAAGCGGGTGCCGCCGGCCGCGGCGATCCGCAGCACCCGCTGGGCGGGCTCGGGAAGCCGGTCCACCCGGGCCAGCAGCAGGTCGCGCAGCGTCTCGGGTAGCGCGGCGCAGCCGATCGGGTCGCCCGCGACGGTCAGCTCCTCGATGAAGAACGGATTGCCCTGGGTGCGCTCGTGGATGTCGTCGATGACGCGGGGATGCGGCTCGGCGCCGAGGAGGTCGGCGAGGATCGCGGCGGTGCCGTCGCGGTCCAGCCGGCCCAGCTCGACCCGCTCGACGCCGCGGGCCCGGTCCAGCTCGGCCAGGAACGGGCGCAGCGGATGCCCGCGCTGAAGCTCGTCGGTGCGGTAGGTGCTGACCAGCAGCAGTCGGCCCGGCCGGGCGGCCCGGACCAGAAAACCGATCAGGTCCCGGGTGGAACGGTCCGCCCAGTGCAGGTCCTCGATCACCAGCACCAGCGGCCGGACGTCGGCGAGTCGTTGGAACAGCTCAGCGACCAGGTCGAACAGGTAGCCGCGCGGCGCGTCGGTGAGCGGCGCGGCGGCCGGCGCGGCCAGCGCGGCGGACACCCGGCCCAGCTCCGGCAGGAGCCGGGCGAACTCCGCCTCGTATCCGGCGAAGACCTCGGCGCCGTCGGCGCGCAGCACCGCGCGCAGCGCGGCGGCGAACGGTGCGAACGGCAGGCCGGCCTCGCCCAGCTCCAGGCACTGGCCGACGAGCACCCGCGCGCCGGCGTCGGTGGCCGAGCCCGCGAACTCCTCCAGCAGCCGGGTCTTGCCGACGCCCGCCTCGCCACCGACCAGGACGGTGCTGGGTTCCCCGGCCCGGGCCCGAGCCAGCGCGGCCCGCAGCGCGGCGATCTCGCGCTGGCGGCCGACGAGGACGGAGCTGGCGGCACGTACGGTCACGGGGTTGAGCATGCCATGACGGGCCCCGCCGCCGGCCACGCCGACCGGCTGGTGACCGAGCGGCGGGGACGGCGGCGGGGTGGCCGCGGCGGCGGGTAAGGCGGTGGCGCTCACCGGCGGTCGTCGCCGGTACGCCGGATCTGCTGGCGCCGGCCCAGCCAGTTGCGCCTGCCGGGGCGGGACATCGACCGGGCGAGTCGTTCCGTCGCCGCCTCGGCGCGCAGCTCGGCGGCGTGGCTGTGGTGCAGGGCGAGCAGGAAATCTGCGTCGTTGCCGAACATCTCGGGCTCCTTCGTGGCGTCGTCATCTTGCTGTTGATGACTCTTCGCGCGAAGGCCCCACCCGGGCATGGGCACACTGCCGGATCTTCTCCGGGGCCAGCCTCCTTACGCGCCCGCCGCGGAGGCGTACGGCGACGTAAGGTACTCAGCCGACCGGCACCCGGACGCGGATCAACGGGGCGGGCGGCGCCCACTAGACTCTGCGGCATGGCAAAGCCCCAGGAGAAGGTCTCGTTCGGCCAGCGGCTGAAGCAGATCGGGATGGTGTTCCAGTTCACCGCCAAGCAGGACCGGTGGTTCGCGCCGCTGGTCGCCGCCGCGGTGCTCCTCCCGCTCGCCCTCACCGTGGTCGCGGTCATCCTCTGGAGCTGGATCTGGCTGCCGCTGGGCATCCTGTTCGCCCTGCTCGCGGTGCTGATCGTGCTGAATCTGCGGTCCAACAAGGCGATGATGAACGCCGCCGAGGGGCAGCCCGGCGCGGCGGCGCAGATCATGGAGAACATGCGCGGCGACTGGCGGGTGACCCCGGCCGTCAGCTCCACCACCCAGATGGACATGGTCCACCTGGTGATCGGCCGGCCCGGCGTGATCCTGCTGGCCGAGGGCAACCCGCAGCGGGTGCGCGGCCTGCTCGGGCAGGAGAAGCGGCGGCTGGCCAAGGTGATCGGCTCCGCCCCGCTGCACGACTACGTGATCGGGCAGGAGGAGGGCGAGCTGCCGATCCGCAAGCTGCGGACGACGCTGCTGCGGCTGCCCCGGGCGCTCAGCGGCAAGGACGTCAACTCGCTGGACAAGCGGCTCAAGGCGCTGACGGCCCGGCCGCAGATGCCCAAGGGCGCGATCCCGAAGAACATGCGACCGCCGGGCGGCTCCTTCCGCCAGTCGCGGCGCTGACCCCTGGCGTACGCCCCGAAGAGCCGGACCCCTGCGGGCCCGGCTCTTTCGCGTTGGGGTGGGCGGTCAGCGGCGGGGGGCGTCGACGATGACCGCGTCGGTGAGCCGGTCGTGCAGGCCGCGACGGTGCTCGTCCATGATCAGCGCGGGGACGACGAGGGCCAGCAGCAGACCCCGGGCCAGCCCACGGAGCAGCCCGATCCGGCCGCCGTCGTGCCAGTTCACGCAGCGGACCTTCGTGATGTACATGCCTGGCGTCTGGGCGAACAGGCCGAGGAAGAAGGCGTACAGCAGGATCAGCACCAGCACGGGGGCCCAGCCGTCGTGCACCGGGTCGGCGAAGATGTTGGCCACCAGCAGGCACAGCACCCAGTCGATGATCAGCGCCCCGAACCGTCGACCAAGGCTCGGCGGGGTGAAGGTGGGGTCGGTGGCCGGTGCTGCCGGGGCCTGCGGGTTGGTCACAGCGGTCAAGGGTATCCGTGTCGGGATCGGGGCTTCCGGGTGCCACCGCGCGCGCCAAATCGGGCCAATGACATCAAACGTCATTACAATGGTCTCGCCGGTACACCGTTCGCGGCCGACCGGGAGCGATATAGGAGCGTCGCTGACGCTCCGCGAGGGACGTAACACGGCAGAAACACCGGGGACACGGCCGGGCAACCGCCTGGCCATAGCGTCGCAAGGAGCCTAGCCACCCCGTGGACGTGCCAGGAGGACGTGTGTTCGCCAATTCCGAGGAACTGCTGCGGTACCTCAAGAACGAGGACGTGAAGTTCGTCGACGTTCGTTTCTGTGACCTGCCCGGCGTGATGCAGCACTTCAACCTGCCGGTCGAGTCCGTCAACGACGACCTGTTCACCGACGGCCTCGCGTTCGACGGCTCATCGATCCGCGGTTTCCAGGCGATCCACGAGTCGGACATGCTCCTGCTCCCGGACGTCGCCACCGCGTTCATCGACCCGTTCCGGGCGCAGAAAACCCTCGCGTTGAACTTCTTCATCCACGACCCGTTCACCCGCGAGGCCTACAGCCGCGACCCCCGCAACGTCGCCAAGAAAGCCGAGGCGTACCTCGCCGCCAGCGGCATCGCCGACACCGCCTACTTCGGCGCCGAAGCCGAGTTCTACATCTTCGACTCCATCCGCCACGAAACCTCCGCGCACCAGTCGTTCTACTACATCGACTCCGTCGAAGGCGCCTGGAACACCGGCCGCGAAGAGCCCGGCGGCAACCGCGGCTACAAGACCGCCTACAAGGGCGGCTACTTCCCCGTCCCCCCGGTCGATCACTACGCCGACCTACGCGACTCGATCGTGCGCCGCCTCGTCGACGGCGGCTTCACCGTGGAACGCTCACACCA